>CANKOI010000034.1 GCA_947484175.1 Deltaproteobacteria bacterium
GTGGTGGTGCCACCGCGGGGTGAGGCGGTGGCCATCGACTTTCGTGAGGTGGCGCCGGCGGGGGCCTCGATGGAGGCGTTCGCGGGGGGGGGTTCGAGCACCGTGGGGGGTTTGGCCGTGGCCGTGCCCACGCAGGGTATCGGACTGGCTGACCTTCACACCCGCTTCGGCCGCGCCTCGCTCTCCACTATCGCCGCCCCCGCGGTCCGCCTCGCAACCGACGGCTTCCCGACCGGGGCGTGGTTGGAGTCTGCGCGGAAGACCTCGCCCGAGATGGAGGCGCTCTTTCTCGTCGGCAACCGGCAGCCTCGGTTGGCCGAGGCACTTCAGGCGTGGGCCGCGACGAACGGCGAGGCTACCCGCACCGGCTGGATTGCCCAAGACTTCGTCGACACCGCCCAGCGCACCGGCGGCACCCTCACGATGGCCGACCTCGCCGCCTACCGCGTGGAGCCGCGCACCCCGCTCCGGGGCGTCTTCGCGGGGCGCACCCTCGTCACCATGCCGCCGCCCAGCTCCGGTGGAATCGCGCTCCTCCAGCTGGCGGGCGCTGTTTGGGCGGAGACCTCACTCCACTGCGAAGTCGAGGCCGCCAAGTTCGCCATGGCCGACCGCTCCGCGTGGGGGGGCGACCCGGCGTTCGCCAACGTGAACGTGCCGGCGTTGCTGAGTGCAGAGCGCTTCGCCGCCGTCCGCGCCGACTGCGCCGACCACACGTTTTTGCCGGAGCACTACGGCCGGGCGCTCCCGGTTCCCGACGACCACGGCACGCTGCACGTGAGCGTGATGGACGCGGAAGGGTGGGCCGTTGCGCTCACCACCACCATCAACACCTCGTTCGGAAGCAAGCTGATCGCGGGCCGCTCGGGCATCGTGCTCAACAACGAGATGGACGACTTCGCCACCCGCCTGGGGGCCCCCAACGCCTTCGGACTGGTGCAGGGAACGCAGAACGCCGTGCAGCCCGGCAAGCGTCCGCTGTCCTCGATGACGCCGACGGTGGTGCTCGACGCTGCGGGGCGCCCCGAGGTGGTGGTCGGCGGCAGCGGGGGGCCGTTCATCATCACGGGAACGTGGCAGGTTCTGCGGCGCATATTGGTGGACAACATTCCCGCTGCCGAGGCCGTCGCGGCGCCGCGCTGGCACCACCAGTGGATGCCCAACGCCGTGCTCAGCGAGGCCGATTTTGCCGGCAACGACTCGCTCCGCGCCGCCGGGCACGATGTGCGGATCGTGGAGCGTCCCTTCTCGGCCATCCAAGCCGTGCGCCGCACTCCCGAGGGCTTCGAGGCCGGGAGCGATCCGCGAAAGAGCGGGGCGCCGGCGTGGTCGAAGGGGCCGTTACATCGTTGACGCTGAGCGACATCCCCATGAAGCTGCTGCCCCTTCTCCTCCTCCTCGCCTGCGCCCCCACGGAAGACAGCGCCCCCGCGGACGCCGATGGCGATGGCTACAGCTGGTACGCGGGCGACTGCGACGACGCTGACCCCGAGGTGTTCCCCGGCGCCGACGATGCTTGGTACGATGGGGTGGACTCCGACTGTGCGGGCAACGACGACCACGACGCCGACGGTGACTTCTCTCCGGCTCCGGACGATTGCAACGACGAAGATCCCGCGGTCCTGCCGGGCGCCCTCGAAACCTACGGCGACGCCTTGGATGCCGACTGCGACGGGGATCCCGACGGCGCTGGTTTCGTCCAGTTCACTACGGCCTCCGGGGACACCCGCGGGCCCCGCCTCGCTTCGCTCGCCGACGGAGAGGTGGCCCTGATGCTCCTCGATGACAGCCCCGCCGCGTTCTACCGACGCTGGAACCCTTCCACCGCCATCTTCGCTCTGGCGTATTCCACCTCGTTGGAGGGCTACGCCTTCGGCGCTCCGCTGGCCTTCGCCCCTGCGGACTACGTCGACGCCATCGGCGCGAGCGTGTACGCCGAAGGGTCCACCTACCTGGCGCTGGTCTCCATCGACGCGGCCGGAGGCGACAGCTGGCGATGGGTCGGTTGGGGGTGGCCCACCGACGACCTTGCGGAGTTTCTCGCCACCGACGTGCAGGTGGACGGCGAGGTGGTCACGGTGCTGGGCTGCGCGCTCGGCTCACGCCTATCGGGCCCGGTCTTGCTGCTCCGCGGAACCGTCGAGGAATTCCGGTCGCATGCCTATGCCTATGCGTATGCGCGCACCGGCTCGGGGGGCGAGGCCTGCGTTCTGGACGGCGACGACGTGCTGGTGCTGGGGGAGGGCGCGTGCACGCGCTTCACCTACGACGGGTCCTCGCTGGACGAGGGAGAGGGATGGGGGCGCGGCTACCGCGCGCTGGCCGCTGGAGACGGCCTCGTCGTCGCCGCGCAGGCCGACGAGATCGAGCTTCGCGAGGGCGCTGACGACGACCCCGTGCGCATCGCAGTGACCGAGGTTCCCGACCTCGTGCGTGTGGCCCGCGCACCGGACGGCAGCGCGAGGGTGTTGTGGCGTTCCGGAGGTAAGGTATGGCTCTACAGCAGCGTCACCGACGAGTCCAGAGGCCTCACCATCGCTGAGGACGTTGTTGACGCCGCTGTGGCCGTGAGCGCGGATGGCGCGGTCGTTGTCGCCGTGCGAACCGCGTCGGCGGTGTGGGTGAGCACGGTGATCGGGGGGTGAGGGGTTCGCGGGGGCTGGACTGCGACCGAAGTCGATGGGTGAGCCGCCACCCAGGCGCCACCCTACGACTTCGGTCGCCCAAAGAGGCCCTCGCCCTCGCCCTCGCTCTCGCCTTCGCGGCCGGCGACGTGATGCTCGCAGGCAGGCGGGGCCGCGCCAAGATCGTGCATCTGGGCGCTGCGCCTAAAGCGCTCTATGTACCGCGAAGATGCCGCGTTCCAGCCATCGCTCGGGGAGTAGGTCGAAGTCGAAGGACCCGGACGCGACCGAGCAAGGCCAGCACAGCGATGGGAGTGAGGCGCCAGACGAAGATGAGATCGAGTACCGGAGCGACCCGCGCGGTGGCGGCTGGGGGGAGGGCGACTACGCCAAGGCGCCCACGCAGACACTCCAGGCGGGGGCAGGGGACTGCGAGGACCTCACGATTCTCATGCTTTCTCTTTCCACATCCCTTGGCATCGAGTCGTACATGGCCTTCACGGACACCCATGCGTACCCGATCATCTGCTTCCCTCAGCGCTATCGTTCCGTCCGCGCGTTCCGGGTGGGTGACTCGTACTGCTACGACACCGAGCCCACCCGGCGTGGCGCCACACTGGGGGAGAAGAAGGATCCGGCGAAGGTCAACGCCGTGCTCGATCCCCTTCGCAAAGAGCAGGTTTCAGTTCGCTGGTGAGCCGCTGCTCTGCGGCCCCGGCTGTGCCCGGACCAGCGTCAGCAACCACGTCACGCGGGGCGGTGGGCTCATCCGTCTCCCCCCCCCAACCACCCCGCCAGCGCCCTCGCCACCCGCTCACAACGCCCCGCATCCGGGACGACCTCCACGAAGGGCACGAACGCCTCGGTGAGCAGGTCGCGGCGCACTTCGAGGCAGGCAACGCGGTCCGGAAAGGCATGGACGGTCGCCCAAGCGGTGGTGACGGGGTGCATCGGGTACGTTTCGCCGTCGGCGAGCGCGAGTCCCTCGGCCGCCAGCTCCCGGCCCAGCGCCGCCGCGCGCACTTCCGACACCGTCCGAAGCCCCTCCGGCGTGCGGTGGATGAGGTCCACTTCGGGGCGCAACGGCCAGGTTTCGAGGGTGCCGGGAAGGTAGGCGGCGTGCAGATCAGCAACGATGTTCGGGCTCACCTCGACGCCCACCGACCGAGGGGCGTAAGTGTGGAGCAGGAGGATGTGTCCACCGGCCTCGCCCACGGTGGCGATCGCGGTCTGGACGGCGGCCTGATAGGCGTCGTAGCGGGCCACGAGCAAGGCGTGGTCGGCCGGATCGGTGATCCACGGCGGCACCCCTGGCGTCACCCCGCCCGAGCGGTACTCCTCCCGCGAGGCGCCCAGCACCCGGTTGCAGTCGATGAAGGTGCGCGGGATGCAGGAGCGCAACACCACGACGATCGAGGCCGCGCCGCGCTCGCAGAGGAGGCGGGCGGTGGCTTCGGCCACCTCAAAGGCCCCGGCGTCGGTGTTCACGTGAAAGAAGTCGACGAGGGAGGTGGGGAGGGGGCTCCGGAGAACGTCGGCGACGGCGGCGTACTCTGCGTTGCCCGCTGCGCCGTGCGGCACTTCGATGCACACCGCGAGGCAGCCGGCGCGGGGACGCTCCGCGCGGTGGACCCGCACCTCGAGCACGTGCGGAATGGAGTCGGGGATGATCACAGCACCACTTGGCCAGTCGGAGCCGGCTCGGCAAGGCCGCGTCGCTAACGCCTCGCTTCGAGGGCCTCCCAGCGCACCCACGAGGACTCGATCTCGGCGGTGAGCTCGGCGAGTCGACGGCCCTCGTCCGCGCCGTTCCCGCCCTTCCAGGTGCGCGGGTCGGCGAGCCGGGCCTCCACGTCTACCCGCTGCACTTCGAGCGCCTCCAGTTTCGCGGGCAGCCCGTCCAGCTCCTTCTGCTCCTTCCAACTCAGCCGCGGTCCGCCCGCCTGCCGCACGCCGACCGCCCCCTCGGGCCGCCCGCTCGCCAGCCGGGCTGCGTTCGCCGAGACCCTCGCCGCCTCGGCCGCGGCGGCCTCCTCGGCGCGAGTCTCGGCTTCGAGCGCCGCCAACCACTGGGTGCGGCTGGCGTAGCGCACGATGCGGCCGTCGCCGTGGAACGCGAGCACGGCCGTACACACGCGGTCGAGGAAGGCGCGATCGTGGGTAACGATGAAGGCGGCGCCATCGAAGCCCATCAGCGCCTCTTCGAGCACTCTCAGCGTGGTGAGATCGAGGTCGTTGGTGGGTTCGTCGAGGAGGAGCAGGTGGCTGCCCTGCAGCATGAGTCGCGCGAGCAGGAGGCGCGCCCGCTCCCCACCGGAGAGGCCCGCCACCCGTTGGTCGAGCATCTCGCGCGGGAAGAGGAAACGCTTCAGGAAGCTGGCCACGTGCAGCGTCTCTTCGCCCACCACGACTCGGTCGTTTCCGCCGCCCGCCGCGTCGAACACGGTGTCGGCGTCCGTGAGCCCGGTCCGCTCCTGGTCGAGCACCGCCACCTTCACGCGAGGTGCGCGGGTGAGGCTGCCGCGGTCGGGCGCCAGCGTGCCGGCCACCATCTGCAACAGCGTGCTCTTGCCGATGCCGTTGGGGCCAACCACTCCGATGCGGTCGCCGGGGCCCATGTCGAGGTCGAGGTCCCACACCATGCGCCGGCCACCCCAGGACTTACGCAAGCCCCGGGCGTCGAGGAAGGTGCGGCCGAACTTTGTGCCCGTGCGCAACTCGAAGCTGAAGGTGCCCTGCCGCCGGGGACCCTCTTGGTCCTGCAGCGCCGCCAGCCGCTCCAGCCGCGCCTTCTGCTTCGTGCTCCGAGCCGCCGGCGACTTCGCCGCCCACGCCGCTTCACGCTCGATCAGCGACTGCCGCTCGTCTTCCGCGCGTGTGAGGCGAGCTTGCCGCTCGGCTCGCCCGATGAGGTAGTCGCCGTAGCTGCCCTCGTACGACACCAAGCGCCCCTCCTCCACCTCGATGATCCGCGTGGCTACGGCCTCGAGGAGGTACCGGTCGTGGGTGACCAGCACCACGCCGCCCCGGAAGCTCTGGAGGAATCCTTCCAGCCAGGTCACCGTTTCGGCGTCGAGGTGGTTGGTGGGCTCGTCGAGCAGCAGGAGGTCGGGGGAGGACAGGAGCGCCCGGGCGAGGGCCACCCGGCGGCGCTCCCCGCCGGAGAGCGGCCCCACGTCGGCGTCGCCGGGGGGAGCGCGCAGGCGGGTGAGTACGGCATCTATCTGGTGCTCCACGTCCCAGCCCACGAGGTCGAGGACGCCTTGGAGGCGGCCCACTTCGGCTTCGTCGCCGCGTTCGAGGGCAGCTTCCCAAGCTGCGAGCAACTCGGCGTGCCAGTTGAGCGCCTGCCGTGCCACGCTGTTCACGGTGCCGGCGGGGAGGGTCGGCTCCTGCCCCAGGTGCCCGACCGCGCTGTTGCGAACCACCTCTCCGTGGTCGGGTTCGTCGTCGCCCGCGAGGATGGAGAGCAGCGTGGACTTGCCGCAGCCGTTGGCCCCTACGAGGCCGATACGGTCGCCATCCTTGACCACCAAGTCACAGCCGCGGAGCACCTGCCGGTCGCCCCACCCCCGCTCGATTGCTGTCGCCGACAAGAGCACCGTTCACCTTGGCGAGCGGCGGCTAACGTGCGGCTCAGTAGAAGGCGGCGCCGGGGCCCTCGTTGGGGCGCCCGTCGATGCTCTCCAGCACCGCCAAGGCGGCGGCTGCGGCGCACTTGATCTCTTCTTCGTCGCCGCCAAGGTAGAGCCGCCCGAAGGCGCCGAAGCTCACCACTTCGAGGATGTCGACCTTCGCAGCCTTCTCGGCCTCGTTCGCTGCGATGAGCGCGTAGCCGGCCGGGTGACACTCCAAAACGTAGAGGGTGCGGCCCTCCTCGATGAAGTTGCCGTGCCGCATCCGATTCGTCATCTGCGCGTGGTAGCCGTGGATGCCGGTGATGGTCTGCGCGCTCACGAGGCGCGGACGCAGCCGGTCGGTCTCTTTCAAGCCGAGCGTTTCCAGCACGGCTTCGCCGGCCGCCCGGATCTGCCCCTGGTCGAAGTGCTGCAGCTGCAGGCACCCGAACTGCCGCTCCACGATCTGCATTCCCGGGGTGCACGACGTGCGTTTGAGCGCGATGTCGGTGACGAGGTTCACGTCCATCCCCGGGGCGACCTCAAAGAACACGGCGGCTTGGCGTTCAAGCGGCATGTAGCCTCGGCTCACCGTGGCCAAGAACGAGGCCGTTTGGGGCTGAAGCACGTCGATGTAGGTGAAGCAGCGAAGCTCGATGGCCATGACCCGGCCTTATCGCAGATCGAGCGAAAGCGCCCCCGAGGGGCAGGCGACGATGCACGCGGGACCGTGCCCGAGCGGCGCGCAGGTGTCGCACTTGTACGCGAGGTCCAGCGCGCTCACCCGGCGGATCGCTCCGTACGTGCAGGCGGCGATGCAGTGGCCGCAGCCCGTGCATCGAGGCTCCACGAGGTCGACCCGCCCATTGGGCCACACGAGCAGGGCGTTGTGGGGGCACACGGCCACGCACGGCCGCTCGGCACAGTTTACGCACACGTCGAGCGTCGGCACATCGGCAACCAGTCGGATGCGCAGACGGCGTTGTTCAAGGACGATCACGTCGTCGGGAACAAGGTCGGAGCGCCCCGTACGCGCGGATACGCACGCCACCTCGCAGGCGCCGCAGGGCACACAACGGCTGGGGTCGAGCGCGGGGAAGGAGGCGGGGAGCACCCTCCCGCCTATCGCCGTGGTACAACGGGGGCAGCCCGAGCCCTGAATGTTGGCCCTCGCCTTAGTGCTGACCGCCTGTGACACCGATTGTAACGATCCCGGCCGCCTCAACGGAACCCACGCCGCCTTCCACACCGTGCTGAACGTGAGCGGGAACACCGACACCGGCGAGAGCGCGGACACCGGCGATGACGCGGCAAAGGCTGAGGGAGCGAACCTGCAGGCTACGGCTACCGAGTACGACGACCTGACCTATGCCGTTTTCGTGAACGGATGGTCGAAGTGGGAGCTCACCTGGGCGTCGAGCACGGGGCTGCTCAAGGCCGCCACCACCGACGCGAAGGAGCGCATGGGCGATCCCGGCGAGGTCACGAACGTTCAGGCCACTTGGTCGGGGGAGCTCGTCGAGGCCGAAGACAACTGCAACCTCTTCGACCTGACGCTTCGCGGCCAGTTCGTCACCTCGCAGGAGACCGAACACCTCTTCAGGTACGCCTCGTCGTTGGTGTGGCAGGGCGAGGGCCTTGCGGGAACCTACGAGTACTCCGATACGTTTAGCGGCCCGACGACGAGCGGTGGCCTCACCAACGCGCGCGGCGAGGTGGTGCTTGTCGCCCAACCGACAAGCGGGTTCGACACCGGCTTCTGAATCCGGATAGCGCGCCGGCCATGTACAACCTCCTCATCGCCGGGGGCGCCGCCCTGTTGGCGTACACCCTCGGCACCCTCGCCGTGAGCTGGGTGGCGGGCTTCGCGCCGGCGCTGCTCGCGTTGTTGGGGGTCTGGTTCTTCTTGGCCCGACGCACCGGAAAGAAGGTCGAGGCCATTGCCGCCTCCGCAATGCAGCACCTCCAGGAGGGGCGCATGGCCGCGGCGCGGGACACGCTCCGCGCGGCCCTCCCGCTCGGCCGCTGGCAACTGCTGGTGGAGTCGCAGCTGCACGGTCAGATCGGCGCCATCGACTACCTCGAGGCCTGCTCGCTGCTGATGCAGCGCCAGATAACGGCCAGCAAGCCTAAGTTCGCCGACGCGCAGGCCTCGTTGGTGAAGTCTTGGAGTCGGGACTGGCGCTCGCGTACGCTCCTCGCATGTGTGCACCATCGCGCTAACGAAACCGACAAGGCGTTGGCCGTGTTGAAGGCAGCCGAATCGGGGGGCTCGAGAGAGGCGATGTTCTGGGCGGTGTACGCCTACGTGCTCAACGAAGCCAAGCGCCGCGAGGAGGCCCTGCAGGTGGTTGCGCGAGGGCTCACGTCCCTCCCCAAGAACGCCGGACTTCTCGGCATCCAAGAGGCCCTGGGCAACCGCAAGCGCCCCGACTTCAAGACCTTCGGCGAGCCATGGTACCAGTTCTTCCCGGACCAGATTCCCCAGGAGGTGCTCATGGAGCAGGCCCGCGCCGCCGGGAAGCTCCCGCAGCAGGCCGCCAACCGCAGCCCCAAGACGTGGCCTCAGCCGAGGCGGTGACGGCCACTCGGGGCGGCGCGCCTACACCGACGCCGCAAGGGCGCGGAGGCTCTCCTTCCACACGGCCGGGGCGCGCGCGAGAGGCACCGGAACCTGGACCTCCTCTGCTCGCAGCCCCGCTGACCGTGCCGCCGCGACCGCCCGAGCGGCGTGGGTGAGCGTGCCGCCATGCACGTGGTCGGGGCAGCCCTGCCAGCGAACGTACCGCGGCGGGGAGGGGAGGGCGGCGAGGGCCGAGAACAGCTCGATGAGCTCGCGCCCGGCCCAGGCGGCGTCGTCGTGGGGATCGAGGCTCTCCCACTCCGCCCGCGCAGCAGGCTTCACGAGCGACATGCGGTCGACGGGGCCCTCGACATCCACGAAGGCGAACACCCGGGCCGCCAGCGCCGGCTCCGACGCCGCCAGCGCGAGGAGCCCTCGTGCTGCCGCCACGCAGCCCCCGCTCCACGACAGCATCACCACCGGGCGCTCGCGGGCGGCTGCCGCGAGCACGGCGCGGGCGTCGTCGGCGTGGGCGGGGTTGCCGGGCGCGGGCCAGCCGGCCGGCTGGCGAGCGTAGAGCCACAGGTCCGCCAAGGGTGCAAAACCGTCGTCAGGGAGGCCGAGGAAGGCGAGGCGCTCCCGGAGCCCTCCCGACCCGGCGTGCACGCCGACGACCGCAATTCTCGCTGCATCGCCACGGACGACGTGGAGCGGGGGAAGCCCTTCGTGCTGCGGCCCCGCCGCCACCGGCCCGCCCAGCGCAGCCCGGCTGCGGAGCTGCTCCGCGCGCGCCTGCACCCACCCCACCGCGCCCGCCGCCGCCGGCCGTTCGGCGTGCGGCGGCGCGCCCGCTGCCGCCAACGCGCTGGGACCGGGCCGCCAGCGCTCCACCCAGCGCGTGAGGCCCTCGATCGCGCCCGGCGCCGCGCGAAGTGCGCCAGGCGCGCAGAGGTCGTGTTCGTGGAAGGTGGCGCCGAAGAAGGGTGAGGCGCCTTCAGGCGGCCGCCATCCCGCCTGCACCCCCGCACAGCGGTCGAGCGCCTCCCAGTCGAGGTCGCCGGCCGCCGGCACCAGCCGGCCGCCGCGCTCCCGGACCACGCCCCACGCGAATGGCGAAACCGACACGTCAAGCATCCACGGCCCCGCGGCGTGCCGCCGGGGCAGCCAGCCCGCGTACGCGGGCCGCGCGCTCTCGAGGCGGTCGGTGAGGCCCTCGGCGCCCAGCGCTCGGGCGAGCCACGCGAGCGCGGGCGCGCCTCGCGGGCCCGCCTGCACGAAGCCGGGCGCCATCACCGTGGGGTGGATGCCGGCGCCGCGGAGCGCGGAGACCGCGGCCGGAAGGTCGCGGGCGTGGGCGTGCGCGCCGACCTCGTGGCCGCGGGCCACGAGCGAAAGGAGGAAGCCGCTGCGGTCGCCGCGGGCGAAGGGGGCGCGCACGCGGAAGCTGAGGCGCCCGCCCGCGGACTCCGCGGCGGCGGCGGCCTCGTGGAGCAGCAGCGCCGTCTCCGCCCAACGCGCGGCATCACGCCCGAGCAGCACGTCGTCGACGTGCACCTCCAGCCACGTGAGCATTCAGGCGCCGCTCATCTCGGCGGGCACGACGAGGCGGAGCGCGTGGCGCACCGTTTCCACGCGGTAGCGGTCGGCCCGGATCCACTCCTCGCCGTCGATCTGGGCCTCGGGGGCCTGCGCGAGGGGCCGCGCGTGGAGGCGAATGTCGAACCAGCGGGAGCGCAGCGGCGGCGTGAGCGTCAGGCCGACGGCGTGGAGATTCGTTTCGTCGAGCGGCACCTGCTCGTGGTGAATGACCCCGCGGGTGAGCAGCTCCTCTCGCCCACGGAAGGGCACGAGGTCGAGTTCGCCGTCTTCCGAGGAGCCCGTCGGGTCCAGCACCCACATTCCCGCGTAAATCCGGGTGTTCTTCAGGATCAGGTCGGTGAGGTTTTCGTAGTAGACCGTGCCCGCGCTCGTGGTGACCTCGGCCTCGAAGGGGTGCTCTTCAACGGTGGCGAGCATGAGCGCGCGGACAAATGCGCCCGCGTACACCGCATGATCCCGGTACAGGTCCCGCAGGATCGGCACCCCGTTCACGAGCCGCCGATCCTGATTGCGCATGCGGAGCACAAGCGCAGAGAAGCCCCACCCCGCGCTGTCGAAGAAGGTGTCGGCGCCGAGCGGCTGGTCGAGGCTGCCGAAGGCGGTGATGCGGCCCGCGTCGAGGGGGACCGTGTAGCCGGCGGCCACGACATTGACGTTGCGGGCAAGATCACGCGCGCCGCTGTCGAGCCCGAAGCTTCTTCCTTGATCGTTGGCGGTGCCCGTGGGCAACATCGCCATCGGGATGTCCACGCCCGACGCGAGCAGGCCCTTGGCCACGTCGGCGAAGGTGCCATCGCCGCCCATGGAGATCACCGCGGTGTAAGCGCCTCCCGCGAGCGCCCTCTGCACGGCGGGCACGGTGAGGCCGTTGGGCCGGGTCGGGAGGAAGTCGTGGTCGATCGACGCGGCGGTGAGCAGGCGCCGGGCGTGGTTGATCCTGCGGGCGTTCCTGCCGGACTGTGCCGTCGGATTGCCCACAAGGAGTTGCATGGCCCGTGCCTATCCGTTCCCGGTGCTTCCGGTTACGCGGCCGCCCTTCAACCGGCATCGGGTTGGCACGGATCAGGACCCTCGGCACCCGCCTGTTGCGCCTGCTCGATTGGTTCACGCCAACCGTGGGTGAGGCTCGGTCTTTCGCCCTTGCCGCGGCGATTCCGCTCGTTCTGCTCTGCGCCGCTCGGCTGTGGGCGATTTCCCAACTCGACACCGCTGCTTCGGGCTGGGATCGGTTCTACGTTCAGCTTGGAGAGCTGGAGTTTTGGGGAGTGTGGTTCGGCGTGCACACGCTGGCCTCCCGGCTCCCCTCGATCTGGTGGCGCCGGTTTGTCCGAATCTTCATGCACGCAGCCACCCTTGTGCTGCTGATCGCTTCGATGGGCGACGTGAGCTTCTTCGTCGTGACCGGTGGCCGGATGGACGTAGACACGGTGCTCTTCGCGGTGGAGCAGTTCGATCAGGCTTGGCCGGTCGTGGCCAGCGAGCTGCACGCGCGGCACTACGTTCTGGTGGCCGTGGTCTCGGCGCTTTCCCTTCTGCCCCTCGCCTTGGGTGCCGGGTCCGATCGGCGCACCTGGGCTTCCCGCCTGCTCGTGTTGCTGCTGGTCCCCGCCATCTACAATGAAACGCAAGGACGAGAGCGGCCGAGGAAGGAGCTGCGCCCCCTCCAGAAGACCTTGGCGGAATCGCTCTTCTGGGAGGCGATGGACCGTCGGTTGGATGTTTTCACGTCGCCCTCCCCCGCCGACCTCGCGCCGCTGAGGACAGGCCCGCCGCAACGCCCGCTCAACGTGGTGTTGATTTTCATGGAGAGTGTGGGCCTCTCAAGGACCAGCTTGGGGAATCCGGAGCTGCGCTCCACGCCCAACCTGTCTCGGCTCGCGGGAGTCGGGCTGGAAGTGAAGGGGATGACGTCGGTGGTGCCACACACGACGAAGGCTCTGATCGCCACGCTCTGCGGCGACTGGCCGAACCTCGTGGGGGATGCCCGCGAGGCGCTTCCGGGTGGGCTTCCTGGCCGATGCCTGCCCGAATTGTTGCGCGCACAGGGGTACCGCACCGCATTCTTCCAAACGGCGCGTTCCGACTTCGAGGACCGGGCGGACTTGGTTCACGGGATGGGATTTGCCACCATTCGGGCCAAGGACGCCCTCGCGCTGCCGATTTGGGAGAAGAACAACTACTTTGGGATCGACGACCGCGCGATGCTCTCGCCGGGGCTCGAGTGGTCGGGGGAGAACGAAGAGCAGCCGTTCTTCGCCACCTATCTAACGCTCGCCTCGCACCACGACTACAAGCTGCCCAAGCATGTGCAGCTGCTCGATTTTCCCGGCGCCTCGGGGCGGCTGGAGAAGTACCTCAACGCTGTGCGCTACGTTGACGACTTCGTGGGGCGCCTCGTTCAGGGCTACGAAGAACGAGGGCTGGCGGAGAACACCCTGTTCGTGGTGCTCGGCGATCACGGCGAAGGGTTCGGCGAACACCGACTGTACCAGCACGATCTCACGATCTACGAAGAGGGCCTGCACATCCCCATGGTCCTCTATGGTGCCACGGCGCTCGCGGGCCGCACCGGGTCGGTCGGAGGAAACCGCCAACAGATCGACGTGCTTCCCACCGTGCTCGATGTGCTTGGAATGCCAGTTCTCGGCGGAACGATGCGCGGCTCCTCGCTGCTGGAGCCGGTCGCTGAGGACCGAGTTCTTTACCACTCCTGCTGGCGCTCGCACCGCTGCATTGCCCGCCGGCAAGGGCCAAACGTTTTCCTCGACCACTACGGCGACAAAGCCGCCCAGTCCTTTGACCTGGAGGTCGATCCCAAACAGAAGAAGGATCTCGCGCGCCAGATGAGCGCGGAGGGGAAGGCGGAGCGCCTGCAGGAGACGCGCGCCTGGTACGGTGCGGTGCGGGGGCGCTACCTCGCGCGGCAGGCCGCGTGGCTTCAGTCCGTTCAGCGGCCCGACGCCTCCCCGGCGAAGGCCACTTGGGGGGGGGCCGTTTCGCTCCTGGGGTGCGAGGTGGAGAACCCCGAGGTGGTGCCGGCCGAACACATCTGGGTGAAGTGCCGTTGGCGGGCGGAGAAGCCGCTGGTGGCCGCCTGGACGCTGGTGGCCAAGGTGACGGGCGGCGGCCGCGCGGGCGAGGTGAAATGGTCGCCGCTGCGGGGCGTGGCCAAGATGTGGACCTGGACTCCGGGCTGGTCGATCGACGACACGTTCCGGGTGGCTCTGCCCGCGTACACGCGCGCCGGGGAGGCCATGGTGAGCGTGAGCTGGGAGCGGGTGGGTGGGGCAGTCGTGCCGACCGACGACGGGCGCGAAGAGGTAGAGGTGGCCCCGCTCATGGTGCTCCCGCGGCCGAAGGGGGAGGGGGCCGGGCTTGAGGGCATCCTTCTCGAGAGCTTGCCGCCCCTGGGGCCGGAGTGGGACCTTCCTTCGTTACTCGGGAACGACGTCGAAGGGGGGTTCGGCGAGGCTGCAGAGGGGCTGGACGAAGAGGCGCCGGTGGTGGACGACCGGTCGGAGGCGGTGTCGGCGCCGCCGCCGCCGGTTGCGCGCCCCTCGCCGTGATATTCCCCCGCAGTTCCCCCCGGATGGTCTCCGATGTTGCTCCTCCTCGTGCGCGCCGCGCTCGCCATCGACGCTGACACCTACGACCCGGCCGGCTCCACGCTGGACGGGCAAGGTGGCCTGCAGGTCGAGTCGCCCACGATCGGCACTCCCGGCGATTTCTTCGCCGGCATGCAACTCGTCTATGCGCACGACGCGATCGTGTCGCTCAGCGACGACGGGCGGTCGAGCTACCTCTCGGACCAGTTCGCGATGCGCTTGGGCGGCGGCTACACGATTGGCCGGGTGGTGCGCCTCGACGTGGACCTCCCCATCTACCCAGTCGTGGCGATCCCCGGGGAATCGTTCGAGGGTGCCGCGTTCGGTGACATCCGGATCGGCGGCGTACTTCCGGTCCTGCGCATCGACGAGGGTCCGGTGGCCGTCGGGTTCAAGCCCTTCATCGTACTCCCCAGCGGGAGCACCGAAGCGATGGTGGGTGCGGGCGGATTTGCGGCGGGCGTGAAGGCCGCAGCGGAAAAGAAATTGGGCGAGCAGCTCGTGGCGAGTGCCAACTTCGGGGTGTTTCTCGCGCCCGCCTCTCAGTTTGCCGGCTACGATTTCGGCAGCACCGTCGACCTTAGCGTAGGCCTAGCGTACCTCGTGAACGAGCAGCTCCGGGTCGGCGGCGAGATCGACGGGCAGCTGGGCATCGCGGGCGGGGTGGACGGCTACCAGAAAAACCCCTTCGAGCTCGACGTGTACGGCACCTACGCGCACGACAGCGGGCTTTTGGGCACTGCGGCGCTCGGCACAGGCCTCGTGGCCGGCGTGGGCGCACCGGACTTCCGTTTCGTGGCCGGCATCGGGTACCACAAGGGCGCGCCGCCCGACAAGGACAAGGATGGCATCGAGGACAAGCTCGACGGCTGCAAGGACCGCCCCGAGGACATCGATGGCTTCAAGGACACCGATGGCTGCCCCGATATCGACAACGACTCTGACGGCATCCTCGACACCGCCGACCGCTGCCCGGACGTTGCGGAGGACACCGATGGCCACGACGACCGGGATGGCTGCCCCGACCCCGACAACGACAGCGACGGGGTGGTGGACGCCGAAGACAGCTGCCCCGGCGACGCCGGCCCGGCGGCCACCGAAGGCTGCCCCGACAAGGACAAGGACGGCGTGGCCGACCGTGACGACACCTGCCCGGCCGTGGCCGGCCTCGCCAAGAGCGGCGGCTGCCCGGACGCCGATGGCGACGGCGTGGGCGATCCGCGCGATGTGTGCCCCACCGAACCCAAGGACCCTCGCGAAGACGCCTCACGGTCGGACGGCTGCCCGAAACGGGTGATCGTGACGGCCGCTCGAATCGAGCTCAACGAGACCATCTACTTCGACACCGGGCGCACCACGATCCAGTCGGTCAGCTTCGCGCTGCTCGACGAGGTGGCGGGTGTGATTCTGAAGAACCCGCAAATCCGGGCCATCGAAGTCGGTGGGCACACGGATGCCCAGGACAACGACGACAAGAACCTGAAGCTCTCGTTGGGCCGCTCGGAGGCTGTCGTGGCCTACCTCGTGGGCCGCGGGGTGGAGAAGGGACGGCTCACGGCGGTGGGCTACGGCGAAACGAAGCCCATCGACACGAATCAGACCGAGGTGGGGCGCGCGCGCAACCGCCGCGTAGAGCTGATCATCAAGTAGGGCTCAGGGCGAAACGAGCGGCTCGGCGCCGTACGGGCGGTAGAGCGGATCGCCGACCCACACCATCATCCAGTAGGCCACGACGGTGCTCTGGTAGGCGGCCTCGCCGAAGTTGGCCCCTTGCGCGAGGTACGCGTAGAACTGGTCGTACTCGGGCATCCCCGCCACGTAGGGCTCGTTGACGGCGCCGAAGGTGGCAGTGATGCCATCCAGGAGGGCAGAGCCCGACCACGTGCCGGGGCCGCGGATGTCGCAAGCGGAGCAGGAGTCCAGGTGGGCACCGATGGCGCCGGTCGTCCAGGTAAAGCAGTCGTTGTAGTTGTAGTAGCTGTACCAGCCCGCGTAGTAGAGGGCATAGGGGCACTCGAGCGGCGCCGGCGCGGTGCCGAACTCCTCGCTGTTTCCATCCCACACCACCGGGTACACGCCGAGGTCCTCAAACAGGTACCGGGTGCCCCACATGTTCCACTCTCCCCACTCGTACGAGCCGAAGGCGCTGTCTTCGGCGGGCGGGGTGTCCCCGCGGTTTCCGTCCACGTAAACGATGCCGTTGAGGGAGCCGGTCGCCGCGGCTGCTTCGGCGCGGCGGGTGCGCTCGACGAGGGCGATGGCGTCGTCGGCCGAAGCGCCGTCGATGCGGGAAACAAGCCACGCATCAAACCGCTGTCGGAGTCGGCCGATGGGCTTGTAGCTACCGAGGTCGCTGGTGGTGCTGTCGCCGTCGATGTACAGGGGGTTGTAGTCGACACCGGTGAGGCTGACCGAGGCCGGTCCGGCGAAGAGCAGGGCGTCGAGGCTGACGGTGGCGGGGGCCCCGTTGGCCAGATCGGCGATGCGGCCCGACACCTTGTAGGGAACGCCCCACACGGGCACGAGGTACTGGGTGTGGGGCCCGGAGCATGCGAACGCGGCGTCCACAAAGGCAGGGTATTCCTCGCCTGCGAGGGTGGTCGTGTCCGTGGAGGGCACCGGGCATACCCGCTCGGCGGGAACGCTGCGGAACGCTGCGTAGGCCTCGGCTACATCGAGCGAGCCCTCCACCGCGGCGTTGTAGAGGACGACGACACGGTGCCCTTCCGGCCAGTTCACCTCCACCTCGAGCTCCACCTCCTCGTCGCACGCCGTAGCCCTGAGGCGCACTCCCTCCGATTGGTCCACCGCGAGGTCCGGGCTGATGCTCCAAACCCCGCTCGCATCGACCGTTCCGACGGCTTCGTCGACCTCCCAGACGATGGTGCCCGGCGAGTCGGTACCGACCAGCGAGAGCTGCACCGCGGCTCCCGGAAGGGGTTCTCCTTCGACGGCGATGCCTGTGGGGGGAGAACAGGTGGCTGCGGTCTCCTCGATCTCCGGGGCTTCTACCGGGTCGGGTGCACACGCGAAGAGGAACAACAACACTCAGCCTCCTAGGTAGGCTTCGCGGATCGACGGGTCGGCAAGCAACTCCGCCGCCGGGGCGCACTTTTGGATGATTCCCGTTTCGAGAACGTAGCCGACGTGCGCCAGCTTCAGCGCGAGGTGGGCGTTCTGCTCCACGAGCAGCACCGTGGTGCCGGCCTTGTTGATCGCGCGAATCGTCTCGAAGATGCCGGCCACGATCACCGGAGCGAGGCCGAGCGAAGGTTCGTCGAGGAGCAGCACCTTGGGGCGCGCCATCATCGCGCGCGCCATCGCCAACATCTGCTGCTCGCCACCCGAGAGGGTGCCTGCGGCCTGAGCGAGGCGTTCGCCCAAGCGGGGCCACAGCGCGAGCACTTGCGCGAGGTCGGCCTTGATCGCGGCGGTGTCCTTGCGGGTGTAGGCTCCCAGTTGGAGGTTTTCTAGGACCGTGAGGTTCGGGAAGACCTGCCGCCCCTCCGGCGACTGGCTCACGCCGCGCCGCACGATGAGGTGGGGCTCCATCCCGGCGATGTCGTGGCCCCCGATGCGGATGTGGCCCGACCGCGGGGTGAGGAGACCGCTGATGGTGCGCAGCAGCGTGGTCTTGCCGGCTCCGTTGGCCCCGAGAAGGGTGGTGATTTGGCCCTCCGCGACATCGACGGACACTCCGCGGAGCGCGTGGATTTGCCCGTAGAAGACGTTCAGGTCCCGAATCTCCAGCGAAGCGCTCATGTCTCCGCCTCCGCGCCCAGGTAGGCCTCGATCACCACGGGATTGTCTCGGATCTCTTTGGGCGTCCCGACGGCGATCTGCGCGCCATGGTCGAGCACGCAGATGCGCTCGCAGATGCCCATCACGACGGGCATGTGGTGCTCGATGAGGAGGATCGTCACCTCGAAAGAGTCGCGCACCCAACGGATCAGGTGCATCAGGCTTTCGGCCTCGGAGGGGTTCATGCCCGCGGCCGGCTCGTCGAGCAGGAGTAGGCGAGGGCGGGTGGCAAGCGCGCGGGCGATCTCTAGGCGGCGTCGGAGGCCGTAGGGCAGCTCCTCCGCCCCGAGGCCTGCCACGTCGGCGAGGCCAAAGGTCTCCAGCAGCTCCCGGGCGGCGGCTGTGGCTTCGGCCTCCTCGCGTTGGAACCGCGGCGCGCGCAGGACCGCCTCGAAGAGCGTGCCAGCCTGCCGCCGAAACATCGCGACCTTCACGTTCTCGAGCACCGTGAGGCCCCCGAAGAGTCGGATGTTCTGGAACGTGCGGGCGATGCCGGCTGTGGCCACACCCACGGGGCCAATCCCGACGATGGATTGCCCGCCGAGCTGGATGTCGCCCTCGGTCGGGGCGTAAATCCCGGTGATCAGGTTGAACACGGTGGTCTTTCCCGCGCCGTTGGGGCCGATGAGGCCATACAACTGGCCGGTTTCAACGCTGAGGTCGAGGTCCTGCACCGCGCGTAGCCCGCCGAACCGAATGCCGGTCTTCTTCAGCTCAAGGAGCATTCGTCGCTCCATCCGAGGCCGAGGCGCGCCTTCGCCACATCCCCCGCACCACGTCGGAGAGCTCGTGGCGACCCAAGATCCCCTGCGGGCGCAGCCCCATCATGAGGATGAGCAGCGCGGCGTACACCACCATCCGGTACTGGGAGAACTCGCGGAGGGCTTCGGGGAGCGCGGTGAGCAGTCCGGCGGCGAGGAAGGGGCCACTCAGGCTGCCCGTGCCGCCGAGCACGACCATCGTCAGGAGTTCGATGCTGCGGTCGAACTCAAACTGCTTGGGGAAGATGCTGGAGTTGTAGAACCCCAGCAGGGCGCCCGCGATGCCGGCCCAGAACGCGCCCACCACGAACGCGGTCACCTTCACGCGGGTGGTGTCGACGCCGAGGGAGCGCGTGGCGATCTCGTTGTCGCGGACCGCCGCAAATGCTCGGCCGTGAGCGCTGCGGAGCAGGTTTCGCATGAACACCGCGCCGAGCAGCACCCAGGTGAACGTGATGCCGAACGTGGTCGCCACCGGCACGCCCGTGAGCCCCAGGGCTCCTCCGAGAGCGGGCACGTTTTGCACGAGCACGACGATGATCTGGTTGAAGCCGAGCGTGACCACCGCGAGGTAGTCGCCGCTTAGGCGAAGACTCGGAACGCCTACCACCAAGCCGGCCACTGCGGCGAGGAGCCCGCCTAAGGGGACCGCGACCATGGGCGGCACGTTCAGGTACAGCGCCAAGCTGGCGGAGCCGTAGGCGCCCACCGCCATGAAGCCGGCGTGGCCCAGGCTGAACTGGCCGGTGAACCCGAGCACCAGCGCCAGCCCCATCACCGCGAGGAGGTTGAACCCCACCCGGATGGCGATGTTCGTGTAGTAGGGATTGGTCCACGGGATGGCGTAGATGTCGATGGCCCAGACGATGGCGATCGCCGCTGCGAGGGCGGCGTAGCCAAGCAGGGTGGCCCGGTTCAAACCTTCTCCGGCACGTGTTTCCCGAGGAGGCCCGCCGGCCGGTACAACAGGATCACGATCAGCAGGAGGAACGCCACGGCGTCGCGCCAGGTGCTCGACACGTAGCCACTCACCATCGTTTCGCAGAGCCCGAGCAGGATGGCTCCGGCCACGGCTCCCGGAATGCTGCCGATGCCGCCCAAGACGGCTGCCACGAACGCTTTCAGCCCGGGCATCGTGCCCATGAAGGGGTCGACCCGGGGGTTGTCGATGACCCAGAGCATCGAGGCGGCGCCTGCGAGCGCCGAGCCCAGCGCGAACGTGAACGCGATGACCCGATCGACGGGAATCCCCATCAGCGCGGCGGCGTCGCGGCTCACGGCCACCGCACGCATCGCCCGCCCCATCTGCGTGCGCTCCACGACATGGTGAAGCGCGACCATCAACGCGATGGTCACCCCGAACACGAGTAGGTTGTTGCTGCTGATCGTCACCCCCGCCACGTTCCAGCTCGTGCGGGGGAGCAGGTCGGGGAAGGGCACGTTCGTGCCCCAGTAGAGCAGCGCGGAATTCTGGAGGAGCAGCGACATGCCGATGGCGGTGATCAGCAGGTTGAGGCGCCCGGACTTGCGCATGGGGCGGTAGGCCAGCCGTTCGATCGCGGCGCCCAGCAGCGCGCACGACACCATCGTGGCGACCGACACGAAGGCAACCCCTGCCAGCGTGGGGTTGTCAGCTACGCCCGTAGCCTTCGCGAGGATCAGCGCGAAGAACCCACCCATCATGAACACTTCGGAGTGCGCGAAGTTGATCATCTGCAGCGTGCCGTACACCATGGTGTACCCGAGCGCGATCAGCGCGTAGATCGCGCCGAGCGAGAGCCCGTTCACGACCTGCTGGAAGAAGAGCGTGACCGCGGAGAGCGCGGTCACGACCTGCAGGAAGTACACCGTCACGCTGGCGGTCCCCCTACTGCGGCGGAGGAGCTACGGGAGCGCCCTTGGCGCCCGGGGCGACGTCGCCCTCCGCGGGCGGCACTTCGCTGGGCACGGCGGTCTCGGCGGGCGCGGTAGCCTCGGCGGGAACCGGCGGCGGGGCCCCTCCCGGCACGATCTTGCTCACAAACTTGGGACCGTCCTTCGTCACCTCCACCACGACCGCCGGCTTGGTGGCGTTCCGGTCCTTGTCGATGGTGATGTTGCCCGTCACGCCGGGGAAGTTCTCGATGCGGGCGAGCCGGTCGCGGAGGGCCTCGCGGGCGGCTTTGCGGCTGCCTTCCGTGGCGGGCGCCGTGCTCCGGTCCGCGAAGGCCTCGGCCATCTTCGGGTCCTTCGCCACGTCCTCCATCGCTAAGTACAGAATCTTGGCCGCGTCGTAGCCGAGGGCCGCGAGACCGTCGGGCTTCTTGTGGTACACGGCCTCGTACTTGTTGATGAAGGCCTGCACCGCGGGGTCGGGATCGTCGACCGAGTAGTGGTTGGTGTAATACGCGCCGATGATGGCTTCTTTGCCGTTGGCCACCAGCGTTTCGCTGTCCCACCCGTCGCCGCCGAGGAACACGCCCGTGTAGCCCAGCTCCCGTGCCTGCACCGCGATGCGGGCCACTTCGGTGTAGTACCCGGTGAGGATGAGCGCGTCGGGCGTGCGGGCGATGAGCGTGCTGAGCTGGGCCTTGAAGTCGAAGTCGCCTTCGCTGTACGCTTCGTCGCCCACGATCTCGCCGCCCATTCCCGTGAAACTCTTGGTGAACACCTCCGCGAGACCCACGCTGTAGTCGTTCTTCACGTCGCGCAGGATCGCGGCCCTGCGAATGCTCTTGTCGTTGTACGCGAACTTGGCGATCGCCTCGCCCTGGAAGGGGTCAATGAAACACACGCGGAAGATGAAGTCGCCGACGGCGGTGACCTTCTCGTTCGTGGAGGAAGGCGTGATCATCGGCACGCCTGCGCGTTGCAAGAGCGGCGCGGCGGCGAGGCTGCGCGAGCTGCTCACTTCGCCGAGCACGGCGACCGGGCGGTCGCTGCTGAGGATCTTGCTGACCGCGGTGGCCGCCTCTTCCGGCTTCGACTGGTCGTCTTCCACCACCACTCGGATCTGGACCCCGGCAATGCCGCCCTTCGCGTTCTGCTCGGCCGTTGCGAGGTCGATGCCTGCTTGGGTGGAGATGCCGAACGTCGCGGCCGTGCCCGTGAGCGAGCCGTACTCGCCGATGACGATCTCTTTCGGCGCGTCGGTGCCGCCTCCGGTGCAGGCGGTGAGCGCGGCGAAGGTGAGAAGGCGTAGGTACGACATCGGAGCTCCGGTCAGGGCGGCGTGATTGTAGCGATCGCGGGCCGTTCGTCAAGCTCGGGAGCGTCTGGAGTTACCTTAGTGGTCGTCCGCTGGTTGGGGCGGCGGTCGAGGCCCGAGACCGTCAGCGGTGGCGCCGGGGGCCGTGGAACCGGGCGGCCGGGTGCCCGACCGCAGGGGATTGGGGACCGGGAGCCGGGGAAGAGTCTGAGGTGGTGAATGTAAATAGACATGGTGAAAGGCTGTCCGTAGCGTTGTCCGGTCCCCGGAAGGGGCCGACGTGGCCGTCCCGTCCGCAGGGGGCGGCTCCTGTTGACGAGCGGGGCAGCGGGCGTCAGGCACGGAGGCCCGGGAGGGTGAGCTGCCGGTCGGGCTTCGGCGGGCGGAGCAGCACGAACAGTCGGAGGACCGCAGCGCCGGCGGCGAGGATGGCGCGCAGGCGGACGCGGAGCTAATCTGGCGGAATGCGGAACTAATCGGGCGCGTTCGCGTACAGGTCGACCAGCCACGGGTCTTGGAGGAACGGGTAGTCCGCACCGAGGTGCCTGGCGCGTGACAGACGATGTTCGTACTGGATATTCAGAAATGTCGTGAAGCCGAGGACCAGGGAGGCCGGCTGGACGGCGAGGATCCCGTCCAGAAGGCTTGCTGTCGGCGCGAGGCGTGCCACCAAGATGTGCCCGCCGGCATGCACGGCGACCACGCGCAACACCTCAGCGCGGAGTCCCTTGCCGCTGCCTTTGAGCCAATCCCCCTTCAGCGCTTCTACCACCCGGTCGTCCAGCCCGGCCTGCCACAGCAACAGCTTCTCGCGGAGGCTGCGCATCCCGAAGACCAGTCTACACCGCATGTTTTCGGCCAGCTCCTCGGCGATCGGCGGCCCGAAGGTGAACGCCGCGTCGAACACCTCGATCGCGAGCTTGCGCGCCGCCGCAACGTCCGTGGTAGCCTCGGGCTCTACCGCGATGTACTCGGCGCGGTCGAAGTCCGTATCGGGCAGGCGCGTGATGTGGAGGCCCTTCGCAAGGTGAACCTCGGTGGATTCAGCACATGCCGGGCTGTTGAGCATGTAGGGGTAGAACGTGCTCACGCGTACATGCTCCGACGCTGCGCTAATTCGCCAGCTCTTCCCAGAACGTTTCGGTGAACGTAGCCTCTCCAGCGGCCGTCGTGCGAATCACGAGCTGGAACGGATCGTTCATCAGCGGGGGCATCAGTACCCAGACCGTGAAGGTCACGGCACCGTCGGCGGCCGTCTCGAGCTTAGGCTTCTCCAGCATCCTACCCACCCGAGGGTCCCCGTAGTTGTGGGCAGGATCGGCGATGTTCGCGATGCGATCGAGGAACGCTACGCGGGAGGCGACCTCCTCAGCGGGCCCGGCTGTGAGGAGGCCATGCCACCCCGCCGGTTCCTTCCATCGAATGAGGGCGCCGTCTTTGCCCACAGCCGCCATGAGATCGGGCGCGCCCGGCGCGCGCTCGATCAGGTAGAACCGGTACTCTCCGATCCGGAGCGACTCGTTCTCCAATGGCTGCACGCCGCTGACGCCTTGGCTTTCCAAGAACTGCGCGTAGCGCGCCATCTGGGTATCGGTCATCGGGGCCTCGACGGGCGGAGGGGAGGTGGGCTGCGACGCCGGCACGGCCGTCGCAGACTGCTCCTCACAGGACGGAGCCAGAAGCACCAGTGCGTTCGCGAGGAGCAGAATCCGGGTCCCGAAGGTCCCGTGGGAACTACGACGGGGGCGTGGCACCGCCGCCTCCGGCCGCACCGCCTGCGGCGGCAGGCGCCCCAGCGGCACCACCGGCTCCGGTAGCAGCTGGTGAGGTCGGCGGCGCAGAGGGAGGCGTGTACGGCTGGCGATCGAGGATGCACGTGGTGAAGAAATCCTTCACAGGACCCGGGAGCGCCCCGCCCCAGAGCGCATGGTTCACGTAGCCGCCCGGGTCCTTGAAGTACTCAGCGTAGCAGTTGGCGAAGAACTCCTTCTCCGACATCGCGGTGTAGTTATCGCGGGTCGCGTCGACGGCCGCCTCGGCCGTGGCGCTCATGTAGAACACTCTACTATACCAGTAATTTAGGAAATACTTGCCCTTTGCCCCCGGCTGGAAGTTTGGGTAGACCCTGTACCAGCTACCGGGAGACCTGGTGGCCAGACCCTTGACACGGTCCGTCATGCCGTTCCAGATCGCCGTGTCCTCTGCGCTCTGTCCCGTCGCGACGGTGGCGCGGGTAGGGTCCCAGCTCGGAGCGGTGCCCACGAAGGTCCTCAGCATCTCCACCGCTCTACTCTGCTGGGCGGCCTGCATCGGCACCTCAGTGCCGGCGGTGCAGGTGTACGTGGCGGGGAAGCCGCCGAGGTCGCTGATCGCCGACCGGAGGCCCGGCTCGAGCGCCGGGTCGAGGAACCAAAACCCGAGGTTCTGCAGCCGAGGGTTGATCTGCGCCTGAAGCTGCGCGTGGACGGCGTGGCCAACCTCATGGCGTACCGTGTGGGCCAAGCGCGCGGGCGGGTGTTGGTCCCCGATCTGGATGGTGTTGACTGTTGCCGGGGCCTCCCAGCTCGGTCCAAAGCCGCCTCCGCCGCTGATCGCTCGAAACGTCGTGAGTACTGTGTTGTCACTTACGTCTTGATCGGGGAGGACATCGAGGCTCTGCCACACGAGCCGCAGCTGCTCGAGCGTCCAGTTCCCACCCGACGACAGCGCTTCGTGGTTAAACCGGTGATGAAACAGTACGCGAGCCTCTTCCACAGTAACGGCGTTGCCCGCGAGAAACCGGAACATCGACACGCGCGTCGCCGGCTGAACCTGCGAGCCCACCGGCAGCCCGTGGACCGTTGGTCCCCACAGCGCTGCCGTTCGCATGGCGCCTACGACGCCCGGGAGACTCCCGATCGGGATGTTGGCGTTGCCGAGCTCTTCGATGATGGCGCTGGAGGGGAGTCCGCAGGTGCACAGCCAAGTGAGCACCGCAGAGGAATGTGAGAGGACATGGGCCCACGCAGCCGTAGTGCGGATGCCGCCGAACACGCTGAACGGGCTCGCCCCAAGCGACGGCCGAATTCGATTGAATAGATCGACCCAGCCGACGAAGTCCATGACCTGTTGAGCCGGCGCCGTGCTCACGAGCATCTGCCACGTGGCTTCGCCGACCGACGAAGTCTCGCCTGCCCGATCGATATAGTAAGCCTTCCACTTGAGCTCGAAGGCGAGCGAGTTGACCGCTTGCACGATCTCGATCTCGTCAAGCGCGCGGGCTAGCCGTTGCATGAGCGCGCTGTCGCCCCTGACCGACGCTTTTTCGCCTGGGGTGAGCGCGTTGATGAGCCGGAGACACTCCCCCTCGTCCACGTTGCCGATCAAGTTGCCCTGTGAGGCGGTCTACAGCGCGTCGAGGTTTGCTGTGCCGCTCGCGGGCCCCGACGGCGCGGGCGGAGCGGCCGCAGCGGATCCGGTTCCCGTGGCGGTGCCGACTCCCGTTCCCGTCCCCGCCTCCCTTCCCGTCTCCGCTTCCGTTCCCGTGCCATCGCCGACCGGGGGGGCCTCGTGGAGTCGCAGCGCCGCTTGGTTCGCAGTATTACTCGCACTGGCGACAACTTCTCGCCGAGCCCCGGTGGCCGTGGCTAGGGCTGCTGGCGCCGTGTTTCGGGTAGTCGCTTGCTGCTGCCCCGTCTCGATCTCGGGAGGTGCCTCAGGTTACCTCAATCCCTCGGGTGCCGGCAAGAGAATCGGAAGCCGGCTCAAGACCATGGGGAGCGCGGAGATGGGCGCATCGCGGCGGCCTTCGCCCCCGCGATGCGCAGCAGCTTCAGAACGGGAGTTCGTCGCCGCCAGCCTCCGTCTCGCCGCCCTGCTCCTGCAGCTCAACGGCGTCCACGGCCTCCTCGGCGCCCTCGCTGACGCTCGCGCTTCCCTCGCTCACGCTCGGAGCGGCGGCGGCCGCGACGCCGGTGGCACCGCGCTTGCGCGAAATCCACAGCACCCGTTCGACGTAGAGATTCACGTCGTAGCGGGTCTGGCCTTCCTTGTCGGTCCACCGGTTGGGTCGCACGACGCACTCCACGGCCATCGTGTCGCCCTTGTGGGCGTTGCGGAGGATGTTCTCCGCGGTTTTGCCGAAGGCGGTGATGCGGTGCCAGTCGGGGGTGTCCACCCAGTTGTCGCCGTCCTTTCGAACGTGGGGCGTCGCGAGGGTGACCGACACGACTACGGAGTCGTTGCGGGTGGTGCGCGTTTCTGGATCGCGCCCGAGGTTGCCGATGAAGTATGCACGATTGAGACCATTCATTGATTGCTCCTGGCCGCCCGACGGGGCGAACCGCGGCGGGCTTGCGCACGATCGCTGCCAACGGAGAAACGCCGGGAGTTTCCCGATCGGCACGACCGACGTCCGTCGGTTGCCGTCGGTGGCGATCGGGCGGTGACCGTCAAGGGGCGATAAGCGGGTTGGGATGCGCGGACTGATCGTCGTCGAGGGGTTGATTGGCGTGGGAAAGACCACGCTCTGCCGCATCCTCGAGCGGGAGTGGGCTGCGCGCCTCGTGCTGGAGCCGGCCGAGGACAACCCCTTCTTGGCGCAGTTCTACGCGGATCCCGACCGCTTCGCGTTCTCCGCCCAGATGTTCTACTTGGCCAATCGCTATGCCCAGCAGGTTCAGGCGCGGCAGACGTCGTTGTTCCACCCGCTGACCGTGTGCGACTACCTGATGGCGAAGGATGGCATCTTCGCCGAGATGACGCTCAGCGGGCATGAACTCACCCTCTACCAGCGATTCGCCGGACTGCTCGACGAAGAGCCGCTTCGGCCCGACTACGTGGTGTTCCTCGACTGCGAGACGGAGGTGATCCGCAGCCGCATCGCAGAGCGCGGCATCCCCGCCGAACAGATCATCCCCGCCAGCTACCTCGACGAGCTGCGCTCACGGTACTACCGCCTCTGGGACCGCTGGGACCTCTGCCCGGTGCATGTCCTCCGCACCGACACCGTAGATTACGTGCGCAACCCCGATGCTCGGGCCGAGGTACTGGCCACGCTCGCGGGCTGGCTCGAACACCGCCCCGTGCCCGGCTCGCCGCCGCCCTACCGGCGCGACGACGGCAACCCCTCCCTGTTCGGGAGCGCCCCGCGTTAGGATAGGCTCCACCCCGAGGAACTTTGGCTCGACTTACCGCCCCCGACCTGCTGAAGATGAAAGCAGCCGGCGAGAAGATCGTCATGGTTACGGCCTACGACTTCGCGATGGCGCGGCTGATGGACGCTGCCGGTGCCGACATGGTGTTGGTGGGCGATTCGCTCGGCATGGTCGTGCAGGGCCAGCCGGACACGCTGAGGGTGACGCTCGATGAAATGGCGTACCACGGACGTTGTGTGGCTCGGGGGCTGACTCGGGCCCACCTCACGATCGACATGCCGTTCATGAGCTACCAGGTCTCGCCGGCGCAGGCCCTCGAGAATGCCGGTCGACTCGTGCAGGAGGGCATGGCGCAAGCGGTGAAGCTCGAAGGCGGGGCGAGGAGCGCGGCGGCGATCCGGGCCTGCGTGGAAGCAGGGATTCCCGTGGTGGGGCACGTGGGGCTCACACCGCAGTCGGTACACGCCCTCGGCGGGTTCAAGGTGCAGGGGCGCGGCGACGCCGCTGCCGAGCGGGTCGTAGCGGATGCTTTGGCGGTGCAAGAAGCGGGCGCGTTCTGCATCGTGTTGGAGATGGTCCCCGCGGAGTTGGCCGCCCGGCTTCAGACGTTGCTCTCCATCCCCACCGTGGGGATCGGCGCCGGGGTGGACTGTGATGGCCAGGTGCTGGTGTGCAACGACCTTCTGGGCTTCGACGCCGCGTTCAAGCCTCGGTTCGTCAAACGGTACGCGGAACTGGCGCCGACGATCGACGCTGCGGCGCGCGCCTATGTCGCGGATGTGAAGGCGGGCTCCTTCCCCGCCGCCGAGCACAGCGTTGATCCCGGCGGCAGGCTGTATTCCTCGGGCAAGTAGGGCCGGTGCAGCGCGTTACGCTGGGGGTACATGGACATCATTCGTTCGTTGGAGACCATGCACGCGCTCGCGCTCGGCTGGCGCGCACGTGGCAAAAAGGTCGGTTTTGTGCCCACCATGGGCTACCTCCATCGGGGCCACACCACGCTCATCGAGCTGATGCGGCAGCGCTGCGAGATTCTCGTGGTGAGCATCTACGTGAACCCCCTGCAATTTGGCCCCTCCGAGGACCTTTCGAGGTACCCCCGCGACCCGGAGGGCGACCGCACCCGGTGCGAAGGCGCAGGCTGCGACATTCTGTTCATGCCCGACAACCTTTACCCGCCCGACTTCCGGACGACGGTGAGCGTGGGCGGAGTGACGACCCGTTGGGAGGGTGCTGAGCGGCCCACGCACTTCCAAGGCGTGGCGACGGTGGTTTGCCGCCTGTTCGGTCTCGTTCAGCCGACGGTAGCGATGTTTGGCGAGAAGGACTTCCAGCAATTCACGGTGCTCCAGTCGATGGCGCGCGATCTGGCAATGGGCATCGAGATCGTGCCAGGCCCGCTGGTGCGCGACCACGACGGTCTGGCCCTGTCTTCGCGCAACGTCTACCTGTCCCCCACCGACCGGCAGAGGGCGCTGTCGTTGCACCGGGCGCTCTACCTGATGCGCGACCATCCCTCGCCGGTGGCTGCTGAACGGGTGGCCGCCGGGCGTGCAGCGCTGGACTGCGATCACCTCGACTACCTCGCGATCGTAGACCCCGACACGCTCGAGCCGGTGGAGCGGGTAGACCGCGAGCTCCGCGCCATTGCGACCGCCCGCTACGGCGGCACCCGTCTGCTCGACAACGTGGCGCTCTCGCCATGAACGACCCCGCAACGTGGGACCTGTTGGTGCTCGTGCTCGTGCTCATCGCCAATCGCACCATTGTGCGGAGCATGAAGCCCGCGGCGCTCTTCTGGACGTTTCAGGGTGGTCTGGTGGCGCTGGCTGCGTGGTTCGCGTGGCACGGCGTTGCAGGTCTGCAGGGGTACGGCGTGGTGCGGTGGATCGTGCCCGGGCTCCTCGTGTTCCACATCGTGCAAAACGTCGTCGTTCGTCAAGGGGGACAGAAGCTGTGATCACCTTCGTTTCGTGCTTCCTTCTCCTCGCGGGCTCGGCTGCACATGCCGAGGAAGTCGCGCCCGCCGAAGCGCCCCCGGTCGCCGCGCCCAACGCCGTGCGCGACGCTCCGAGCGCCACCGACCCCCGGTACATGCGGCTCGACGGTTTTGTGGAAGCCCCGGTTTGGCTGCGCACGAGCCCGAAGCTGTCGCTAAACGGGGTGGAGAGTCGGTTTCGGGTGTTGGACTCCTCCGGCCTGCTCACGGTCGCGGAGGTCGCCTCCCGCTTGGGTGACGAGGCGGTCCTCGGGCGCCGGAAGCGGGAGATCACGTCAGGCGTGGCGATAGGGTCGGTGGGCCTCGCGGTGGCCGCAACGATGTTGACGCTTCACTCTATCGAGGAGATCAACAACGACCCCGTGGCCGAGCCCATCACCGCGCTGACCGGTGTGGCCGGCTTCGTGGTGGGCATTGGGTCGTTCGGCGCCGTAATCCAGGCCAACGAGCGCCCCTGGGACTACTGGTCGCCCGACGAGCTTCGCGTGAAGCTCACCGCGTGGAACCTGTCGAACTTTGGGGTGCCGCCGCTCACGGAGCCGGCCGCTCCGGCCGCTCCGGCCGCTCCGGCCGCTCCGGCCGCTCCCGAGGCGCTGCTGCCGCCCGCGCCTGCCGCTCCCGAGGCGCTGCCCACGCCCGCCCCGGCGGCGCCTCCGGCCGGCTGATCCGCCCCCGTCAGTTCGTCCCGGCCCCGATCGCCCGCAGGATCTCGTCTTCCTCCAGCACGCGGCTGCCCGCTTTCGCCAGTGTGCGCACCGCCGAAACCCGCTCTTCGGTGGGCTCAAAACCACGCTGGCGCAGCCAGAAGATGATGTTGCTGTCGCCCGCCATGTGGCTCACCTCGATCACCTGCCGCCGCCCGAACCAGCCGGCGGGCACGCCGCTGTACACCCGGTCCGCGAGCCAGTCCGCGCCCTTGTTCAGCGCCTTGATCACTGCGGCGGCGTGCACGCCGGTGCCGGTGCGGAACGCGTCCTTCCCGAACACGGGGTAGCTCACCGGGATCGGCACGTTGCAGGCGCGCGAGGTGAGGTCGACCAGCTCGCCGAGCGCGGTGAGGTCGCCGTCGTGCCAGCCCATCAGCTTGAGGTTCACGAGGAGCTGGTCGAGGGAGGTGTTGCCCACCCGCTCGCCCACGCCGAGTACGCAGCCATGCACGCGGTCCGCCCCGGCATCGCAGGCGACAATGGCGTTGCTCAGTCCGTAGCCGCGGTCGTTGTGGCCGTGCCAGTCGATCCGCACGTCGCGGCCGCTCTCCGCAATCACGCTGCGGGCGAAGGCGATGAGGTTGCGCACCCCGGTGTCGGTGGCGTGGCCGCAGGTGTCGCAGAGGCAGAGCCCGTCGGCGCCCTCTTCGATCGCGGCGAGGAACAGGCGGCGGAGGGTTTCAGGGTTGGCGCGGGTGGTGTCCTCCGTCACGAACGTGGCCACGTGCCCATTCCGCTTCGCGAGGCGGATGCTCTCTCGCGTGCGCTTCTCGAGGAGGTCTACGTCCCAGCCCTCGGCGTAGAGGCGAATGGGCGAAGCGCCCAGGAAGGCCATCACCTCGATCATCACGCCCGTCTTCTGGGTGATCTCGAGGACCGGTGTGATGTCGTTCGCATGCGTGCGTGCGGCACAGTTGGGCGTGATGGGCAGGCGCTCGTCGCGGATCAACTCGGCGAGGCGGGTGACGTCGGCGACGGCGCGGGGGCCGGCGCCGGGGAGGCCGATGTCCACGCAGTCCACGCCCACGCGAGCCATCAGGCGGAGCATGTCGAGCTTCGCTTCGATGGGGGGGTCGGTCACGCTGGGGCATTGCACGCCATCGCGCATCGTTTCGTCGACGAGGAGCACCTTTCGGGGGGGGGCAGGCTGCGAAGCGCCGTGCAGGTTCCAGTCGAAGATGACGTCGGACTCGAGCGGTTCGCTCATGGCAGCTCCCGGAGCCGGGCGACTAACCCGCGCGGCTAGTAGACCGTTGCCGGCACGGCGGTGAAGTCGAAGGTCACGCTGATCGCGTCGGCCTTACCGTCGCCGTCGGTGTCCAAGTCGGCCAGACCGGCGGCGAGCGCGGGGTCGTACCCTTCCGCCACCGCGATCTCTTCCATGAGCGTTACCGAAAGGCCGAACGCGAACTTGCCCGTGTTGGCCGACTCGTTGGCCGTGCCTTCCACGATGACGGGAGTGGCGTTGGTGAGCGTGAAGCCGCCCACGTAGAACTCTCCGCTGGCGAAGGTGAAGGTGTAGGTGCCGCCAGTGATGGCGCCCGCACCGTTCTCGACGGCGTGCCCGCTCGCGTCGATCTGGTCGCCGGCGTTGAAGGCCTCGGTGCCGGAGTAGTCGTCGGTGTGGTCGCCGTCGTCGTCGCTGGGGCTGAGGAAGGCGCCGACGATGGCGGGGTCGTCGCACCAGTCTTCAACGTCCCACATCTGCCAAGCCAGCACCACGGGGGAGGTGGGGAAGGTGGAGAGGATGGAGCTGTTGAGGGCGTCGCGCACCACGGCCAGCTGGTTGTCGCCGGTGCCATCGCCGTCGAGATCGAGGCCGGCGCGGCTGGTGGTCACCTCGAGGGTTTGCACCACCCAGACCATCTCGGACACCGAGCTGGGACAGGAGCCCGCGGTGGTGCCCGTGTCGGTGTCTTCACCGGTGTCGGTGTTGGTGCCGGAGTCGGTATCCGTGTCGGTGTCCGTATCGGCATCCGTGTCCGTATCGGTATCCGCGTCGGTGTCGGCATCCGTGTCGGTGTCGCCCGCCGTGTCATCGACGGTGCCGGTGTCGGTGTCGCCCTCGACGAAGCCGTCGTCGGTCGTGCCAGCGGGGTTCTTGTCGTCGGAACTGTAGGTCTGGGAGCAGCCAACGGCGGTGAGGAAAAGGAGGAAGCGCGACAAGGGAACCTCGAAGTTGGGCGGCAAATACAGGTGCCTCGCCGACATGTCAAGCGAAATCGTCGGGTACCCCACGGATCTCCCGTCGGCGCCCTGGTGCGCGGCAAGCCGTTCGCGGTGAGTTCCCCATGCCGCCGCGCGTGTCGACTCCCGGACCGAGGAAACGCCAGAGCGGTGTGGGGAACTGCGGAGTGGGGGAGAGTCGCCACGAAGGCGCGTTAGCAACGCGGCTTCGTCCTGACGCCCGGAGCTTGCGGAGGGCGCCAGGTCGGCGACGGTAGGGGGCGAGGCCGGTCAGGCCTTGCCCCCTTTCTGAATGGGTGACGGGCTTTCGCGCACCCGCCCGATCGGGTATCTGTGTGTCATGCTCACCGTCCTCGCTGGCTTCGCTCTCGCCGCCCCCCTCGAGCTCGTGCCGCGGGGCGATGCCGCCAAGACGATGTCCACCAGGGTGAGCACGAACGGCGCGGATATTTCGCCGGCCGCCTTCATCGCGGCGATCCTCGACTGTGACCACTACCCCCTCGATGCGTCGGTGATGGGCGTCAAGGCGCTGAAGTTCTGTCACACGCTGGAGAAGCGCAGCGATGGCTACACGGTGATCCATCAGCTCACGGGCGGGAACAGTCTGGTGTCTTCCAGGCAATACGTCATCGCGTTGATGGTGAAGGCCAACACCGAGACCCACGCGCGGATCGAGTGGGACCTCGTGAAACACCAAGGGAAGGCGGGCAGCATGACGGGGCCGTACGCCTCGGCCTTGAACGCCCAGTCCGGCGCCGTGTATACGCCCTACAACACCGGCGGCTGGGACTACGACAAGACGATGGGAACGATCAAGTACTGGGCGCAGTCCGACCCCGGCGGCAGCTTGCCGGGATTTCTGGTGACCCAGGACGCCGTGATGGCGTTTCCGCTCGAGTTGCTCAAGAAGAAGTGGGGCGTGAACGGCTGACTCGGCGGGGCCTAATACGCCTCGACGATCACCGCGATGCCCTGGCCGCCGCCGATGCAGGCGCTGCCGAGGCCGTAGCGCTGCCCGCGACGGCGAAGCTCGTGCACCAGCGTGCCCGTGATGCGGGCGCCGGAGGCTCCGAGCGGGTGGCCGAGGGCGATGGCGCCGCCGTTCACGTTGGTGATGCTGCGGTCGAGGCCGAGCTCACGTTCCACGGCGAGGTACTGCGGCGCGAAGGCCTCGTTCACTTCCACGAGCGCCATGTCGGCCAACGAGAGGCCGGTCTGCTTGAACGCGGCGCGGGCCGCGGGCGCAGGGCCGATGCCCATGATCGAGGGGTCGCAGCCCGCCACGCCCCAGCCCACGAGGCGGGCGAGGGGCTTCAGACCCCGGCGCTCGGCCCAGGTGGCGTCGGCCACCACGAGGGAGGCGGCGCCGTCGCAGATGCCGGAGGCGTTGCCGGCGCTGATCAGGCCGTCTTTCTTGAAGTAGGCCGGGAGCTTGCCGAGGGTGGCCATGTCGGTGGCGCGCGGGTGCTCGTCTACCTTGAACTCGATGTCGCCCTTGCGGGTTTTCACCACGGTCGGGATGATCTCGTCATTGAAGCGGCCCGCGGCGTTCGCAGCGGCCCAGCGTTCCTGGCTGGCCACGGCCACCTCGTCGACCTCCTCGCGCTTGAGCCCGTACTGTTCGCCGAGCTTCTCCGCCGTCTGTGCCATCGCGAGGCCGGTGACGGTGTCGGTGAGGCACTCCCACAGGAGGTCCTTGATCACGGGGGGTTTGCTGAACCGGGCGGCGCCATCGCGCATGCCGTGGATCACGTGGGGCGCCATGCTCATCGCTTCGGTGCCGCCGCACAGCACCGCGTTGGCCTGGCCGGAGAGGATTTCCATGGCGGCGTTCACCACGGCCTGGAAGCCGGAGCCGCAGAGGCGCTGGACGATGTAGGCGGGGGTGTGCACGGGCAGGCCCGACTTCAGGGCGATGTGGCGGGCGCCGTAGATGGCGTCGTTGCTCGTTTGCAGCACGTTGCCGTAGATGACGTGGTCGATGTCGTCCACGCTGAGGCCGGCGCGCTCGATGGCGGCCTTGGCGGTGGGAACGGCCAGGTCGTTCGACGAGAGGTCCTTCAGCGTGCCGCCCTGGGCGCCAAACGCGGTGCGGCAGGCGGAGAGGATGACGATGTCGCGGGAGAGGGCCAAGGTGAACTCCGGGTGGCCGCGCGTCTATCGCGGTCATAGGGGCGCGCCCATGCGCATGCCCCTGTCTGCCGTCCTCTTCCTCCTGAGCTGCACCCCCAAGCCGGCGCCCGTCGCGGAGCTCCCGGCCGCGCCCCCGCCGCCGGCCCCGCCCCCCGCCTGGGCTGCCGATCTCCTCAGTTCGATGGACCCGAAGATCGACGCCTGCACCGACTTTTACGCCTACGCCTGCGGCGGCTGGATCGCCGCCACCCCGCTCCCCGCCGACAAGCCGCGGTGGACGAGGAGCTTTTCGGTGATCAACGACCGCAACCTCGACACCCTCAAGGGCATCGTTGAGGAGGCCGCCAAGAACCCCGGCGGCCGCGATGCGGACTGGCAGAAGATGGGCGACACCTACGGCAGCTGCATGGACGAAGCGGCGGTCGACGCGGCGGGGGTCACCCCGTTGGCGCCCGTGTTCGCAGACATCGACAAGGTCAAGGACCTGAAGGGGTTCATGCGCGTGGCGGGCGAGCTTCAGAAGATTGGCGTGGACGCCGTGGTGCGCGTGGACATCGAGGGCGACTTCAAGAACCCCGACCTCAACGTGCTGTACATCGGTCAGTCCGGCCTCGGGCTCCCCGACCGCGACTACTACGCCCCCACCGACGACAAGGGGAAGGCGCTCCTCGCCGACTACCAAGCCCACATCGGCCGGATGCTCGTTCTCTCCGGCGTTTCCGGGGCCGAAGCCACCAAGGCGGCCGCCGACGTCGTGGCCTTCGAGACGAAGCTCGCCGAGGCCTCCATTCCTCGCGCCGAGCTGCGTGATCCGCAGAAGTCCTACAATCGAGTGGACCGCGCGGGGCTCCTGAAGCTCACGCCAAAGCTCAACTGGTCCGCGTGGCTCGATGCGGTAGGCGCCGGCAAGGCCACCGAGATTTCGGTCGATCGTCTCGACACCTACAAGAAGTTCGAGGCCTTGCTCGCGGGCACGAAGGTGTCCACGCTCAAGCAGTACCTCCGCTTCCACACGCTCTCCACGCTGGCCCCCAACTTGGCGAAGCCCGTGTTCGAGGAGGACTTCGCGTTCTTTCAGGCAAAGGTCGTGGGGCGGAAAGAGGCGGAGCCGCGGTGGAAGCGCTGTCTGGCCGTCGTGAACACCTCGGTGGGCGAGGTGGCAGGCCGCTACTACGTCGAAAAAGCCTTCCCCGGCGAGAGCAAGGCCGTGGCCGACTCGATGCTCGGCGACATTCAGGCTGCGTTCGTTACGGGACTCCCCAAGCTGGCGTGGATGGACGACCCCACCCGCGAACGTGCCAAGGAGAAAGCAGGAAAGATTTCGCGGAAGATCGGCTACCCCGACAGCTGGCGCGACTATTCCGCGCTGACGATCACTCCGGGCAACCACGCCGGCAACGTGATGGCCGGGCGTCGCTTCGAGCACGCTCGTAATCTCGGCAAGATGGGCAAGCCCGTTGACAAGACCGAGTGGTACATGGTGCCGCAGCTCGTAAATGCATACTACAACCCGCTGAACAACGAGTTCGCGTACCCCGCGGGCATCCTCCAGGCCCCCTTCTTCGATCGTTCCTACCCGTCGTCGCGCAACTACGGCGGCGTGGGCGCGGTGATGGGACACGAGCTCAGCCACGGGTTCGACGATCAGGGCCGGAAGTTCGATGGCGACGGCAAGATGTCGGAGTGGTGGGCCCCCGAAGTGTCGGCGCGCTTCGAGGCTCAGGCCAAGTGTGTCGTGGACGAGTTCAACGGCTTCAAGCTCGACGACGGAACCCCCGTGAAGGGCGACCTCACCCTCGGCGAAAACATCGGCGACCTAGGCGGCGTGCGCACGGCGTACCGGGCGTTCCAAGCCACACCGGGCGCCAAAGAGCCCACCGGCATCGAAGGAATGAGCCAGGAGCAGGTCTTCTTTGTGGCCTACGCACAGAACTGGTGCACGGTCGCTTCGCCCGAGTACCAGCGCGCGCAGGTGGCGAGCGATCCGCACAGCCCGGCGCGCTTTCGGGTGATCGGTCCATTGCAGAACCTGCCCGAGTTCCACGCGGCGTTCGGATGCGCGGAGGGCACGGCAATGCGCCCCCCCAACGCCTGCGAAATCTGGTAGGAGAGGGGGAGGGATGGGGGATGCGATGGGCCATGAAGCTGGGGGGAGCGGAGTCGGCCCGCGTCGCGGCGCACGGCGTTGGGCTGTACGCCTGACGGGAGCCGTGGCCGCCGTCGTCGCGCTGCTTGGCTGCACTGGCCTCCCTGGCAGCACTCCGGCCGACAGCGTCGACACCACCGACAGCACGGCCCCGGAAGCGGGCGTCCCCCTCGACGTGCTGCTCGTCTTCGACAACTCTGGCTCGATGGCCGACGAGGGCGCTGCCGTGCTGCTCTCCGCAGCCGCGATCGTGGACGCCCTCGGGGATGCCGACTGGCGCCTCGGGGTCACCACCACGAGTGCTCATGCCGCTTACGGCCCCACAGCGGGAACCGATCCGGGCGAGGCCGGCACGCTCGCTGGCGACTACATCGAGCCCGGCGAAGGTGCGGCGGATGCGCTGCGCGAACAGCTCGCGTGCTCGGTGATCTACTTCAAGGAGAGCGACCTGCCGGCCGACCCGTTCTACGAAGGCGAACCCGGAGACTGCGCCACGCCGGAGAGCGGCAGCGTCGGCCGGGAGTACCTCGACTGTCTCTGCCCCGACGGCTGGAACATGGATGAGGGCAGCGGGACCGAAGAAGGTCTGGAGGCCGCGGTCGACGCCTTGTGCCGAGGTGAGGCGCCACCGGAAGCCTGCTTCAACGAAGAAACGCCGATCACCGAGGCCGATGCGGGCACGGTCGACCTTTGGCGGGTGGACTCGCGGCGGCGCATCTGGGTGATTTCCGACGAAGGAGACGGTTCGCGGCGGCAGCAGACCGCCGACCCGAGCGCGGACGCCTACCTCAGCCTATTCGACCAGCTTGGCGAGCCACGTTTCTCCGTTGTGGGGCCGTACTTCGGAGACGATGGCGACGGATCCTGTCTCGACGGAGCCCAGACGTGGGGCGTGCAACGCTACCAAGCCGCCGCCGAGGCCACCGGCGGCGCCTACCTGGCCCTCACGGGCGGGCCGGCCACCGACTGCGCCGCCGTAGACGTGGGCACGCTGTTCGCAGAGGCGCTTCGCGAGGACTTGTGAACGCGGGATAGGGCAGCGCGTGCGAACCCTGTTCGTTGGAGATGTGCATGGCTGTGCGGCGGCGCTGAGCGCGCTGGTCGCGCGCGCTCAGCCTGATCGCATCGTGCTCCTCGGCGACCTCTTCACGAAGGGGCCCGACCCGGTCGGGGTGTGGAAACTCGTGGAGGCGTGGCAACCGGACTGCGTTTTGGGCAACCACGACGCGAAGATGTTGCGGGTGTGGGACGACCCGGAGCCCGGGCGAACCCAGTCCACGTGCCGCCTCCTGCCGCCCGCTGCGCGGGAGTGGCTCGCGGCGCGGCCGCTGTGGCTGCATGGCGAACACGCGGGCCGCGAGTGGATCGCCGTGCACGCAGGCCTCAATCCCTACCTGGGCGAGTCCGCCACCCTGTACCCGGACTGCTACCTGATGCGCCGATGGCCCAACGACCTCGACCGCAGCAACCCCTTCTGGTGGCAGCTGTACCGGCGCCCGAAACGAGTGTTCTACGGGCACGACGCCCTGAGAGGCCTCCAGATGCACCCGCAAACCGTGGGGCTGGACACGGGCTGCTGCTATGGCAACGCGCTCAGCGGCTACGTGCTGGAAACAGCGGAGCTGTTTCAGGTGACGCCCGCGGGCGAGCCGGTGGAGCCTCCTCAGCGCTTCTGGCTGGAGTTCGAGGAGGGGTAGCCTCGCTGAGCCGGCTCAGCGCGCTCGGGTGACCTTCTTCACCAGCGCCAGCAGCGTATCCTTCGCGCTCCGAAGCATGCTTCGGCGCAGCAGCGCCTGCGGCACCGGCAGGTCGAGCTCGGTGCGCACCCGGTAGGTGACCTCCGTGCCGCCCCCCGGCTGGGGCAAGAGCGTCCACTCCGCTTCGTAGGCCGTGAGCGAATCGCTCTTGAGGAGCTTGTACTTGAAGCCGTGGGCCGTGGGGCAGCGCTCGGTGGTGTACTTCAGCGGATCCCACGCCCCCTTCACAGTGACGCCGAGGGTGACACACTTCCCGCGGGCGAGCGTGGTGACCCCGAGGACTTCCGGCGGCAGCCGCACGGCCTGCTCGGGGTCGGCGAGCACCGCGCGAACGTCGGCCTCGGAGTAGGGAACCATCGTCTTCACCACGATGGTGCCGTTGCTGTCCATCACCGGAACCGGATCGCCGGCGAGGGCGGCCGCGAGGGCAAGCAGCATGGCCCGACCCTACCTTCCGACTTCCGACCCGTCAACACGAAGTGCGTAATTGTTTACGCACCCCCTTGCCGTCGGGGGCACGGGTCGGCGGCGGGTTGGTTAGCGCGGGGGAGTGCGTGTCCTCTACGGCTTCCGTCCCACCGTGCCCTCCACGCGGGCGCAGGCGCTTCAGGTGGTGCATACCGGGCACGCGCTGGCCGCTCGCGGCCACGAAGTCACCGTCCTCGCCAACCCGGCCGCTGGCCGCGAGCGCGATGCGCCCGCCGCGCTGGCCGCGATGGGCTTGGACCCTCTGCCCGGCCTCCGCCTCGAACTCGCCCCGACCACCTGGAACCCCGGCGCGTCGCTGTGGTTCCGCTGGCGGGCGGGCCAGTGGGCCGAAGCGGCCGACCGGGACGCGGTGGTGTACCTCCGCGAGCTGCGGTACCTCGGCCTCTTCGGCGAGCGACCGCGCGTGGTGTACGAGGCGCACTGCCTCGAACGGCAGCGGGAGGCCGAAGAGGGCGGCGACGTCGGACTGATCGAGGCGTGGGAGCGGGCAGCGCTGGCACGATCGCAGGCGGTGATCACGAACAGCGGGGGCACCCTGGCTGCCCTGCGAGAAGCCTACGGCGAGGCGTTGCCGCCGCTCTGCGAGGTGGTACACAACGCCACCCGTGTCGCATCGCCTCCGCCCTGGCAGCCCGAAGTGCCGACTTGGGTGGCCTATGCGGGCAGCACCCGCAGTTTTAAGGGAGTGGCAACGCTGGTGCAGGCGTTGGCGGAGGTGCCCGAAGTGGAGCTGCGCATCATCGGGGGTGAGGCCCCGCCCCACGCGCCGCCGAACGTGCGCGCGTTCCCCTCGGTGCCCTACGCCGCGCTCCCCGCCCAGCTCGCCGCCGCGAGCGCGCTGCTCCTTCCGCTGGAAGACAACAGCTTCGGCCGCCAGTTCACCTCGCCGCTGAAGCTTTGGGACTACCTCGCCACCGACATTCCCATCGTCGCGGCCGACCTGGCCACGGTGCGCGAGATCGCCGGAGACACGCCTTTTTACTACCCGCCGGGCAGTCGGGAGGGGCTGGTGAGCGCGCTGCGTGCGGCCCTCGGGAGCGGCCCCCGGCCTCGCCGCGTGAGAACGTGGTCGGACCGAGCCGAGGAGGTGGAGCGAGTGCTCCTCGCGGCGCGCGACTCGCCGAGGCGACTCGGGTGACGCTCTACGTCGTGCGCTACCATCCGGCGCTCAGCGAGACGTTCGTTCGCGACGAGCTTTGCGCCCTGCACGAGGCCGGCGAAGCCGTTGCGCTGGCGGCCTTCGACCCCCGCGATGCAGCGGGAGTGGAGCCGCTCCCGATGGCGGTTCACGCCCAGCCGCACCGCTGGGGCTGGCTGGCGGCGCTCCCGTCGTTGGTCCGCGAGTGGCTGCGAGGGCCATCCCTGGTGCCGCTCCGCGTGCTCTGGCCCACGACGATCGTGCGGAAGGTAGACCACGTTCATGTGCACTTCGCTGGGGAAGCCGCGGAGTGGGCACGGGCGGCCTGTCTGCGCGCGGGTCGGCCCTACACCGTGACGGTCCACGCCGTTGACCTCTACAAGCCTCGGCCTGCCCTGCCCGAGGTGCTGCGGGGTGCGGCTGCGGTGGTGGCCTTCACCCAGTACAACTGCGAGCTGCTTTCCCGCACCTACGGGGTGCACGCACTGCGCCTGCGTTTCGGCCTCGACCTCGACCGGGTGGCGCCGGCGGCCCCCGAGCTCTCCCGCCGCGTTCTCTGCGTGGCACGGAACGTGCCCAAAAAGGGGCTCGATCTCGTGGTTGAATTGGCGCGGCGCCTCGGCGATGCGGCCGAAGTGGTGATCGTCAGCGATCTGCCGCCGAGCCCTCCGGCGCAAGTGCTGGGCCTGCTCCCGCACGCGGAGGTGCTGGCCCTGCACTCCACTGCCGCGCTCTTCGTGATCCCCTGCCGCCAGGCTCCCGACGGCGACATGGACGGCCTTCCCGTGGCGCTGGTGGAGGCGATGGCCAGAGGCGTGCCGGTGGTCACGACCGCGGTGTCGGGAATCCCAGAGCTGGTGGATGAGGAGGTGGGGTGGCTCGTGCCGCCCGACGACATCGGCGCGCTGGAGGCCGCCGTGCGCGAGGCTCTGGCGGATCCCGAGCTGCGGCGAGCGCGCGGCGCTGCGGCTCGGGCGCGGGTGCGAGCGCTGGGTTTCGAACGAACCCGGCTGGCGGTGCAGTTGGCGGAACTCTTTTGCGGGGCGGACCCCGTTTCGGAATAGGCACCGTCTCGGAGGTGCCCATGATCTGGCTTCTAGCCGCCTGTGACAGCCTCGCGCCCACGTGGATCAATGAGCGCCCCGCTTGCTCAGCCGAGCCTTACGCGTGGTCGGACGACCTCGTTTCGTGGGTGTCCGGCGGCGATGGCCAGGGCACGTTCTCCTTCGACCCGCTGGGCGACGCCCGCACGAGCCTCTCCGGCGCCTACGATCCGCACACGGGCGACTTCTTCTACACGGTCGCGTATGGCGAAGGGTACTGGCTGGTCGAGTCGCGGGTAGACGAGGGGTTCGGCACCGTTTGGCATTCCGGCGATCTCGACGTGGAGTACGTCGTGGAGCACACCGATGTGCTGGAGGGGACGTGGTCTACGGGGCATCGGGTGATCCGGGA
>CANKOI010000035.1 GCA_947484175.1 Deltaproteobacteria bacterium
CTTCCTCGTCGTGGACGACCACCCCACCGTTGGCGCGCTGGTGGCCATGTCGCCTGGCGACACCGTGACCGTTACCACGTTGAAGAAGGACGGTGCGCTCCTCCGCGAGTGGGTGTCGGTCGCTCGTGCCGGCGGCAGCGTGGTGATCGAGCGCGGCGAGCGCGGCGAGCGCATCTGCTGGCGCGCGGCCGCCGGCCGCTGAGGTCGCTCAGCCGGGCTACTAGGGGGCATGGACGCTCCGCTGTCGGCCCGGGCCGCGTTTGACGCTTGGCGCGCTGAGCTCGCCGGGAATGCGTGGCTCGCCGACCCCCATGTGCGTGAGTTGCTTGTGCGCTACGGGCGAGGGGAGCCGGAGGGCTTTGCCCGGTTCGGCGCGGACGTGGCCGGGCCGCTCGATCGCCTCGCTATCGAAACGAACCGGGACGAAAACCTCCCCCGTTTGCGCCGCTACGACGACGTGGGCAACCGCATCGAAGCCGTTGCCTTTCATCCGGACTACCACAGCATCGGCCGTGCCGCGTATCGCACGGGCTTGATGGGCCTCTACCGGGAGCCCGGGCGGGAGCTCGAAACGCTCACCTACGCCTACCTGCTCGGGCAGAACGGCGAGGCTGGCCACACCTGCCCCTTCGCTTGCACCGCCGGGATGATCCGCAGCCTGCAGGCGGCCGCGGCCGATGCCGCCGACCAACCCGTGCTCGCCGGGTCGGTCTCGGCTGAACAGGCAGCAGCCTGGCTGGAGCGCCTCTACGACCCCGATTACGACACCCACGCCCACGCCTCGCAGTTCCTCACGGAGGTGCAGGGCGGCTCCGACGTAGGCGCGAACGCGCTCGTCGCCCGCCAGAACGGCGATCGGTGGCACCTCAGCGGGGAGAAGTGGTTTTGCTCGGTGGTGGACGCCCAGCTCTTCCTCGTGACGGCGCGCCCCGAAGGCGCTCCACCGGGAACCGGCGGCCTCGCTGCGTTCGTCGTGCCGCGCTCGCTCGCCGACGGTTCCCCCAACCGCTTCGTGATCCGGCGCTTGAAGGTGAAGCTGGGCACCCGCTCGATGGCGAGCGCGGAGCTGGACTTCGTGGGCGCCGAGGCGTGGCGCGTGGGCGACTTCCGCCGCACGGTGGAGAGGGTGCTGAACACCTCGCGGGTGTACAACGCGATGGTGGCGGCGGGCCTCCTGCAGCGCGCCGCCCGCGAGGCCTCCGCGTACTCCCGGCACCGCCTCGCGTTCGGGCGCAGCATCCGCCAGTTCCCGGTGATCGCCCGCATCGTGGCGCGGTTGCAGACCGAAGCGTACGCGGCCCGCGCCAGCACCTTCTGGATCGCGGACATGGCGGACCGCGCCGCCACCGGGCGCGGGGTGGAGGGGGAGGAGCCCGCGTGGCGGATGCTCGTGAACCTCAACAAGATGTGGACGGCCCTCACCTGTCCGGCCGCCATCCGCGACGCCATCGAAGTGTTCGGCGGCAACGGGGCCATCGAGGAGTTCAGCGTGCTGCCGCGCCTGCTGCGGGATGCGATGGTCGTGGAGGCCTGGGAGGGCGGGCACGGGGTGCTCTGCGCCCAGCTCCTGCGCGACAGCCAACGCCTCAAGCTGCACGAGCCGATGTTCGCCCTCCTCGAGCGGCTGCCCGAGGGCGAATTCGCCGCGGTTCGCGCCCGCTGGGAGGCCGTCGTGGCGCGCCCCGAATCCGAAGCGGCGTGGCACCTGCGCGATGTGGTGGAGGAGCTGCGGGTGGAGGTGCAGAGCGCGCTCCTCCTTGGCGAGGCTTCGCCCCGCTCGCGGCGGCTCGGCGAGCATTTGCGCGCCACCTCGCGGCGAGGCGCCGACCCGCTCGCCGACGCCGGACTCTCCTCTCGCGTTTCCACCCTTCTCGAGGACTGCTGATCCATGAACCACGTCCGCTCGTTCTTCGCAACCGTCGCCGCCTTCGTGGCGGGCAACATCGGCATCACCCTCGGGCAGGTGCTCAACGGCCTGTGCTTCCCGATGCCGGAGGGCATGGACATGAACGACCCTGCGGCCTTCGCCGCGTGGGTGCAGACGCTTCCGGTCGCCGCGATGCTCGGCGTGGAGCTCTCCTACATCGTGGGCAGTCTGCTCTGCGGGTTCGTGGGCGCCGTGGCCCACCCGCCTCACGGAAGGGTGATCGCGCTCGTGACCGGGGTGTTCTTCACGCTGGCGAACATCATGAATGTGATGGCCATCCCCCACCCCAACTGGATGGTCGTACTCACGATGATCACCTTCGTGCCGCTCTCGGTGGCGGGTGCAGCGCTTGGTGCGCGGGTCCGGCCGGCGAGCTGAACGTCATGGACTGGACCCCGATCCTCCCGCTCGCTGACCTGCCGCGAGGCGGCATGAAGGCTCGCCATGGCGTGCTGGTGGTGCGCCTCGACGACGACTCCTTGCACGCGATGGAGAACGCCTGCCCCCACCAAGGCTACCCGCTCGCGCAGGGGGCGCTGGGCGGCGAGGTGCTCACGTGCTGCTGGCACAACTTCAAATTCAACGTGCGCAGCGGCGCCTGCCTCGTGGGGGAGGAGGGGGTGCAGACCCATCCTCTGCGCGTTCGCGACGGCATCGTAGAGGTGCAGCGTGTCGTGACGATCAACACCGCGGCGGCATGGGCGAGCCTTGCGGAAGCGATGACGAAGGTTCAGGGCTCCCGCATCGCCCGCGAGGTGGCGCGGCTTTTGGCGGCGGGCGTGGCGCCCGCCGCGCTCCTCGGGTGGGCCGCCGCGTGGGACGCCGACCACGGCGAGTACGGCCCCAGCCACACCGGTGCCCTCGCCGCCGACCTTGTCGGCTGGCTCGGGGAGCCCCCCGCGGGCGTGGACGCCCGCGTGCACGACGTGCAGCTCGTGTCGGAGGCCCTCGATCTGGCGGCGCGGGCCCACCCGGGCCGGCCGGCCCGGGAGCGGCCCGCGCCGGAGCGCGGGAACGGCGATGTGGCGGCGGAGCTGCGCCGGCGGGCGGAAGCCGAGGAAGCCGAAGGCGCCGAGGCGCTGGTGCGCGGGATGGTCGCCGCGGGCGCCGCCCGCGGTGCCTTGCAGGCGGCGCTCTACCCGCTGGTCGCCGACCACTTCCTCGACTTCGGCCACGAGTTGATCTACCTGCCCAAGCTGCTTGACCTGATCGAGCACAGCGGCCCCGAGTACGCCGACGCGCTCCTCGGCGGCTGGACCTTCGGCGTGGTCATGGGCACCCGGGAGGACTCGCTGCCTCCGTGGGCGGGGTTCCGCCGCCGCCTCGCGGCCTTCGCCGACGGGGGCGGGCTCCTCGCGGCGCACGCCGCTCGGCACGCTGCCGGAACGGAAGCCGCCGTCAGCGTGGAGGCGCTCCACCACACGCTGGTGCACGCGGCCCCGCCCGCCGTCTTCGACGCCGTGGCCGCCGCGCTCCGCGCCGGCCCCTGGGCCCCCGTCCTCGATGCCCTCGTACTCGCCGGCGCCGAGCGCCTTCTACGCTTCGATCCCGCCCACGACCGGAACCCCGACGTGGAAGAGGGCTGGCTGGATGTGACCCACCGCTTCACCGTGGCGAGCGCAGCCCGGCACGCCGCTGAGGTGTGGGACCACCCCGACGCCGCCCGTATCGTGTTGGCCACCGCCCACTTCATCGCGCTTGCCCGACCGCTCGACGCGGCAGCGCCCTCGCCGCCCCCCGCACCGCCGAGCGAGCCCGCGCTGCGCGCGGTCGTGCTCGGCGGCCGTGCCCGGCGCGCGATCTTCTTCGCCCACGACGTGAAGACGCTCGTGGCGGCGCGAGCCGAAGGCGAGCGCCTGCGGAGCGCGCTGCCGATGCAGGCGGTGGCGCACTACTTGGCGCATCCGTTGCAGGAGCGGCTCACGCGCCGCTTCGCCAGCGAGGCGGTGCGGCTGGTGAGGGACGGCAAGCCGCCGGGGCAGGTGGGCTGACCCACCCAACGAGGAACGGTCGGCCTGTCAAGCGACTCCGCTGGGCTTGCTGCGGCGGCTCATTATCTACCCCTCCGCGTCTACACACGCCGCGATCACCAGGTCGCCGGCCACGTTGAGCGTCGTGCGGCACATGTCGAGGATGCGGTCGAAACCCACGAGCACACCGACCGACTCGGGGGGCAGGCCCACCGCCGTGGCCAGCGCCGCGATCACCGGCAGGGAGGCCCCCGGGACACCGGCGGTGCCTACCCCCGCGGCGATCGAGACGATGACGATCAGCGCGGACTGGCTCACCGAGAGGTCCACGCCGTAGAGCTGCGCGAGGAACAGGACGGACACCCCCTCGAAGAGGGCCGTGCCGTTCTGGTTCGCTGACGCGCCGACCGTGAGCACGAAACGAGCGAGGTCGGGCCGGAGCCCGAGCCCGCTGTCGGCCACGCGCAACGTGGTGGGAAGCGTGGCCGCGCTCGATGCGGTGGAGAAGGCCACGGCGAGGGCGGGCTGGATGGCTCGGTAGAAGGCCAGCGGGGAGCGCCGCGCGAGGAGGTGCAGCGCCGCGCCGTACACCACGATCCCTTGAATCAGGATGGCCCCGACCACGACCGCAACGAAGCGGGCGAGGGGTGCCAGGCCCTCGAGCCCGGTGCGCGCTACGAGCACGCAAGTGAGGCCCGCCACGCCTACCGGCGCGAGCTTCATCACCATCTGCACGCCCACCACCAGCACATCGAAGAGCCCCTGCACCCACTCGACGAGGCGCCGTGCGGGCTCTCCTGACGAGCGCCGCACCGCGAGGCCCACGAGTACGGCGACCAAGAGCACACCGAGCAGATCGCCCTTCGCGGCGGCCGCGATGACGTTGTCGGGCACCATGTTCACGAAGGTGTCGATGGGCGGCGTGTCGATTGCCGCCACCGGCTTGCCGGCAGGGAGCGCGCTCCGGTCGATGCCGCGCCCGGGATGCACGACGGTGACGAGGAACACGCCCACCCCGACCGCCGTAGCGGTGAGCGCCACCGTGAGGCCGAGCGCCCGCGAGGCCACCCCCCCGAGCGCGCCCGGCTTCAGCTCGGCGATGCCCAGCACGAGCGCCGCCGCCGCGAGCGGCATCACCAGTACCAGCAGCAGCCGCATGAAGAGGGCGCCCGCAGGGCGGGCGACGAGATCCACGAGCCACGGGGCGTGGGGCGCCACGAAGGCGCCGAGGAGGGCGCCCGTGGCCATGCCGAAGAGGATGCGGAGGGCCATGGTTACAACCGGTAGTGCATCGTGTATCGCATCAGCAGCGCCTCTTCGGCGGCACGCAGGCCGCGAATCTCCAGACCGGTGTGATCGACCATCGCGGCGAGGGCCTTCTCGTCTTGTGGATCCATCATCGCCACCAGCAGCAGGTCGCCCTCGCGGCGCACCGGGATCACGAGGTGTTGGCGCACGAGCCAGGTGGGGAGGAGATCGAGAACGGTGTCGGCGATGGCAATGTGCTCGAGGTCGACTTCGGGGGGGAGGGGAGGCGGGGGGTCGGGTTCCTCCGCGCCGGCTTCCCCTTCGAACACGGAGCCTTCGGGCACGCGAGAACTCAGCGCGAGGGCTTCGACGCCGCGCTCGGTCGGTCGCTCGGCCGCCCGCGGCGCGGGTGCTGGCGGGGGCGCCGGCGCCGCTTCGGGCGAGGGTGCGGGGGCGTTGCGGGGGGCATGCCCCCCGCCTCCACCCGGCACCGGCCTTCCCGTGAATTGCGGCGCTCGTTTGGCCAGAAACGCAGCCAGCCCCTCCCCCGCATCCGGCGAGGTGAACAGCCGCTGTTGCAGCTCCCGCTCCAGCGCGAGCCCGCTCTCCAACGGCAGGTCGGCCCCGCTCACGACCGCCCGCTTGATCAGCCCCACCGCTCCGGCGGCCTTGTGCGGCGCACAGAAGCTGGATGCGTATTTCAGCACCTCCTGCCACCAGTCGTCGGCGGGGAAGACAGCGTGTACGAGGCCCATGGCGGCGGCGTCCTCGACGGGGAGGTTGCGGCCCTCAACCATGAACTGGAGGGCCTGAGCGCGGCCGAGGATGCGGCTGAGGCGCTGGGTGCCGCCGGTGCCCGGCAAGACCCCCAACGACACCTCCGGCATGCCCACGAGGTTCGGTTTGGCGCCGCTCTCCTTGCCCACCCGCAGGTCGCAGGCGAGGGCGATTTCGAGCCCTCCACCCACACAATGACCGTTGATCGCGGCGATCACCAGCTTGGGCGTGTGTTCGAGGCGCAGGAGCGTTTCGTTGGCGTGCAGGCAGAACGCGTACTTCTGCTCGGGCTCCAGCGATTGGAGGTAGGCGATGTCGGCGCCGGCGCAGAAGAACTTGTCACCGGCGCCGCGGATCACGATGACGTCGATTTCCGGGGCCATCCGGATGTCGAGCACGTGCGCGTCGAGCTCGCGGTGCATGGCGTGGCTGTAGCCATTGGCGGGGGGGTTGTTCAGCGTGAGGACCGCGACGCGGTCTACGTCCTGACGGTGTACGAGCATGTTCACTCCACGGCTTCAAAGAGGGTGGCCACGCCCTGACCCACACCCACGCAGAGGGTGGCGACACCGTACCGTGCGCCGCGGCCACGCATGGCGTGGAGGAGGGTGGTGGTGATCCGGGCGCCCGACATGCCCAGAGGGTGGCCGAGCGCGATGCCGCCGCCCTTGATGTTCACGCGGTGGGGGTCGATTCCCAGCTCGCCGATCACCGCCAGCGCCTGCGCGGCGAAGGCTTCGTTGATTTCCCAGAGGTCTACGTCGCCGACGTTCAAGCCGGCGCGGGCAAGGCACTTCTGCACGGCAGGAACCGGGCCGATGCCCATCACGCGGGGGTCTACCCCCGCGCTCGCGCAGGCGAGGATGCGGCCGATGGGAGCCAGGCCCAGCTCCGCCGCCCGCTCGGGGCTCGCCACGAGGAGCGCCGCCGCCCCATCGTTCAGGGTGCTGGAATTGCCGGCCGTCACGGTGCCGCCCTTCCGAAACACGGGGCGCAGACGAGCGAGGTTTTCGGCCGTGCTGTCGGAGCGGGGGCCTTCATCGGCCGAGAGCGGCTCGTCCTTGCCCCGCGGGACCGGCACGATCTCGGCCCCGAAGTTGGCGGCGAGGGCCTTGCGATGGCTTTCGGAGGCGAACAGGTCTTGATCCTCCCGCAAGATGCCGAAGCGCTCCACGACGTTCTCGGCGGTCTCCCCCATCGCCTCCAACGGAAAGAGAGCCTCCATCGCGGGGTTCGGAAAGCGCCAGCCCAGCGAACTGTCGAAGCCCGTGATGTTCCCGAACTTCGGGGCCACGTTGCCGCGCGCAAAAACGTAGGGCGCCCGCGACATGCTCTCGACACCGCCCGCCAGCACCACCCCGGCATCGCCCGCGAGCACCATCCGAGCGGCGTTGTTGATGGCTTCGAGGCCCGAGGCGCACAGGCGGTTCACGGTGTAGGCGGGTGTGCCGTGCGGCAGGCCCGCGAGGAGCGCGGCCATCCGGGCCACGTTGCGGTTGTCTTCGCCGGCCTGGTTCGCGCAGCCGAGGATCACCTCGTCGATCGCGGCGGGATCGACGCCGCTGGCGCGCACCACGGCGGCGATCACGTGCGCGGCGAGGTCGTCGGCGCGCACGCCCGAGAGGCCGCCCCCGAAGCGACCGATCGGAGTGCGGAGCGGCGACACAATGACGGGGTGCGACATACAAACCTCAGCGCCCCTTGGCTGTATCGCGGGGGCGGCTCCGGGAACGTGGGCAGGCGCGGATCGCTGCGCGGGTGAACGCGGACTATAGGATTCTTTGTGATCTTATTGCAGACGGAGGTAACCTAGAATAAGTAGGCAAAGATAGCTATAATCTATGCACCCCAATCTCAACCCTTTTGCGCCCGGGGCAGGCACCCAACCCCCTGAACTGTCTGGTCGCGGGGCCATCCTCGAGAGCGCGAGCTTGGCGTTCACCCGAGTGAGGTCTGGCCGGCCTGCCCGGGGGCAAATGCTCCTGGGCCTTCGGGGCGTGGGCAAAACGGTGCTGCTGAACCGACTCGCCGAGCTCGCTGAGGTCGAAGGGTACCTCACGGTCGCGCTCGAAGTGCCCGACGGTCGCCGCTTGGCCGAGATGTTGGTACCCGCCCTTCGGTCCACGTTGCTGAAGATCAGCCGGTCGGAGGGCGCCAGAGCGGCGGCGCGGCGGGCTCTCGGCATCCTGCGCGCGTTCGCGGGGGCGTTCAAGGTCACGGTGGGCGATATCGAATTCGGCGTAAACAGCGAGCCGGGCACGGCTGACTCGGGCCACCTCGGCACCGATCTGCCCGAACTCTTCGTGGCGGTCGGCCTCGCCGCGAAGGAAGCCGGCCGGCCCGTGGCGCTCTTCGTGGACGAGCTCCAGTACCTTGTCGAGGAGGACCTCGCGGCGCTCATCGTGGCGGTCCACGCCATCAGCCAGAAGGGGCTGCCCGTGATCCTGTTCGGGGCGGGGCTGCCGCAGTTGGCCGGGCTCGCCGGGCAAGCGAAGTCGTACGCGGAGCGCCTGTTTCAGTTCCAGAACGTTGGAGCGCTGAACGACGCGGCCGCGCGGTCCGCGATCCGTACGCCGGTGGAACGCGAAGGCGTCGAGATCACGGAGGCCGCGCTTTCGGTTATCGTTGAGAAGACCAAGGGCTACCCGTACTTTCTTCAGGAGTGGGCCTCGCAGGCTTGGAACATCGCACGGCAGTCTCCGATCCAGGCGGAAGACGCGGAGGAGGCCACACAACAGGCGTTGCAGGAGCTGGACGAGGGCTTTTTCCGGGTGCGCTTCGATCGCCTTACGCCTCGCGAGCGGGACTACATGCGGGCCATGGCCGAGTTGGGTGCCGGCCCCCACCGTTCGGGCGACGTGGCTCAGGCCGCGGGGATGGGTGTGACCAATGCGGCGCCACTGCGGAGCGGGCTGATTCGGAAGGGCATGATCTACAGCCCCCTGCACGGCGACACCGCCTTCACCGTACCCCTGTTCGACGAGTTCATGAAGCGGGTGATGCCGAAGAGGGCGGCGGGCGCCTGAGGAGCCGCCCCGATCCTCTCCCCCCCTACGGCGGCAGCGCTCCCACCTCTACCGGCGCCGCCGCGAAATCGCCGTACACATAGAGCCCCACGCGGCGGCCCGACTCGCTCCCCGCCAGGTCGCAGTTGGCGATGGTGCCGTACACGTTGCCGAGGGAGTCGGCGTAGGCGCAGAAGTCGTCGGACACCGAGTTGAGCCGACCCGGCCACGCGGCCTCCTGCCCCCCCTGGTCGTAGGCTTCGTAGTCCCACTGCTGGAAGGTGTCGGCGTCGTCGCAGGTGGCCATGGTGAGCGTCCACGGGCCGATCCAGGAGTCGGTGTGCGAGAGGCAGGCGTCGAGGCCGAGGTTGCGGAAGCCGGTGTGGCCGCTCGCGTTGAACGGGGCCCACTGCTGGCCTGGGTCGCCCGGGAGGCAGGAGGTCGTGGTCGTGACCCCGCCGCCGCTCTCGGCCAGTAGGCAGCGGCCGTCAACCTGGAACTGCACGAGCACGAAGCCGGGGTCGGGGTCGCAGGCGTCGCCCACGCCGTCGCCGTCGCTGTCGACTTGGTAGGGATCGAACACCTCGGGGCAGAGGTCCTCGCCGTCGGGCACACCGTCGGCGTCGGTGTCCACCTCGCCTTCGGGCGGAATGCCGGGCTCGGGGCAGATCGACCCGTGGCAGCTCCAGTCGGGGAAGTCGTAGCGGATCATCGCCTCGCCGGGGGCACACACCTCGCCGGGCACCGGCCCCGTGGCGCACCCCGCCTCAAACCAGCCGCCTCCGCGAGCCTTGTCGACGATCGAGATCGCCGACGTCACCCGCCCGTCGAAGTCGCCTCCCACCTCAAGGGTGCCGCCCTCCTCGCCGTTGCCGGAAAAGTCGGTGTCCTGGGTGATCGTGCCGTCGAGGACCAGCTCCACCTCCAGCGGCAGCACGGCCGTGTCGTCGAGCCAGTAGGGGTCGGCCGGGTCGTGCACCTCGATCGTCGTGCTCACGCGGCACGCCGAGTAGCGGAACTCGCTGATGGCGCGCACGCCGGAGAGGCTCACGTTCCACTCCACCCCGCCTTCGCCGCACTCCGTGGTCCACGTGCCCACGCCCGAGGGGTTCTCGCAGTCGTTCATCCGGCACTGCAGCTCTTCTTTCACCGCCACGAACGCGCGCACGAGATCGTCGTTCTGCCAGAGCGTCACGACGCCGACGACATCGGCGCAGGAGGGGGAGTCCACGAGGTAGGTCGCCTCTTCGGTTTCGGCGTCGTCGGTGCCCCACCGGATCGTCACGGCGTGGAAGCCACAGGTGAGCGGGATGCGTCGCTCGTCGCCCAGCGCGTTTTCGCAGGTGTCGCCAAAGCCGGGGTCGCCGCCGTCTACCGATACGCACACCGCCGCGTCGTCGAGGCCCACGATGCCGACGGATGCGTCTTCGTCGGTGATCGTGGTGCCCGAGGCGGGGTCGAAGTGGGTGTCTACCCGCCCCACGCCTTCGCTGGCGGAGCAGGCGGCGAGGAGCACGACCAGTGGGCGAGTGCGCATCGGGGCAGTGTATCGCCCGCCCCTCGCGGCGCCCCCGCCTCGGTGGTATGGTCCGGGCCGATCCGATGTTCCTCGTCGCCCTGACCCTCGCCCACGCCGCCGACGACTTCGAGGGGCGGCGCTTCTACTATGGGGACATTCACGCGCACACCGGTGCCTCGGGCGATGGTGGTTCGAGCGATATGGGCACCTGCCAGAAGTGGCGGTCCGACGAGCCGGGCGTGTGCGGGGCCGTCGCCGACCTTGGAGCCCTTGCGAAAGGCAACGGCCTCGACTTCTTCAGCACGGTCGATCACGTCACCTCCGAGGCCGCCACCACCACCCCCGAGCAGTGGTCGGAGGTGTTTCAGCGGGTGAACGCGCTCGACGACCCGGCCGGTGGATTTGTCACCCTCCCCGGCGCCGAGCTGTTCCTGGAGCTCACCGACGGCTCCGACCTCGGCCACCGCTCGCTGCTCTTCTTTGGCGACGTGGCCACGCTCGCTGCGGTCACGCAGACCGACACGCAGGCGAGCGGCACGACCGCCAACGAGGTGGCCGACTGCGCCGCCGTCACCACGTTCATGGACGGGCTGACCGCTCAGTTCGGCGACGCCTTCCTGATCCCGCACCACCCCGGGGTGCGCAAGCCGATGGCGACGGACTGGAGCTGCTTCGATGCCACCTACGAGCCGTTGGTCGAGGTGTACAGCGAACATGGCAGCTCGATGAACGCGACCAGCACCTTCGACGTTCCCTGGTCGGGCTACGCGGAGTCCGGCACGGTGGCAGCGGCGATCGACCCCAAGAAGATGGCGCTGCGAATCGGGTTCGGTGCCGGCAGCGACAACCACGACACGCATCCCGGTCAGGTGTGCGGCACCGACACCGTGCAGACCGACCACCCCTACGCGGGCGGTCTCACCGTGGTGGTGCTCCCCGAGGGCGACGCCTTCGATCGCCCCGCCATTCACGATGCGATGGTAGAGCGCCGCACCTACGCCACCACCGGGCCTCATGTGCCCTTGGTCGTGGAGGTGAAGCTCGGCGATGGCTCGCTGCTCGCCGAGATGGGCGAGGAGGTGGCGATAGCCGCCGGCACGGAGGTGGTGGTCGAAGCGCGGCTACCCGAGGATGCGGTGCCCGCTGTGCTCGACGTGTCCGCTGTCGGTCCTGAGGCCACCTGGGTGATGGCGCCCGGCCGCCCAGGCATCTGGTCGGTGACGATTCCCGGCGCCGAGCTGCCCGAGAACCTGTTTGTGGATGTGACCCTCGATGGCGGGGTGATCTGGTCCGAGGGCTGCGCGGATGGCGGCGCCGACAGCTTTGACCACCTCTGGAGCTCGCCCATCTGGTTCGACCCCGCGGGCGACGACGCGGACGGCGACGGCTACTCGCCCGCGCAAGGCGACTGCGACGACGACAACGCGAACGTGAACCCCGGCGCGCGCGAGGCCTGCGGGCGGCCGGAAGCCGACCAGGACTGCGACGGGACCGCGGCGGCCGACGACCCCGACTGCCTCGACGACACCGGCCGCGACACGGGCGACACGGCGGACACCGGCGCGCCCGACACCGCCCCCGAGAACGACAGCGGCATCGACAGCGCCACCCCCGCCGACACCGCCGCCCCCCCCGACACCCACCGGTGCGCCTGCGGCACCTCGGGCGAAGGCGGCCTCGTCGCGGCCCTCGCCGCCGCCGCCGCCCTAGCCGCCGCCTCTCGGCGGAGGTCTGCATGATCCCCCTGCTCCTCGCCTGCTCCTCCGGCGACACGGGCTTTCCCACGCCCGAATGGGAAACCGGCGCCGACACCGGCCCCCTGACCCCCCTCGAGGTGAGCATCACCGGCCCTGAGGTGGCCCTCGACGAATGCGAGAGCGCCTGCTTCAGCGTGGTCACGACCCGCGGCGGGGAACGGGTGAACGATGTGGAGGTGGATGTGTGGGCGGGCGACGTAGTGCTCGGTGCCGATCTGATCACCCGGCAGCACGGCGAGGCGGGCAGCTGCGCCGACGGGCTCCCGGTGGGCACCCACACCCTCACGGCCATCGCCACCCTCGGCACCGAGCGTGCGACCGCCACCACCACCGCCACCGTGAAGCCCTTTGGCTACGCCGACGGCTTTGTGCGCAGCGAAGCCGTCGTCGACGAGGTGCCGTGGGCCCCGGAGTTCGTGCGCGACCCCGCGAACCCCGTGCTCCCCGCCGGCGCGGCCGACTCCTGGGACTCCATCGGCACCATCGTGCCCAGCGTGGCCGCCACCCCCGAGGGCTACGTGATGTGGTACGCCGGCACCGCCGAGGTCGACTACATCCTCGGCGTGGCCACCTCGCCCGACGGTGTGGTGTGGACCAAGGACAGCGACAATCCGCTGCTCGTGCCCAGCGAGGTGGAAGGCGACTGGCGCCGGTACAGCACGAACTCCCCGATGGTGCTGGCCTACGAGGGGGAGTGGTACGTGTACTACACCGGCCGCAAGGAGGAGACGTCCGACCTCACCATCGGCCTCGCGAAGGGCGCCGATCCCACCGAAGTCACCGACATCGCCGAGAACCCGGTGTTCTCGTGGAACGAAGAGGAGGAGGAGTGGGCAGGCGTGGCGGCGGCTCACCCGAACGTGCTGGTGAACGACGAGGGCTGGTGGGAGATGTGGTACTCCACGGGCTACCACAAGGTTGGCTACGCCTACAGCGCCGACGGCCTCTCGTGGACTCGGTACTGCCACAACCCGGTGCTGGTGGGCGACCCCGACCTCGCCTACGAGGCCCACGCCATCAAGGCCACCGAGGTGGTGCAGCTGGGGGACTGGTATGTCACGACCTACACCGCCGGCGCCACCGGGGCGTTCACTGTGGGGTGGGCGATGAGCCGCGACGGGCTCCATTGGGCGCACGGGGAGGCGCCCCTGCTCTCGCCTCCGGAAGCAGCGGGCACTTGGGAGAGCAACTCCGTACTCTCGGCGCCGATCCTCGTGGTCGAAGACGAGCTGTGGATGTGGTACTCCGGCACCGGTCCCACGGGCTCTGCCGTGGGCCTCGCGCGCGCCAGCCTCGACGGGTTCCCCGAATGATGGTGCTGCTGCTCGCCTGCCGGTTTGGGGAGCCCGACCCGGTGGACACCGCCGACACCGAGCCGTCCACGACGCCCGCTGAGGAGGTCAGCTACCTGATCGAGGCCGTGGCCTCGGGCACCCTGCCCGACCAGCAGGGCGTGCAGGTGGCGTTCACCAACCCGCTCCATGGCGTGACCTACGCGCTCGACGACGCCGGGCTGATGTTCCGCTACCTCCTCGACACCTGGGTACACCCCACCGGCGATTATTGTGCCGGCGGCACCGTGGATGAGAACGGAATCTGCCGTGGCGGTGTGGTGTGGACGAGCGGGCGGATCGAATCGCCGGCCCCCTCGCTCAACCACTGCCTCGACCGGGAGAACGGCGTTCTCTACCTCCTGAAATCGGGCGGCGACGCCATCGAGGTCGTGGACGTTTCGATGGAGGGCGGCGACCCCTACACCTACCAACGGGCCGTCCGCAACGCGCGGCTGCCCAAGGAGGTGTCCGACGCCGTGAACTGGACCGGCCCCTGCGAGGTGGACAACGGGGACAACTCCATCCTCCTCACTTCCACGCCTCAGAAGGCGCTCCTGCGGCTCTCCAACGGGGAGTCCTTCACGGTCGTGAAGACGGTGGCCCTAGGCTTTGCGTCCGGCGCGGTCGTGCGCCAAGGGGAGCGGATTCTGTTGTGGGACCAGACGGCCCACCGGCTCGTCGCCCTCGACAACGGCACCTACCGGCCGCTGAGCGCCTGGGTGGCCTCCGCCCCCATCGTGGACGCCGCGTTTGCGCGCTCGACCGGCGCCGGCTGGGCTGCCCTCGGCGAAGACGGCGTGGCCAGCGTGGAGCTCCACGACGACGGCACCTCCGAGGTGTGGGTCGCGCAGGTGGAGGGGAGCGCGGGGCAAGTCGTCGCCGACCCGTGGCGCGGCGTGGCATGGGCGGCGGTGCAGGGGGAGACCGGTGACAGCGTGGTGCTCGTGCAGCCCGGCGAGGTGCGCGCCACCTGGCCGATCGCGGGCACGGTGCTCCAGCTCTCGGAGCCCTCCGCAACCGGCGATGTCGCCGTGTTCTACACCCCCGAGGGCAGCACGGAGGTGGCCTACACCGTGCTCGCGCCCGTCGAAGACGTGCAGGCCGAGGAGCCCCTCAACATCTTCTTGTTCACCACGATCGAGGAGCCCTCCGACGTGAACATGGCCCTCCCCTGCGAGGGGGCCGGCACCACGTTCGCCACGGAGCTGGCGATGGTTCGGAACAACTCGGCGGTCCTCGCCAAGCTCGGAGTGCCGATCGCGATGGCGATCACCGACAACTTCGCCCAGAAGGCGGAGGAGTGCGGGGAGACGGGCATCTACCAAGAGCTCGCCGATCTGGGCTTCGAGCTGGGGGCCATGCTCCACAACCGCCCCTGCTACAACTGCTCCAGCGGCGGCGACGCCAACCCCGATCACTGCGACGCCGACAACGCCTTGTACATCGCCTCGACCAGCGGCGCGGCCTGCTTCCCCGACGACCCCGAGTACTGCGGCCTCGGCGACTACGACTGCTACCTCGAGTTCCTCGCCCCCCGCGTAGACATCGCCGACCGCTACATCCCCGGCGGCGCCCGCTTCATCGTCGGGGCCGACCGCCACGGCATGTGGAGCTACGACTGGATTCGGCTCTATCGGGAGGTGGAGCGCCCTTCGCAGGGCAAGGTGGGCTTCGATCTCACCCTGTTCGCCGGGGCGTGGGCCTTCAACGACGTGGCCTACGACGACCCTCGCGGCAAAAACCCCGCTCCTTGGCACGTGGACCGGCGCACCCCCGCCTGGCATCTCTCCGACATCAACGCCTGGGACCAAGACAGCCCCACCTCGAATCTGCTCTACCTTTCGGGTGCGAACAGCGCGACGGTGAAGCTCGCGGAGCAGCAGGCGAGCGGCCTCTACATGCTCGACTTCTTCGAGGTGGCCACGCAGCAGTCGTACCGCCCCGACGACTTCGAGATGCAGTTCCAATGGCTGCGTAGCGCCGTGCAGAACCGCAAGCCCGGCGCCACCAACACCTGGTACTTCCACATCCACGACACCGGCACGGTGAACCTCCGGGGCGCCGAGGATGTGCCGATTCTCATCGACAAGGACGACCCCGACCAACTCACGATCGAGCAAGCGCTCGCCGACTTCATCACCCGCATCCACGACCGCTACGACGGCACGGGGGCGTTGGAGTGGAAGCTTCCGAGCGAGATTCGGGGGGATTGACGCCAGAGCGAACCGTGGGTACGTATGCAGTATGCACCGCATCACGATCTCCCTTCCCGAAGAGCTTGCGGCCGTCGTCTCCGACCAGGCCGATCGCGAGGGTACGTCCGTGTCCGAGGTCGTCCGCCGCGCGGTCGTGTTGGCGTTCGGCGCGGGCGATCGGTCGCCGGCACTTCCGTTCGCCGGCCTCGGCCGAAGCGGTCAGCGCACAACGGCCCGGGATGCCGAGTCCATCCTGGCCAAGGAATGGGCCGTTGATCGCCATCGTTGACACGGGGCCACTCTACGCCGCGGTGGACGCCGATGACATGGATCACGCACGCTGCATCGCGGCGATGAGCCGCCCAGGCCTGCGCCTCGTGATCCCCGCCATGGTGGTGGCGGAGGCCACCTACCTGATTGGAGCCCGCATGGGCCCGAAAACCGAGGCCGCCTTTCTCCGAAGCCTACGCGGCCTCCGGATCGAGGTGCCCCGGCCCGAGGACCTCGACCGGATGGGCGAGCTCGTGGTGCAGTATGCGGACTTCCCCCTCGGCGGCACCGATGCTGCGGTGGTCGCGCTCGCCGAACGCTTAGGTACGGACCTCGTCCTCAGCCTCGACCGCCGCCACATGCTCGCCGTGCGCATGAAATCCGGCGGCTCCCTCCGGGTGCAGCCCGAGTAGGCGCGAGGGCATGGACGAGGTGCTCGCCGCCGAGGCGGCGCAGCGCGAAACGGGCGGCTGAGCGCCTCGCCGCACTCGAAGATCCCGGCCCCCGGCCCGCCCCAACCGCGCCTGAATAATTTGCGCCGTCTCGGGGGGCTCGCTGAGGCTGGCGGGCGAAAGGCGGTCCTCACAGGGCCTGCCGCGCCGCCCAGCCGTTGCGCGCCCCCCACGCCTCCGGCACGCTGCTGGTCCGTTGGGCGCTCGCGCGAAGCACGTCTGCGGGCGTGCTCGTTCCCAGATGCTCCGCCTTTCTGGCAAGGATCGCCACGATCGTTTCGATATCGGGGGCGCACACTTCGGCGATCGCGACCTGCCGAAATCGGGAGCGAAGGCGCAACGCGAGGGTGCCAATCTCCTTGGGCGGACGGTCGGCGCAAAGAATGATCTGCGTCCCCGACCGCACCATCCCCTCGAACAAGGGGCACACGATCTCTTGCGTGCGGTCGCCCCGAGCGATGAACTGCATGTTGTCGAGCAGCAGTACGTCGATTTCGCTGCTGAACCGCTTGCAGAAGTCGAAGATGTTGCGCTCCTGAAAGGCCTCTACCATCGCGTCGAAGAACTGCTGGGCCGGCCAGTACTCCACCGCTCCCCCGCGGTGCTGCTCCAAGCGGTTGCCGATCGCGTGCATCAGGTGGGTCTTCCCGTGCCCGTTGCCGCCGTGCAGGAACAGAGGATTGTAGGCAACGCCCGGGGCATCGGCCACGGCGCTTGCCAAGCCGTGAGCGAGCTCGTTGCCCGTGCCCACCACGAAGTTCTCGAAGGTGAACTCCCGGCGTAGTCCACTCGCGCCTCGCCCGGCTCTTGGTGGAGGGTGCACGGCCCCGTGCTCGGGCAGTTCGCCATCGAAGGAGAGACGTACTTCCACCGGCCCCCCCTGCACTTCCTCCCAGGCGATGCGGATGTCGCGTAGAAAGGCTTGGTGCACCCACTCGCTGGTGATGCGGTTTTCGGCGCACAGCCGCACCCGCCCCGGCTCGACGCTCCCTAACTTTACGGCGCGGGTGAACCAGATGGCCACGTTCTCGTGGCCGATGCGCCGCTCCAGCGCAACGCAAAAAGCCGCCCACACCGACTCCATGCGCTCTTCCCCTCACGATCTCTATCCACGCCAGCCGGCGCTACGCCCCATGATATGCGCGCCTCCTCGTGTTCTCGCTCCTCCCCCTTTTCGCCGCCATCGCCCTCGCGGCCGACACCGTGTACGAGTACCGCGGCCCCGGCGGCGCTGGGCAGTACAGCGCGGTCGAGATCGGCGCCTTCCTCCGGGCCGACGCCGCCGCCCTCCACGAAGTACGTCTCGACGGCTTCGACGACTGGCAAGACGCCACCCGCGTGCCCGAGATCGCGGGTGCCTGGTTGCGTGGGGATGGGGCGGCGCCGGTTCAGCAGACAGCGGTCCAAGAAGCAGCGCCCCCCGAGCGGCCGGCCGCGGGGCCGCGCACCGAAGCCGTCGAGGCGCCCGCGGCGCCCGCCGCGCCGGAGGCGCTCGAAGCGCCCGCGCTCCGCGGCGCGGGCGAACTCTGGCTCAACGTGCAGCTGCCCACCGACGGCGAGGGCGCTTCTGCCGCCGTTCGGAAGGCCGCGGTCGGCTTCGCCCTCGACCGCGGCGCGTTCACCGCGAAGCTCCTCGTGGCGGGCGAGCGGCCCGGCACCGTGCGGCTCGACGACGCCTGGGTGGGCGTGGCCACCGACGGCCCCGTGAAGGGCTGGGCCCGCCTCGGTGTGGCGCGCCCTGGGTTCGGGGTGGCCGACCGTTTCGAAGAGGAGCGCCAGTTCTGGGTGGCGGGGCGCAGCGCGGAGCTGGAGCGCCGGTCGGGCTGGCTGCCGCAGTCGAGCGCCGCTCTTGCAGCGGGCGCCACCGGCGCCCGCTGGTCGGCTTCCGCCGAGCTCGCCGATGCCGGCGCTGCCGCGCCGGCGCCGACCTTCGCCGCGCTGGAAGCTCGCGGGCGCGGAGTTGCCTCCTTCGGCGGCACCCCGGAGGCGCCTCGGCTCCGCCTCGGCGCCTCTGCTGCCTACCGCGCCCCGCTCGCAGACGACGCCAGCTCGCGCCTGCTCGGCGGCGTGCACGCCGAACTCTCGGCAGGGGCGGTGCACCTGTTCGGCGAGGGGATTGTGGGCACGGAGGCAGAGGGCACGCCGCTTGCGGGCGGGCTGGGCGCGATGGCGGTCACGGTGCCCCTCGTTTCGCCGGCGCTTCGCAGCTTCGTTCTGGTGCTGGCGGGTGGCGGGTGGGACCCCGCGATCACCGGCCTCGCCGACGAGGAAGACGCGCCGGACGCGAAGTACGAAGCCCGCGCCGGCGCCAACCTCCTCTGGAACACGCCGGACTCCAGCCTGCTTACGGGCGTGGGCTATCTGCTCGACGTGCCGCAGAGCTTGGCGCTCGCGGTCACCCAGACCGTCGTGGTCGAGGCGGCTTGGCGCTACTGAGCGTCGTCGTTCTGCTCGGCGCCTGTGCGCTGCGCGAGGTGCTTCCCGGCCCGCCCGTCGCCGTGGGAAAGGCGCGGGCCGCCTACGACGCGCCCTCGCCCCCTCGTTCGGAAGGCGGCGCGCCGATCGTCTACACCGGGCCGGCTTCCGACCTCCCGCCCATCCTCCCCTTCCAGGTGTGGGGCCTCCGCTACGCGCTCGATGTGGTGCTGGTCTCCGACGATCCGCACTGGGTGATGCACGAGTACGCGCGGGTCGACCTGCCGAGCGGTCCGCTCTGGCTGGCGAAGGATGCGGGGGCCGACCGCGAGCAGACGATCGTGGCCGACCTTCCCGACCTTGAATCGTGGGTGCCCGAGGTGCCCGTGCGCCGGCTCTCCCGGCCGCTCCGGGTCAGCGACCGGTCCACCGCCACCCACGCCGACCTCGGTTTTGCCTACGAGAATGCCCTCGGCGAGCCGGTGGAGGTGACCTACCGCGGCGTGCTGCCGACGGAGCCATCGCGGCCCCGCAACGGCAACACGATGGGCCACAGCCGCGGCAGCGTCGCGGCGCTCCTCGATCTGTACCGCTTTCGCATCGGTGGCGACGTGCAGATCCGCATCGGGGGTGTCGCCCGCGGGCTGCATCGCCTCGCCGGTCTGGTTCCCGAAGCCTACCTACTCGCGCAGGTGCAGGCGGGCTTCGCTATTACTGACTTCTGTCAGTCAGCGAGTTCGGGGGGTTTCACGCTGCGCCGCCCCTGTGCCGACGGGGGCTGGCCCACGCGCAGCAACGAGGCGTGGACCGTCGCGGCCGACGGCTGGGTGGAGCGCCCCGGCGACCCCACCCGCCTGCGCTACCACTTCGTGGAGGGCGAGCTCGACCGCGCCGAGGTCCTCCAGGAGGGGGCGCCCGACCCGCTCCTGAACCTTACCTTCACCCCGCGCCTCCCCGATCTCCGGCGACCCTTTGCGGGCGAAGCGTACTCCTCGTTCGTGGCGGACGTGAACGGCCAGCCGGGCCACGGCATCGGCTGCGTGCGGGTGGCGCTGGGCGGGCCCTCGCTCGGCACCTTCCCGCAGGCGGTCCGCATCGAGATCACCCCGTCGGCGCCGAGCTGGTTCGCCGATCGCCCGCTGGCCGGCGAGGTGGTCCGCGCGCTCGACGTCGCCTCCGTGCGCACCTGGCGCGCCGACCCGGATGCAGTGCGTGCCTGCGGACCTTCGCCGTGACGCACCCCGCGGGCTCCCCCCCGTTCTGGCTCGACCGCTGGGCCACGAACCAGATTGGGTTCCACGAGGGCGTTCCCAACCGCTTCCTGACGCAGTTCTGGACGCATCGCGGCACGACTTTGGTGCCCCTGTGCGGGAAGTCCGCCGATCTCGAGTGGCTCGCTGCGCAGGGCCCGGTGGTGGGCGTGGACCTGTCCGCGATTGCGTGCGCCGCCTTCTTCGCCGAGCGCAACCTCACCCCCACGATCACGACCGCGCCGCCCTTCACCCGCTACGAACACGGCGCAACCACGCTCCTCGAGGGGGACATCTTCGGGTTCGCCGGCCGGGTGGACGCGATCTGGGATCGCGCCGCCCTCATCGCCCTCCCGCCCGCGCTGCGCTCCCGCTACGCCGCGTTGCTCCTTTCCTTCCATGTGCCCATCCTCCTCGTCTCCTTCGTGTACGACGGGGCACGGCGGGACGGCCCCCCGTTCTCGGTTTCGGACGACGAGGTTCGTGCGCTCTTTCCCGGAGCCACCGTGCTCCACCGTGAGCCTGTCGACGAAGTCCGCTGGAACGAGGTCGGCGGCGCGGCGCAGGTTGTGTGGGCAATCCCACCGCAGTCGTAGCGGGCCGAAACGGATAGCCTGCACCCATGTGGACCCTCGCTGATCGCACGTTCTCCTCCCGCCTCGTTCTCGGCACCGGCAAGTACCCCTCGTTCGCCGTGATGCAGGCGTGCCACGAAGCGAGCGGCACCGAGATGGTCACCCTCGCGATCCGGCGGGTCGACCTCTCCGCACCCCGCGGCGAGAACATCCTCGACTTCATTCCGCGGGAGCGCATCCACATCCTGCCGAACACCGCCGGCTGCTACACCGCCGAAGATGCCGTGCTCACCGCGCGGCTCGCCCGCGAGCTGCTCGGCTCGAACTGGGTGAAGCTGGAGGTGATCGGCGACCCCGACACGCTGTTTCCCGATGTAGAGGGCACCCTCGAGGCCGCTCGGGTGCTCGTGCGCGAAGGCTTCGTGGTGCTGCCGTACATCACGGACGACCCGGTGGCCTGCAAACGCCTCGCTGACATCGGCTGCGCCGCGGTCATGCCGCTCGCCGCCCCGATCGGCAGCGGGCTGGGAATCCGCAACCCCTGGAACCTGCAGATCATCCTTGAGCAAGCCACGGTGCCGGTCATCGTGGATGCGGGTGTGGGCACCGCGAGCGACGCCGCCCTCGCCATGGAGATGGGAGTGGCCGCCGTGCTCCTGAACACGGCCGTAGCGGGCGCGAGAGACCCCGTGAAGATGGCCGCTGCCATGCGAGCGGGGGTCGAGGGTGGCCGTCTCGCTTCGGAGGCGGGGCGCATCCCGCGGAAGCTGTACGGCACGGCTTCGAGCCCGGTGGAGGGGGTCGTGGCGCGGTGAGGCTCGTCGTGATCACCGCGGGCGGGGAAAACCTCGCGGAGCGGGTGCACGCGCTGCTCGATGCGGGCGCCGAGGTGCTGATCCGCGAGCCCACCCTGCCGCCGGGACTTCCGCTCGATCGGGTGATGCTGCACGCCCGGATGCCCGGCGCCGCCCAAGTGGCCCACGCGCTCCATCTGCCCGGCGGCGCCGACGTCGCCGCGTGGCGCGCTCGGTTCCGAGGGCCGATTGGCGTGAGCGCCCACAGCGAAGAGGAGGCGCGGGCCGCGCTCGAAGCCGGAGCCACCACCGTGTTCCTCTCGCCCGTGTTCGCAGCGCGCCACGGCCGGCCCGCCCTCGGTCCGGCCTCCCTGCGCGGCCTCCTCGCCCTCGGCGGCGTACGCCCGGCGCACGCGCCGGTGCTCCACGCCGCCGGCGCCGCCGGCGCCGCGGTGCTCAGCGGCGTTTGGGAGGCGCCCGATCCGGTGGCGTCGGCGCGGGACTACCTGGGGGCGTTTGCTGTCCGGTGCGGCCGATCAGGGTGATCTTTTGCCAGATCTTGTTCGACATCGAGCCGCAGAGCCCTTCGATCTCGTTCACCGCGCCTAGGGTCACGCTGTCGTTGAACTGCTGCACGTGGAGCGCGGCCAGCTTGCTGATGAGCGAGAGCAGCTCGCTGCAGTAGTCGAGGTACCGCCCGAGCTCGGGTGTCGTCAGCGACCGCGTTGGCGATGACGCGGTGTCGAGCTCCGGCGAGGCCAGCCGTTCCGGATCCTTGGTGAGCTGGTGCATGTCCACGATGTGGGCAACGCTGCGCAGCCGGTGGAGCGACCACAGGGCGCGACTCCGCTTGATGCGGTTCTCCAAGCTCACGAGGAAAAAGACCGCGATGCCGAGAAAGACCAGGTCGTTGATGGCCGACTCGATGGCCTGCACGAAGGCTCCAAAGCCGTCGATTCCGGCCGGCATCCGCAGCGACAGCGCGGCCGCCGCGAGAACTCCGCCGATCAGCGCGAGCACCACGCCGACGGCAATGCGGATGGGCCAGTTCGGGCGGCCGAGGTAGGCCACGAGCTCCGCCGTGTCATCCCCGACCGTGAGCAGGTCCGCGGCCACGTGGCCGAGTCCCGAGCCCGGGAAGCGCTCCCCGATCCGGTCGTGAAGGCGCCGCAGGGTGGCGAGGATTCGCGGTGCTTCGAGATGGTGCGCGGGCATCGGATGGGAGTTTACCGGTTTGCGGGCGAGTCTGTGCCGTGGGGCCGTGGTGCCGAGCCGGAGTGTGGCGGGCGCCGGACCTTGGGGAGGCGGCGCGCGAGCACCTATCGGCGCTTGGCGTAGCGGCGAAACGTTAGCGCGGCCTCGCCGATCCGTGTTCCGGATTGCGCGCGTTCTGTCAATTGATTATCAGCAACGCCAAACCGGATCACCTCCATGCTTTTCGTCATACTGCTGTTCGCCTGCACCACCGCCACCGGCACCTGGGAAGGGAAGTGTACCTACGACAGCCAGTCGATCAACGTGGAGCTGGACCTCGACGAGGAGGGCGGCGTCGTGAGCGGTGACGCTAAATTTTCGTCGAACGGCGAAACGTACGATGGGGACGTCGAGGGCGAGCGTGACGAGGAGGACGTGGAGCTGGACATCGAGGTCAGTAGTGGCGGCACCTCGGTCGTCTCGACCTTCGAGGGGGAAATCGACGGGGACGATCTGGATGGGAACCTTGGCATCGAATCCGAGGTCGGCGGCCTCGCCGTTGTCGTCGTCGCGGACTGCGAGCTCGAGCGGGACTGAACGGCGGGGTGGGCTCCGCCGTTGGGGTCGAAGCGTCCAGCGCGAAGGCGGGGAACGCGGTGAACCCTCCGAGCCCCCCGGTACCAAGGTGCAGGTACGCCGTTGGCAACCGCGCAGCGGAGGATGGCGCCTTCTACGTGGTCGAGTACGGTGTCGTCGTGGCGCCCGAACGTTATCCTGTGGGTCGTGACGGTCGCGCCGCTCTCCTCTGTGGCAACGCGGGATGCTCTCGCCCGCGCGGAGCCACCCTGGCCTGCCCGAAGTGGTGGCCTTGGCCCACCGGCTCGGTGCCGACCGGGTGGCCTGCAGTTGGCTGCAGGTGCTCGATCCGACGTTGAGGGACCTGTCGCTCCACGAGGTCCCCGGCGGGGTGGCTCAGCGTTTTTCCGAGGCGCGTCAGGCGGCCCGGCGCCTGCGCGTTGGTCTGGAGTTGCCCGGGCGCGAAGGCGCGCCGCACTGCGCAGTGCGCTGCACCACGCGCGGGTGCGGGCCTGGGAGGCGCGAAGTGGGCTCGCCGCGCGCTGCCGCTTCCTCTGGGGGCGCGCCTATCTGCACGCCGACGGGCGGGTATCCCCCTGCTGCGTGCAGGGTCGCCCGTGGGTGGGCAGCCTCCACGAGTCCTCCTTCCACTCCATCTGGACGGGGCCTGCGATGACTGCGCTGCGCGCTGGGATGTACGACGGTCAGCCCCATGCCGCCTGCGCCCGTTGCGCCCAGGGGGAGGGGCCCTCACCGCCGCCGCGTGAAGCCTGGACCGCGCCTGGGGGTGCGACGGCCTGACCGTCCCGCAGAGACACTACGGCGAGCCGGCTCCTCCGGAACTGACCAACCAGCGTCCTGTCTGAAAGGCGAGGAGTCCGAGAACCACGCTCGCCGCGACGTACACCGCGCCGGAGGCCCGAGAGGAGCCTGCCAAGCTCGAAGCGTCGAGCGCGAAGGCGGAGAAGGTGGTGAACCCTCCGAGCACTCCGGTACCAAGGAGCAGGTAGGCCGCCGAGAGTCGCTCGGGAACCACCTGCACCAGCGCGCCCATGGCGAAGCAGCCCACGACGTTGACCAGCCCCGTTGCCAGCGGCGATTGCCAGCCCAGCGCCCCGATGCCCACGGCCACCCCGTAGCGGAGGATGGCGCCTCCTGCGCCCCCCACGCCCACAAGGAGGAGTCGGATCACTGGGGAGGGCACTTCCGGCCCCCACCCCTCAAAAACTCCAAACCGCCTCGTCGTAGCACACCCCTTCCTCCACCTCGGCACACTCCGACTCGTAGAGGCAGGTGAGCTCGGCGTCGAAGGCTTCGCGCTTCGCAACGTCGTCCCACGTTTCGTCGTAGAGCGTGCGCTGGTCTTCGCACGACTCGCGGCACTCGGCCGTCGACATCCGCTCCGTGCCGGCGTTCTCGCAGGCCACCAGCTTGTCGCACACCTCTTCGCAAGTGGGCGTGCAGCCACTGAGGACTGCAAGGGCAAACAACAGGCTCACAACGCTCCTAGTAGTGCGGCTGACAGTAGCCGTTGCCGATGTTGTCGCACGACGTTTCGCCCACGCAGTCCATCCAGGAGGCGGCCTGCTTCTCGTTCGCGATGCTCAGCTTCGTGTCGGTGTTGCTGTTGGGGTCGTAGGTGCCGAGGGCGCCCGCCTCGGCCATGGCCGACTCGCACTCTTGCGAACACTCGATGATCAGGGAGTTGGCACCGGCCTCTCCCTCGAAACCGGGCACGGCGATGTTGCACTGGTCCGTGCCGCTTCCGTAGAGTCGCTCGCAGGAAGTGCGGCAGCTCGGGCCGCACCCCATCAACGACCCGAGAACTGCAACGACCAGAACGAGCATGCTGCCTCCGAAGGCCGTGCAGGGTAGTCGGGCAAACGGCACTGGTCAATGCGCGTTCTGCACGTCACCCCCTGCTACCCCCCCACCTGGGCGTACGGGGGAATCCCGCGAGTGGTGAGCGCCCTCGCGCGTGCGCAGGCGGCCCTCGGCCACGACGTGCACGTGTGGACGACCGACGCGATGACGGCCACGGCCCGCTCGGCGATGCCCGCGGTGCGGGAGGAAAACGGGGTCACGGTGCATGTCTCGCGGCTCTGGAGCAACCGCCTCGCCTGGCACCACCAGCTCTACGTGCCGCAGGGCGATGTTCCGGCAGTGGGGGCCGATGTGGTGCACCTCCACGGCCACCGGAACCTGCTGAACTGGCGGGCCTTCCGGGCGGCGCGCGCGGCAGGGGTTCCGGTGGTGCACATGCCGCACGGCACCGCGCCGCGCCTGGAGCGGAAGCAGCTGCTGAAAGGCGTGTGGGATGTCGCCTTTGACGGACGGGTGCCCCACGAGGCCGATCGGGTGGTCGCGGTGTCGAAGGCGGAGGTGCGGCAACTCCTGGCGTTGGGCGTGCCCGGCGACCGCGTGGAGCGCATCCCCAACCCGCTGCACCTCGAGGAGTTCGCGGAGCTGCCCCCGCGCGGGAGCTTTCGGGCCGCCCACGGCCTCGGCCCGGCGCCCATCGTGGCCTACCTCGGCCAGATCACGCCGCGAAAGGGCGTGGAACGGCTGGTGGCGGCGTTTGCCGAGGGCCTGGACGGCGCGATGCTGGTGGTGGCGGGCGCTGCGCGTGGAATGGCACTGCCCCGCGGCCCCGGCGTGCTCACGCTCGGCACGCTTGAGGGCCGCGACCGGCTCGCCCTCCTCGTCGACGCCGACGTGCTGGTGTACCCGAGCACGCACGAGGTGTTCGGCCTCGTCCCGCTCGAAGGGCTGCTCTGCGGCGCGCCCGCCGTCGTGGGCGATGATTGCGGCTGCGGTGAGCTGATCAGCGAGGCGGGAGCAGGCCTCACGGTGGGAAGCTCGCCGGAGGAGTTGCGCTCCAAGATTCGGCTGCTCCTGCATGACCGGGTCCGCGCGGCCGGCATGGTGGAGCGCGGTCGAGCGTACATCGCGGCCCATCTCGACCCGGGCCGGGTCGCCGCGGCGCACGTGGCCCTTTACGAGCGCCTGTGCAGATGAAACGTTGGCTGCCGCTCCTGCTTGTCGCCGCGGTAGCCGCTGCATGGGCCAACAGCTTCCATGGGCCGTTCACTTACGACGACCGGGTGGAGGTGTTGCACCCCGCTCTCCGCGACTGGAGGGCGCCCGAGGCCATCCTCGTTTACAACCCAGGCCGCTTCGTGGTGCTCGCCACCTACGCGCTCAACTGGGCACTCGGGGGGGTAGACCCGCTGGGCTACCACCTGCTCTCCGTGGGCATCCACGCGCTCAACGCGGTCTTGGCGTGGAGGCTCCTCGGGCGACTCCTTTCTCCCGGTCGGGCCGCGGTCGGAGCGGCGGCGTGGGCGCTCCACCCGATGTGTACCGAGGGGGTCACCTACATCTCGGGGCGCAGCGATGCGCTCTCGGCCACCTTCGCGCTCGTGGCGCTGGCAGCGTGGATCGACGACTCGCGTGCCCCTGCGTGGCGGCCGCGGGCGGTGGCGATGGCTGCGGTTGCGGTCGGCATGGCCACCAAAGAGACGGCCTTTGTCACCCCGTTCCTGATGCTCGCCGCGGAGCTGCTCTTGGTGGCCGGAGGCCGGTGGCGACTGGTTCGTTGGCCTCGCTACGCCCCGTTGGGCGCTCTGGTCGCGGCGGCCGGAGTGGGCCGCGTGCTCTTCGCGGGCTGGCCCGTGCCGGAGGTGCCTCGTTCGTTGGTGGACCACCTTGGCTCTCAGGGCGAGGTGTGGCTGCGGTACGCGGGGCTATGGCTCCTCCCTTGGGGCCAGTCGATCCTCCAAGCGGTGCCGGGCGAGGCGAGCGGCCTCGGCTGGGCTGGGCTTGCGGCGTGGTCCTTCGCCGGGGTGTGGGCATGGCGGCGTGGCGGACTCGCGGCCTTCGCTTGGGTGCTGTGGGCGCTGCCGTTGGCGGTATCCAGCGCGCCGGTGCTGAAAGAGACGATGGCGGAGCACCGCAGCTACCTCTCCGGACTCGCGGTCGTGCTTTTTGTGGCGGGGTCGCTGCCCGCCCGCCGCGGGTTCCTAGTCATCCCGCTGTTGCTTGCCGCCCTCACGGTGCGGCGCAACAGCGACTGGCGCGACGAAGTGACCCTCTGGCGCGGCGCTACCGATCGCTGGCCCGCGAGCCGCGATGCCTGGCAGGGCTACGGCGACGCCCTGCGCCTCGCTCGGGCGTGGGAGCCCGCCGAGCGCGCGTACCGCACCACCTACGCCCTCGACCCCGAAGACGTGGACCCCTTGGTGAACATCGCCATCGGCCGCGGGGTGCGCGGCGATCTGGTCGGGGCGCGCGAGGTGCTCGTCGAGGCGCTGCGCCGGCAGCCCGGCCACTGTGCCGCGCTCAACAACCTCGCGCGTATCGACTTTGTCGATGGCGACATCGCCGCCGCCGCCGGCGGCTACGAAGGAACCCTACGGTCCTGCCCCAATGACGCCACCGCCCACTTCAGCCTCGGCGTGCTCTACGGCGACGCCGGGGAGCACGGCCGCGCGATTTTTCACCTGCGCGCCTACCTCGCGGCCGACCCCTGGGGGGCGCGGGTGCCCACGGCCCAGCAGCGGTTGCGGGCGTCGGGAGTTGAGGACTAACGACCCTGAACGGGCACGCCGCCCCGGAGCTGGTAGCCCGGCGGCATGTGCTCGCCGATCCAGCCATCTTCCTCCACGGACCAGCGCCGCTGCCCGAAGACTTCGGCTAGGCGCCCCCGCACCCGGGTGGACTCTTCGTTCCTCCGTTTGAGGGCCGCCTCCAACGGGGCGCGGCCCTCTTCGCCCTCTTGGGCCGCGATGGCCTCGATCGCGGCGTGGCGCACGCCTTCGTCGAAGTCGGGGAGGAAGCGAGCCGCAGCTTCGACGATCCGTGGGTCTTTCCGTTCGGCCAAGGTGAGCAGCAGCGTACGTTTCTTCTCGGGGTGGAACTCGTTCTCCAGCCGCTCACCCGCCAGCAACTCCAAGAGAAAGGCTGTGCTCGCCGTGCGGCCCTCGATGCGCTCCAGCGTACGAACAGCGTACTGGAAGTTCGCGGATACCCGCGCGTGCTGCCGCACCGCCTCGGAGCCGAGCGGGCCGGCGCCGACGAGGAGCTCCAAGACCGCGTCCTTCTCCTGCCGGTCCTTCATCTGGTGTTCGAGCTGAAGGTCGAAGCGGCGGCACAGGGCTGCGAGCGCCTCGGGCGTGCCCTCTTCCGCGAGCCAATCGGCCGACTTCAGCCGGTCCTCCGCCTGTGCGTCGCGATCCTGCATGCGGCGGCCGTGCTTGGCTACGCTGTTTCCCGTGAAGATGTCGTGCCAGGCCAAAGTGCGCCCCCAGAGGCCGCGAGTGCTATTCACCCCGACCGGTGTCGGGAAGTGATCCCGCTACACCAAGGCGGAGAAGAATGCGGCCATCGGCGGCGGCAGGGGTGAAGCCCGCGGCGCCTTCCGCCTCTACGAACCAGCGTTCGCCTGCCCGAACGCAGCCTCCGGCCTCTACGCGGGCGGGGTTGAGTGCGGTCGGCAGCTCTGCCGTGCCGAACGCGGAGAAACCCCAAGCGCCGAAGCGGGCGCCGACGTCGGCGAGCACCATCGGCACATCGTCTTGGTTCGCGTAGCGGAGGGGATTGCCGAGCACCGCCAACCCCATCGCGAGGCCCGCCTGCACCGGTCCCTTGTCGACGCGCGCCCACACGCCGAGGGTGATGTCGGTCTCATCGCTCCCCAGTTCGTCTTCGTTCTTGGCGTTCGGAAGCTTCGCCTCCCATCCCACGCCGAGGCGCAGCGGACCCGTGGAGGCCACACGCACGGCGGTACCGAGCCGCACATCGCCCGGGCCGGAAACGGGTGCTCCGGCCGCGGTGTCGTCCACGAGCCAGTTCCATTCCGCCTGCGCGCGCACCCGGCTTCCGAACCACGCACTCGCCGCCACGCCGAAGGTGCTGCGATCTCTCGGGGCTGACCGGAACGGGGGCACAAGGCCGGGCGAAAAGGATGCAACGGCGCGGGCGTCGGCAGCCACGCTACCGGCTTGCGGCAGGGCTTCAAGAGGGGGGGCGGCCCACGGGCTGGCGGCTGCCTCGTGGAAGGGCGGCACGAGACACGCCATCAGGAGCGCCGTCGCGTTACGCGCGGAGCGCAGCGAGCGGCATGTCAATTGCCCTTGACGATCTACCCGCACCTTCTGTACCCTTCGTCACCACCCAGTTCACACGCTTCGCTCGATGCCGCCAGCGCTCCGGAGTGCCTCGCATGATTGCCCGTTCCCCTCTGCTCTCTCTCCCGCTTGTGCTCCTCCTCGCAGGATGCATTCAGGACTCCGACACCGAGGTCGCCAAGGTCGACACCTGTGCCGCGCCAGAGGTGGCGGCCCTGGTCGATCAAACGGTCGACCTTGGCAACATCGTCAGCATTCCGGGCGCGGCTGTGCCGTGCGCAGAAAAGGACGAGCTCACCTTCACGTGGACGCTGGACTCCGCCCCGCTGGATTCGGCGCAGGACACCACCAGCATCAACGTTACCGACCCGCTGAGCCCCAGTTGGGAGCCCGACGCCGTCGGCGTCTACGTCGTGGGCCTGTCGGTGTCGGATGACACAGGTCGCGTGGCTGCGCCGGTCTACGTCGTGATCGCCGTGAACTCCGGCAACGAGCAACCCGTGGCGGATTGTGGCGCGAGCGTCACCGGTAGGGTGGGCGACCGTGCCGACCTCGATGGGAGCGCGAGCGCCGACCCTGAGGGCGAGGAGATCGAGTTCGATTGGTCGCTGGCTTCGGCGCCTGACGGCTCCTTGCTCGACCAGGACGACGTCTTCAACGGCGATCAGCCCGTGGCCTCGGTGGTTCCCGACGTCCCGGGCGTCTACGTGATGAGCCTCGTGGTGGGCGACGGCCTCAACTGGTCGGAAGCGGACTACTGTACGGTCACGGTGGAGTCCGACAACGAAACGCCAGTGGCCGACGCAGGCGACAGCGAAACCCTCTCGCCGTGCACCGCGCCCGACTTCCACCTCGATGGCTGGGGCAGCTACGATCCCGATGGCGACGAGCTCACGTATGCGTGGTCCCTGCTCAGCGCTCCCTCGGGCTCAGCCGGCTACTTCAGCAGCGACGCGAACGCGGCCGACCCCTACTTCCGCTGGGACATTCCGGGCGAGTACCTGTTTCAGCTGCAGGTGTGCGACGCGGAAACCTGCTCGGCCCCCGACATCGTCACCTTCAACTTCGTCGACGCAGGCGAGAACACTCCGCCCACGGCGAACGCGGGCGCCGACCAGACCATCGACGTGGAGACCGACTGCGAAACCTCGGCCTACGTCTTCACCTGCGAGGACTGCGAGGCGGAGACGGTGTCGCTCGACGGCAGCGCCTCGATCGACTCGGCCGACGGCGACGAGTTGGATTTCTTCTGGGCCGAGAGCACCGGCGAGCTGGCCGTGGCGGCGCCGACAAGCCCCGTGACGACCGTCACCACGCCGGCGTTCGCCTCCACCTACAACACGGTCACCACCAAGACGTGGAGCGTCGGCCTCACGGTCAGCGACTGCTCCGAGTCGAATACCGACTGGGTCACCGTGACCTACAACTGCACGGGCACGTACTAGGAGCCCCGAAACATGCGCACCCTGCTCTCCACCCCGCTCTTCGTCCTCGTGGCCGCGTGCACGGGTCCCTCCTCGTCTGACCAGCCTGGCGATACCGGGGTCAAGCCCAACACCGCCCCGATCGCGGAAGCCGGGCTGGCCATCTCCCAGACGGCCGACACGCCTGTGCAACTCAACGGCGGCGCCTCCGCGGACTCCGATGGCGACGCCATCACCTGGCACTGGAGCTTCGACCGTGTACCGGAGGGCTCCGCCCTCAAGGACAAGGAAAAGCCCTTCTCGGTGAACAACAGCGCCGCCGCGTCCTTGCCCACCTTCCAGCCCGATCGGGTGGGAACGTTCATCGTGAAGTTGGTGGTCAACGACGGCCACGTCGACTCCTCCCCGGACTTCGTCATCGTCACCATCACGGCGCCGGAGAACCTGCCGGTGGCCAACGCTGGCTCTGACGTGACCGGTGCCGTAGGGGCGGGGATCACGCTGGACGGTTCGCTGTCCTACGATCCGAAAGGCATGGAGCTGACCTACGCGTGGACGCTGGTCGACAAGCCGACCGGCTCTGCGCTTACCGGCCTCACGGGGGCCGACTCGGCGGCGCCCTCGCTCACCGGGGATGCGCGCGGCAACTATACCGTCAACTTGATCGTGAACAACGGGCTTGGCGACTCGCTCGCCGACGCTGCCGTGATCACCGTGACCGGCGACGACGGCGCACCCGTCGCCAACGCCGGCAGCGACCAGATCGTGGAGGACTGCACCTCGATCTCGCTGGATTGCAGCGCCTCGGTCGATCCCGACGGCGACCCGCTGACGTATTCGTGGGCCATCCAGTCCAAGCCCGCGGCCTCGAAGGCCAGCGACACCACGTCGTTCAGCGATCCGGCCGCCGCTAGGCCTACGTTCTACGCCGACGAGGCGGGCGACTACACGCTGAGCTGTGCGGTGTACGATGGGAAGAACTGGGCCACGCCCGACATCGTGAAGCTCGCGGCCGACGAACGGCGCAGCAACAACAAGCCCGTCGTCGACGCGGGCACCGATCAGGCGGTCGCGGGCGGCAACTCCGAGTGTACGCTCTCCGGCTACGAGTACAACTGCGACGAGTGCGCCAAGCAGACGGTGGCGCTCGGGGCAGATGGCCGCGCGAGCGACCCGGACGGTGACCCGATGGTGTTGGAGTGGAGCGTGGCCGATGGCAGCGCCACGATCGGCAGCCCGGGTTCATTGGTCACCACGGTTACGCTCGAGGACGCCGAAGCCACCGAGCCCGGCGTGTGCTCGGACACGGACTACCGGATGGAGCTCAAGGTCACCGACTGCACCGGCGAGAGCACCAAGGACACGGTGGTGTTCACGGTGAGCTGCTGCGGCATCGAAGACTCGGGGCCGTAGGCCCTTCGGCTAGCATCGAGGTGGGCGCATCGACACCCTGAGAGCCCTTCTCGCGGCCGGCTGCCTGCTCGCCGGAGCGGTGGGCACGGGCGCTCTCGTACTCCGGCACCTCCACCCCGAGCGCTTGCTCGGCGGGGGCGGCTGGTTGTTCGCGCTCGTCGTGGGCACGACAGTGCAGGCGCTGGTTGCCAGTTTCCTTCTGGCTGCGGGCGTGTTCGGGCAGCAGGCGGCCCTAGGCGTCGTGGTGGTGTCGCTCCTCGCGTGGGGCGCCCGGCCGGGGATGGACGCGCCTCGCCGACCCTCGGTGGTAGCGGTCCTCGCCTTCGGGGTGCTCCTCGCCCCGGCGCTTCTGGCCGCGCTGAGCCCACCCATCGACACCGACGAGATGTACCAGCACCTCGCGCTGGCGCGACACCACGCCGAAACGGGTCGGTTTGCTGGTGGCCTCGACTGGCCCGACGGCTCCCGTCCGCAGCCGGTGCATGCCCTGTTCGCCACCCTGTTTTCGGTGGCCGGCCCTGCTGCGGTGAGACTCTGGCATCTCGGGCTCACACTCGCCCTCTTGCTGGGTGCTTCGGAGCTGGGAGATCGGCGGTTCGGCGCGGGGCGGGGCTTGGTGCCGGCGCTGGTGTGTGCGGCGTCGTACAGCTTCGCCTACGAGGCAGGGCTCGCCTACAACGACGTGCCGGCCGCGCTCGGCCTGTTGCTCGCGGTGGAACTGGCGCTTGAGGGGGGGGGGCGAAGAAACGCCCTGCTCTTCGGGGTCGTGGCAGGCTTCGCGGTCACGGCGAAGTACACCGCTGCTCCAGCCGCTGCCGCCGCAGGACTATTGGCGTTGAGCCGAGCGTCTGGGGGTGCCAGAGGGCGGTTCGGCTGGGCCACGGTGGCGGCGGCGGTGGGGGCGGCCCTGGTGGTGCCCTGGTGGGTGCGCAACGCAGCGGAGGGGCTTCACCCGCTGTTCCCGTACGCGGGCTGGCCGCTCATCGAAGGGTTTCGTTTTCTCTACCCGGAGAAGTACGGTGCTGGTCACGGCTGGCTCGATGCGCTGCTGCTCCCCTTCAACGTGCTGTTTCGGGCCAAAATCCACCACAACCAGTTTATGGGGCAGCTGTCTTGGGGTTGGCTACCGCTCGGCCTCGCTGCGGTGTGGGAGGCTCGGCGGAACGCCGACGCCCGCTGGCTGGTGGCCATCTTGGGAGTGGGGTTTGTGGTTTGGGGCGCTTCCGCGCAAGTCATCCGCTATCTGCTGCCGCTGGCCGGCGTGGCCATCCTGTGCGCCTCGGCGGGTCGCGCATCCTGGCTCGCGGTGGTGGGGCTCTGTGCATCGGCGCCGCAGAATCTGGGTCCGCTGTGGAGGGAGGCGAGCAGCCAGTGGATGGTGGTGGGCGGCGAGCTCAGCGAGGAGACCTGGCTACGCCGCGAGCTGCCCGCGTGGGGGGCCCTGCGCCACCTTCGAGAGCACGCGCCCGCCGACGCCCAGGTGGCGCAGCTCTACGCTTGGCACGGCTACTGGATCGACCAGCCCTGGATCCTCGGCTCCGTGGAGGAACACACGCCCACTCGAATGTGGCTCGCGGAGCACGGCGATGCCTCGCTCCGTGCGCTCCGCGAGCGCGGCGTCACGTGGCTTCTCGTGGGTGATGTACGCTTTTTGAGGAAGCAGTACCCGTTTCTGTCGGAAGAAGAGTGGCAAGCGCAGTTCGTGGCCCCCCGCGAGCTGCTGACGCGCCTGCTCCTCCGAGATGCGGTGCAGGTGTACGCGGGGCGCCGCTGGGAGGTCTACCGGCTTGACGCCCCGGCACCCGGCGAGTAAACCTCGCCGGCCATTCGCGGAGGTGGCGGAATGGCAGACGCGCTAGGCTCAGGACCTAGTGGGGTAACTCCCGTAGGGGTTCAAGTCCCCTCCTCCGCACCAAACCTGAAGGGCCCGCCTCGTGCGGGCCCTTCTTGCGTTCAGCGCATGTCTTCCACGACGAGCTGCGGCTCGCGGCGCCCGCCGTAGGCGTTCACGGAGGGGCAGCCGAGCACCTCAGTGGCGCGGGCGAGCAGGTCTACCCGATCGGCGCCGTTCCACCACACACATCGAAGGGGCCCCACCTGGAAGCGCAGGTGCCGCTCCTTCATCACCGCGATGGAGGTCGGGGTTCCCCGCACCACCAGCCGGGCGGCCTCGTTTCCCTTGCCGGTGGGTTCGAGCCGCGCGAGGTCGGCGAGCAGGCGGAGGTCGATGTCGCTGGGGTTCACGAAGGCGTCGATCGTCTCTTCGGGAACGAGCAGGTCGTCGTCGTCATGGGCGGCCACGAAGGCGGCGAGGGCTTCGGCGAGGGCGGGCAGGTCGCGGGTGGAGACGGTGAAGCCCGCCGCCGCCGCGTGGCCGCCGTGGCGATGGAGCAGGTGCTGGGCGCTGTCGAGCGCGCGTGTGGCGTGCACGCGCGGCACCGAGCGCACGCTGCCCGTAGAGTGCTCTCCCAGCGTGCTCACGATGGCCACCGGGCGCCCGACCCGTTCCCGCACCTTCGCCGCTACGATGCCCACCACGCCCCGGTGGAAGCCCTCCTCCTCCGTTCCGGCCACCAGCACGAACGGGGGCGGCGAGTCGGGCAGGCGCTCCATCACCACCGCTACGAGCCGCTCCTGAATGTCCTGACGCTCGCGGTTCAGTTCATCGAGGAGGGCGGCCTGGGCCAGAGCGGCGGCAGGGTCGCGCTCGCGGAGCAGCCTCACCACGGCATTGGCGTCGGCGAGGCGGCCGGCCGCGTTGATGCGGGGGCCGATGCGCCAGCCGAGGGTCTCGGCGGTGATCTCGCCGAGGCGCGCTTGGGCCACAGTGAGGAGCGCCGACAGCCCCGGAGAGTGGGGGCCGCGGTTGAGCGCCTCGAGCCCGAGGGTGACGATGGCGCGGTTCTCGGGGTTGAACACGTCGACGACGTCGGCCACCGTGCCGATGGCCGCCAGCTTCATGAGCGAGCTGAGGATTTCGTCGCGGCGAGGGTCTTCGGCGAGGAGCGCAGTGGCCAGCTTGAGCGACACGCCACAGGCGGCGAGGGCCTTGTTGGGGTAGGGGCAGCCGGCCTGGGGGGGGCAGAGCACCGCCACCGCCGCCGCGGGGACCGACTCGCCGGCCGGCAGGTGGTGGTCGCAGACGATCACGTCCACGCCCAGCTCGGCGGCTCGCGCTACGGGGCCGTGGTCGCGCACCCCGATGTCGGCCGTGACGATGAGGTGCACCCCGTCGGCGGCGGCCTTCTCGATGGCCTGCACGGAGAGGCCGTAGCCCTCCGTGAAGCGGTCGGGGATGTGGTAGCTGATGGTGGCGCCGCCGAGGCGGTCAAGCGCGGCGTGCAGGATGAGGCAGCTGGTGGTGCCATCCACGTCGTAGTCGGTGACCAGCCGGATGTGCTGGCGCTCCCTGCGCGCCCTCTGCAACCGCTCGAGCGCGCGGGGGAGGCCGAGGATGCTGTCGGGAGCGTGCAGGTCGGCAGCTCCGCTCGCGAAGAACGCGGCGTCGGCGCCTCGCACCGCGAACACCTCGGCCGCAACCGGATGGCAACGGAGCTCGGATAGGAGCGCGGCGGCACGCTCCGGCTGAGGTGTCCGGACCGTCCACCGCCGGCCGTTGAGGCTCGGTCCCACGGCTCAGCCCGCCGCGATGACGTAGCCCAGAGCTACGCCGGCAAGCAGCCCCAGTCCTCCCGCTACGACAGCCGCGCCGAGGAGCCCGAGCAGGTCTCGCCCGTTGGCCTCCGGCGCCCGTGGCGGCGCCCGAGCGACGAGCTTGACGGGGTGCAGGCGCCGCTCCCCCGAGTGGTCGATCAGCACGTCAACGAAGACGGCGCCTCCCTCCAGCCGGGCGCCGCTCGCCGCCTCTACGCGTGCGCCCACCCACCCTGCGGGGTCGACCGCGGCTTCGATCAGGTCTCCACGTGAGGGCGGGCGCTCCCGCTCGGGGGGGGCGGCCGGTGGCGGCGGCAGCACGCGGCCGTAGGCCCCGGTGTTGACCGGTGGGCTCTTGGCGGGCGCGGCTTTGGCCGCCGGTCCTTTGGCCGCGGCGTTGGCGATGGGCGAGGCCGTCGGTGGGGCCGCTGGCGACTTGGCCGCCGCCGCGGTCTGCGGTGCCGCCGCGACAGGCGCCGCCGCCTTCCGTGGCCGCTGCACGACCATCTCCTCGGGAATCTCGGCCGCCTGTGTCGGCGCCGCTCGCGGCCCCGAGGGACCGCCCTCGAGGTACTCGTCGGCGCGCTCCACGTTCTCGAGCAGGAAGGCATCGACGTCGGCCGCCTTGACGTGGCCCCCCATCTTGAGCTTCTGGCCGCGCTCCTCCTCCATCGGCCGCACCCGCTTGATCTTCTCGAGGTGATCCCGAATCACCTTTTGGTCACTCTCGGCCTCCGCGCGGTCGACCGCCGTGAGCTGTACGGCCGTTTCACGCCCCGCGAGGTTGTCCCGGATGCGCTGGGCGGCGAGGTCGGTGACCGCGCGCAGCGTCTCCATCACGCCGCGCCCCTCGAACGCCACCGCCTCGATCATGGGCACGCCGAAGGGGTTCAGGTCTGCCTCGATGTCTTTTACGGGTCGGGCGTTGGGCAGGTCGCGCTTGTTGACCTGAATCACCAGCGGGATGCTGGCGAGATCGAGCCCGTGACTGCGAAGGTTCTCCTCGAGGTCGATGAGCGCGTCGATGTTCGCCTCCGCACGGTCGTCGCCGCTGTCGGCCACGAAAACGACGGCGTCGGCGCCCTGGAGCACGACCCGCCTGGTGTCCTTGTAGAAGACCTGGCCGGGCACGGTGAAGAGCTTGAACTTGGCGTGAAAACCCGCGATCTGGCCGAGTTGAACGGGCACATAGTCGAAGAAGAGGGTGCGCTCTTCAGCGGTGGCCAGGGTGTGGAGGTCGCCGCGCTGGGTGTCGGGCACGAGGCCGTGCAACACTTGCACGTTCGTGGTCTTTCCGGACAGCGCAGGGCCATAGTAGACGACCTTTGCCTCAATCTCGCGTCGGGCGAAGTTGATGACCGCCATGAGCCGCTGCTATCACAGATTGGGGGGCCACGACTCCTTCCGCCTCGGCCGCCAACCCGGTTAGGCCCCGCCCCGATGAAGCCCCTCATTCCCTACTTTCAGGACCCCTACATTACGATTCCAGGCATTGGGCTCGACATCCACGCCTTCGGGGTTCTCGTGGCCATCGGGTTCGCGCTGGGTGGGCAGCTGGCGCAGAAGAAGGCGGCCAAGTTCGGGGGCAGCCCCGACGTGGTGAACCGGCTGGTCGGCTGGTTGGTGCTCGGGGTCTTTGTGGGCGGCCATTGGGGCCACCTGCTGATGTACAAGCCCGACGAAGTGCAGGGCGACGGGGCTCGGTTCGCCGCGCTTCCTTCGATCTTCAGCAGCGGGCGGCTGCCCCACGGCGACGAAGTTCCGGTGCTCCTCCAGTTCTGGCACGGCCTGTCCAGTTTTGGCGGCTTTGCGATGTGCATCGGCCTGACCATCTGGTTCTTCCGAAAGGAGAAGGTGCCCTTCTGGCCCAACGCCGACGGTTTGGCGATCGGTCTCACCCTCGGCTGGTTCTTCGGGCGGATGGGCTGTTTTTCCGCCCACGATCACTCCGGCACGGTGACCGACTTCTACCTCGGGGTGTACGGGATGTGCCCCGGCGGAAACCCTGCCGTCGCCTGCCACGACCTCGGCCTCTATGAAGCTATTTGGTCGCTCGGCGCCTACGGGTTGTTCCTGTTCCTTGACCGAAAGCCGCGCCCGACGGGCTTCTTCACCGGGCTCTTGGCGGCGCTCTACGGCCCCTGCCGCTTCGCCAGCGACTTCTTCCGGTCGCAGGAGAGCGACACCCGCTACGCTGGGCTCACCCCGGCGCAGTACGGCTCCATCGTGCTCACGGTGGTGGGAATCTGGATTCTGCGGTCGCGGCTCACGAAAGCGGCGGCCTGATCACCAAGCGGCTCGCCGCGCAGGACGCGTCACCCAGCCCGTCACCGTCTCGTCCACCGCCGGTGCCCCGCACCAACAGCGTCAGGCTGTCAGGAGACTCCGCTAGGCTTGCTGCTGCGGCTCGCCATTACCACCGCGCGCCGACCCCGACTCGGATGAACGGGCCGAGGAGATCGAGCGTGGCGGTGTCACCGAGCTCGAGCGGGGCGTTCCATTCGTAGCCACCTTCGGCCGTGAAGGACACTTCCACGTCGCTCCCGGTAGGGGCGTAGGCGGTGAGGCCGCCCGTGGCCGTGATGCCCGCCGTCGCCCCGCTGGCCTCAAACTGGCTGAGGTTGTCGTCCACGTCGGGGTCGTCGTCGAAGCGCAAGGTTCCGAGGGTGAGCTGGGTCTGGCCGAGGACGAAGAGCCCGACCATGGGATGCACTTCCGCTTCGGCGCGCGCTCCGAGCGCGAACTGCTGCTGCTCGTACGAGGTGAGCAGGTCGCCGGTCGCGCCTTCGGAGTACTCCCACTCCTCTTCGTCCGTTCCGGTCAGCAGCCCGTCGTTGTAGTGCGTCCTCCCTGCTCGCAGGGCGCTGATGCCGAAGAAGGGGTGCAGCCACGGCTTGTAGGCGTAGGACACCGTGCCGCCGAAGGCGGCGCTGCCGGAGGAGTTGAGCTCCTTGTAGGAAGAGTTCGAGTCGAGGATCACGCCGCTCACGTTGAGCTGCACGTTCCAGCGCGGGACATGGGGCACCGGCACGATGTGGGCGTCGGGCTCGGGCTCGGGCGGTGCGTCGGGGAGGGCGACAGGGGCCGGGTCGGCGGCCGGCGCGGGCGCTGGCGCGGGCTCGGCCGCGGGCGCCGGGTCGGCTGCAGGAGCGGGTACGGGCGCTGAGCCGGCGGCGGGCGCGTCATCGGCGGCGAGGGCGAGCGAAAGGAAGATGAGCATGGTTACTCCTGGGCCGCGCGGCGCGGCAGAAGGGGGCGTTCAGCGAAGCCGGCGAGCGCGAAGCCCGCCACAGAAACCGGCTCGTCACTGCCGGGGTCGACGAAGGCGAGCATGCCCATGGGGCTGTCTGCGGCGACGACGAGGGAGCCGTTGGGGGCGGCGAACAGCCCCAACGCCGGTGCTTCGAGGGGCACCTGCGTAGCAGCGGCGTCGGCGAGGCGAACCCGCAAAAGCGTGTCGACGTCGCGCATCAGCAAGAAGGCGTAGTCGCCGTCCTCGGACTCCGTGGCCACAAAACCCACGGGCTCGGACTGGAGCACCAGCGAGACGGGATCGGCCTTCGCGGTGGAGGAGGGCGCCGCGAGGGGGAACACCCCGAGGCCGTAGTTCACGTCGTACACGGTTCCCGAGCCACCGGTGTCGGGGCTCATGGTGGCCACGGCGAAGCGCGTTCCGGCCCACAAGTCCACCACGGGGTTCTCGGCGCGCTGTTCCCGCCAGTCGCCCGAGGCGGAGTCGACGGTGATCACGTCTTTGTAGACGCTGCCGTCCTTGTAGTAGAACATCGCGCCCGCGTCGGTCATCTGACCGTCGGTGCAGGGTTCGTCCACCGGCACGCTCGAGATCTCGAAGAACTCGTGATCGATCACGTCGATCACCGCCTTCCGCGCGTAGCCCACGAGCGTTCGGCCGTTCACCGCGTCGTCCACCAGCACCGACGGCTCGCCGCTCAGTTCGATGAGGTCGATGGCTTCGCGCTGCAGGTCGAGCACGTAGAGGTCGGAGCTGCCCCGCACGCTCACCAGGGCGTAGCGGCCGTCGGCAACGAGCGCCACGTCTTCCGGGTAGAGCACCTGATCCGCGTCGAGGGTGAGCGGGTAAGTCACGCACACCGAGTAGGCTTCGCAGGTGTCGGTGGCGTCGCCGAGGTTCACGACCGCCACCTCGCTGCGCGACAGCACCACGGCGCGCGATTCGTCGTCCGAGAACAGGACCGAGTCGGCCGCGAAGCCGACCGAGACCCGGTGCGGCGTGCCGTCGACCATGTCCACGAACGTGACTTCGTTGAGGTTCAGGAAGCCGTCCACCGTCACCGTGCTGGCGCTGGCCGGGTCGACCGTCAACGCCACGAGCGAGCTGCTGGCGGTCCAAAAGGCCTTGTCGAGCACCGGCGAGACGCCCTCGAGCGCCCCGCCGCCTACCCGCTCGCCGTCGCGCACGAGCACCATCTCGGTGGCGGTGCTGAGCTTGGAGCTCGGGCACTGATCCACGTAGATGATTTCGGGGTCGTCGTCTTCGCAGACCGGCCAGGAGGCCCGTACGAAGAGGCCCCCGCCGTCGGGCGCCGCGAGGAGCTGGTCGGGGGCGGCGCCGTCGAGGTCAACCTCGGCGAAGGCTCCGTCCGGCGTCACCCGCACGAGGCGCCCCGCGCTGGGCAGCCGCACGTAGGCGCCGTCGGAGGCGACGACCACCGTCGGGTCCCAGAAGGCGTCGTCGTGGTAGTCGGACTCCCCTTCGGGGAACTCCCAGGGATTGCAGCCAAGCAGAAGGAGGGTGAGCATGGGATTCCTTAGTGTTCGATGTCGCTGTTGAGCTCGAACCCGGTGAGGGTGTCGAGCGTGGCCGCGTCGGGGTTGTAGAAGGAGAGGCGCCCGAGGTCGTGGGCTTGGCTGGCCCACGCGACGGCCTGGCCGGGGAGCA
>CANKOI010000036.1 GCA_947484175.1 Deltaproteobacteria bacterium
GTAAATGTTTTCGCATCAAGGCCGTAGCGGGCGGACCGACCAGTCGGTATCTTTCATCCATGCCGATCACCCACCGCCAGCTCCTCGCCGCTTCTACCGCCTGCGCCGCGCTCGCCGTGGGTGGGGGCGTGCTCGCCCGCTTGCCGGCTCCCGCGCCAGGGCGCCGCCTGTTTTCCGCTGGCGAGTGTGAGGCGGTGGTGGCGCTCGCCGATGCCCTCTTCCCGCCGGGAAGCCCGGTGGGCGTGGCCGGTTCCGCTACCGACGTAGCGGCGGAGCTCGACCGTATGCTGGCCGACGACCTCGACCCGGTCGTCGTGCCCGTGTTCCGCAACCTCCTCCGCGGCTTGGAGTACGGCTCTGCGGCTACGCACGGGGGCCGGTTCAGCCATCTGGAGCGCCCCGTTCGTGAAGAAATCCTCGCGGAATGGTCGCAGGCGGGCAACGTGCCGCGCCGCATGGCCTACGAGGTGCTGAAGACTTGCGTGGGCTGGGCGTGGTTCAATGCGCCGGGCCTGCGCGCAGGGCTGCATTGGCAATCCGACAGCCACGCGGGCGCCGCGTAGCGCTCCGGGCCCCGGCGGTCTGGCCGAAATAGGGGCGTGGCATGAACACCATCATCGGCCGCGCTGCGGAGACCGAGGCTCTCCACGCCTGTCTCGCGGCCGGGCGCCACGTGCTCTTGGAGGGGCCGGTGGGCGTGGGCAAGACCGCGCTCGCCAAGGCAGTCTGTGCCTCTCTCGGGCGCCCGCTCTTCCGGGTGGACGGCGACGGGCGCTATACAGAGGGCAAGCTTGTCGGGTACTTCGACCCGCCGTCGGTGCTGAAGTCGGGCTACCAGCCCGAGTTCTTCGTTTCCGGTCCGCTTGTGTCTGCGATGCGGCAGGGCGGCGTGCTGTTCATCAATGAGCTCAACCGGATGCCGGAGGGGGTGCAGAACGTGCTGCTTCCGGCGCTCGACGAAGGGCGGGTGCAGGTGCCGAGCCTCGGGGAGGTCCGGGCAGCGGAGGGGTTCGCCCTCGTGGCCACGCAGAACCCCAGCGAGTTCGTGGCTACCGGCGCTCTCTCGGAGGCACTGCTCGATCGTTTCGAGTTGGTCGTGCTGGCCTACCAGTCGGAAGAGGAGGAGTGCCGGATCGTGGCGCAGGACGCTCGGTGCTCTCCGTGCGCCGCCCTTGTCGAGGCGGCCGTGGCGCTGGCGCGGGCCACCCGGCACGACCCGCGAGTTCGCCGCGGCGCCTCCGTTCGGGCCGCTCTGGCGATCGCCGACATCGCCGCCCGGCTCGACGGCGATGTGCTCCGGGCGGCGCGCCTCGCCCTCCCCACTCGGATTGAACTCCTCGATCCCACCGCCACCCCGCTCGATGCGGTCTTGGACGACCTCGCAAAAAAAGCTGGGGTCGCCACGCGGGCCTGAACTCCCGCCTGGCGACCGACCCGTCCGACTCCGAGCCCCCCGGCGCCGGCAGCTTCGTGCCGGCGCCCCCCGCCCCGGCCGGCTCACCCCCCCACGGATGGGCCTCCGCCACGGCGTGGCGCCGCCTCCAGACGCAGCTCCCCAACGGCCCCGTGCGTCAGGCCGTGCGCGAGCGCGCCATCGACGCTGTCCTTCTTCGGGCGCGGGAGTTGGTCCGCCACGCCGTGCGCCCCACGCGGGTGCTCTCCCTGGGCTGGCCCGACGACGGCGACCTCGATCTGGAGGCCACGGTGGAGCGCCCCCGCCCGTGGGGCCCCGATGACCTTCGACTGAGCCGCCGTGCGCCCCGCGAGGCCGATGTGGTCGCCGTTTTGGACATGTCCCTGTCGATGACGGGCGAGAAGATCGCGCTCGTCGCCGTGGCCACCGCCATCCTTCGCATGAAGCTCGAGCACGTAGCGGTGGTCGCGTTCGACACGGTGGCCCACGTGCTCGTCCGGAGTGGCGAGCGGCTGCCGCTCCGCGAGCTGGTGCGGAGGGTGCTTGAGGTGCCGGCCCAAGGCTACACCAACATCGAAGGGGGCCTCGTCGCCGGACGACGGGAGCTCGCCCACGGCCGACACTCCGAACGCGTCGGCATGCTGTTTACCGATGGCGTGGCCAACGTGGGCCAAGACCCGGTGGGGGCTGCCTTCCGCTACCCGCACCTGCACGTGGTGCACGTCGGCGATCACCACCCTCAGGGCGCCCGCGCCTGCCTCGCCATGTCACGCGCCGGCCGCGGCCGTCTGTACCGGGCTCGGGCCTACGGCGACCTTCCCGGAGTGGTGCGGCGCGCGGTGCGGGAGCTGTTTCGGAGCTGAGGCCGGTTGGAGGCGCTCGCCGCGCGCCTACACGTTCGCCAGCGCCCCCGCATCAAAGTCGCGCGGAGTGAGCCCCGAGGCAGCGGCGAGCGGCCCGGGATCGACGACGTCGTCGGTGTCGAAGGTGCTCACCACGTCGGAGTGCAGCCCCGCCAGCGGCCCCGCCACCCGGATCACCGCGCGCGGAATCGGGATCACCCTTTTGCCTCCGAGTTTCTTGATGATTTCGCGGAGCGTCATCGCTTCCGGCCCGCCCGCGTCGTACTCCCCGCCCCACGTGCCCGCTTGGATGAGCCTCAGGATCGCGCCGTTGAAGTCGTCGACATGCACGGGCTGCCGCCGGTAGTTTCCCTGCCCCATGATCGGCACGAAGGGCAGCTTGCGGCACATCCTAGAGAGCGTGTGGAAACTCTCCTTGTGCGCCGGCTCGTGTTCACGATGGCGAGGACCGTAGGGCGCGCAGGGGCGCACAATCAAGAACGGGAGTCCGCTCTCGCGGAGGCGCGCTTCGTCCTCCAGGCGTGAACGAGCGTACGCGTTCTGCCGGGGCCAGTGCACCACGGTGCTCGATGCGTACACGACGGGCAGGCCCCAGGAGAGGACGGCGTCGAGCATGCGGCGGTTCTGCTCGAGGGCGTCGGCGGCCATGACCTTCGTGGCGAGGTGCACCACGACTTCGGTGCCGGGACTAGGGCGAGTGGTCGTGACGTCGCCCCGCACGGGCACCACGCCGCGCAGCTCTAAGGGCGTGTTGCGGTGGAGGGCGTGCACCACGAAGCCCTCGCGCGAGGCCAGACTGCTGAAGTGCGCGCCCACAAAGGAGCTGGCGCCGGTCACGAAGAGCCGCATGGGGACCGCTAACTCCGGAGGGCGATGCACACCGCGCGGCCCACGCCGAACCGGTGCACGTCGGGGAGGAAACCCGCCTCGCGGAGCATGCGTTCCAAGGCGGCCGTGGTGGGGGCGTGAACGTTGGCCTCGCCGAACTGGTCGGGTTCGTCGACGAGTTCGCGCTCGAAGGACCACAGCACATCGCCGATCACGAGGAGCCCGCGGCGCGGGAGGGAGGTGCCGAGGTGCCGGAGCAGCGCCCGCTGCGCTTCGGGCTTGAGACGCCGGAGCGCGTCGTGCAGCACCACGACGGAGGTTCCGGGGGGAAGGGGGGCGGGCTCGACCGCCCCCGGCTCGTGCGTGGCGTTGGCGGGGAGGGGAGGCGGAGGCCCCGGCGCCCGCACGACGATTCTCGCCACCCGGGGCGCGAGCGCGGCCGTGAGGAGCCAGTCTGCACCGAGCTGAAGCACCACGTCTTCGGGATGCGGCGCGGCGGCCTCGGCTACGACTCGGCGGGTGACCTCGCTCCAATCCATCAGGCGCCCGCGTTGGGGCGACGGAGGCAGAGGCGGTACACGGGCAGGCCGTCACGGCGGCAGACTCGCTCGCGGCGGCTGAGCTCCGCGCCGAGCGGCGGCGGCGAGCCCTCCTCCCACGGGAATGCTCCTTGCGCCGCGGTGTGGAGCTCCAGCACGTCGGTGGCGAACCAGAAGGTGCCTCCTGGCTTCAGCGCCGCGTGTACGTGCGCGCCGAACGCGGCCGACAACAGCACCCTTTTGGGCCCGGAGGGCGGAGTGGGGAACAGCAGGTAGACCCAGTCTACCGAGGCCGGCGGCAGCAGCACGGAGAAGAGGGTGCGGGCGTCGATCCGCAGCAGCAGGCAGTTCGGGGGGGCGTGCGCCGAGGCGGCCTCCACGCGGGCCTCGCGAAGCTCCACGCCGAGGTGGCGGTGGTCGGGGAAGCGCCGAGCGCGGTCGAGGATGCACATTCCGTGGTCAAAGCCGATCTCCACGCCCAGCGGTCCAGAACCCTGAAGAAAGGCATCGAGGCGCGCGCGCACCGCAGCATGGGCGGGCTGGTCGAACAGGCGGGTGCCGTACATCGCGGAGAGCTCGGCCACAGCAACTCGGTATCCCGGCCGACGGCGCGATAGCCTTTCGCATGGCCGACGAGACCAAGCGGCAGGTGGTGGCCCTCTTCGGCGCGGGCAGCGCTGCGAGCGCTTGGATGGCGGGTGCGGGCGGCCTGTTCATCTGCCACGCTTGGGGTGTCCCGCTGGCGCAGTTGGGGCAGATGTACTTCTTCCTTGAAACCGAGCCCTCGCCGCCATCGGTCCCGATGCCCTGGGCGCTCGCCGGGCTGTTCGCGTTGCTGCCGGTGCCCGTGGTGTGGTTGCGGCGTTGGGCGTGGCTCCTGGCGTCGGCGCTGCCCTTCGCGCTTCTGCCCTGGTGGCAGCTCTACCGCCTGACGATGGCGGCCGCTCCCCTGCCGTAAGCGCGCCCCTCCGGGCGCCCGGGAGGGCGCGGCGCTGGCCCGCGCACCCCGCTTCACCCGCTTTCCCCCGCTACGGGGCTGGCCGCACCCACGCCGGCGCGTTCCAGCTCGCGCTTGCAGCGATCCGCTCGTACAGGGCCTTCCTGCCGGCGTTGATGGGGACCTCCGTGTTCCACGAAACACGCAGCCCCTGGTGGTCGTGGAAAATCACCGTGTGGGGTACGGCCGACGCGGGGTCGTGGAGGTCGACGACCGCGAGCGAGAGGGGGGGTGAGCCAACGGCGGCGGGCAGCTGCACCGTGTCGCTCCAAGGAGCCCCACGAAGCCGCCAGGGGAGCTGCACGCCGAGTCCGCTGCGGGCGTCTTCCGCGCGCGCCGAAGGGTGGAGCATCAACGCCGGGGCGTGCGGGGCCAGTGCGCTCATCAGGGGCACCACGGCGCCAAAGCTCAGGCTCAGCAGCAGCGCTCGCGCCCTTGCTGCGCCGCGGTTCGAAGGGGGCACCGAGGTGGCCACCGGCAACAGCAGCACCGCCGCGCAGCCGCCCGCGAACCCGCCGAGGTGTCCGGCGAACGTCACTCCCTCGCAGAGGAACGACCACGCCATGAGGATGATCGCCACCCAAAGCGTGCCGGCGCCGTAGAACCGCCGCAGCGGCTCTGGGATGGCCGCGCCGTATCGCCACCCGATGGCGAACTGCCCGCCCCAAAACCCGAACGCCAACCCGCTCGCGCCCACCGCGCCGTGCTCCGACCCCGCGATGACCCCCATCGCCGCGCCGGCCGCCGCCCCCGCACCGATGCACAAGAGGCCGGTCGCGCCCACCGCCCGCTCACAGCGGTGCCCACAGTAGGCGAGGATGACGAGGTTTCCGAGCAGGTGGGCGAAGCTGTGGTGCACGAACGGGGCGGTCCAGCCGCTCCACCAGGCACCATCCACCAGCGTGGACTCCCACCCCACGCTCAGGTGGTGCAAGAGCGCCGGGTTGCCGGAGAGGCGACCTCCGGCGAGAAGTTGAAGTGCGCCGGCGAGCAGGAAGGTACACGCCAGCGCCGCCGTGAGCCAGACCCGAGCGGGCCGAAGCATGTGGGCGGCCAGTCGGGCCTCGGGGGTGTCGAGGGCGTGTGCGAGGTCGGGGATGGTGTCGATTCGCTGCCACCGGTCGCCCGTGTACGGCGGGTGGTGCAGCTCCGCGTGGGGCGGCACCCGCGCCCGGCGCAGGTCTTCTTCGAGCTCGCCGAGGTCGACTCGGCGCACCTCCAGCCCCACACGAACGTCGGCGTGCCTTCCCATGGCCAGAGCGTACCGCAGGAGGGCCGCCGGCGGCGCGCCCAAAACGCTGACGTCAGCCGGTCGTGACGCTGTCGACCACGCCGAGGATCACGCTGTGCAACGGGTCGGTGTCCTTGCCGAGAATCTGGCGGGCGGTGTTTCCCTCTCGCGCGCAGAGGACGAGGTCGCCCACGCCGGCCTGAACGCTGTCGATGCTCAAGAAGCTGCGGCCCGCCGGGCTCGTTCCGTCGAACTTCACGGGCTGCACCACGAGCACGCTGCGGCCCTCCATACAGGGGTGCGCCACGGTGGCCACCGAGTTGCCGATCACGCGGGCGAGGATCATTGGTCCCCCCGGAGGTGGCGAGCATCGCTCCACACATGGTCCACGATGCGCACCACAGCAGTGTCGACGGGGGAGAAGGTCACAGGGAGTGCGAGGGCTGCCTCTCGCCCCGTGGTCCATTCCACAATCTCGCCAATGCCGGCTTGGAGGGGGTCGGCGGCGACGATGGCGTCGCCATCGGGGTGACCGTTTTCGTCTTGCGGTTGGATGAGCAGGAGGCGCACCCCGACGAGCGATTCGTGCTTCACGGAGGCCACGACGGTACCGAGCACTTTGGCGAGCTGCATCAGGAGGCTCCGAAGGGCGCGCGGCGAAGGACCCAGGGGAGGAACTCGGCGTGGGCGCGGGGAATGATCTGCGTATCCAACAGGAGGCCGCGGGGCCCGAGCAGCTCGCGCCCCGCCGCGATGCCGGCCTCGACGGCGTGCTGTTCGCCCGTGAAGACGTAATAGGCGCGGCCCCCGAGCCCGGGCGTGAGCCGGAGCCCGGCGAGATGCACGTCGGAGCCCTTGGCCGTGCGGTCGGCGGCCTCGATGACACTCGCGATGGCCGTGCCCTCTACGATGCCGACGCAGTCGGCGTTGCCGAGCGATTCTGTGCCCGCGAGGCACGACCAGAGGCGCGGGTGGGCGTACGGGAGGAGCAGCTTGTCGATGAGGCTTTCGGCGGCGAGGGCCAGGCCCTCGTCGAAGCTGGCTTGCACCTCGGCCACGCCTCCGCCGAACAGGATGAGGTACTTGCCCGGCTCCACCACGTTGGCCTCGACAACCGTGACGGGCGCCTGCTTCACCATCCAGTCGAGCACGCGGTAGCCCCGAGCCACGCTTCCCAGTTCGATCAGGGCGAGCGCTTCCAGGGGGAGCTACACGATGCGGAAGTGACCCGCGAGCACGCAGCGGCGCTCCCGAGTGAAGTTCCGCGCGGTGGTGAGCCCCTCGCCGGTGGGCGAGGCGATGGTGAAGCTGGTGTACCCCTCGCCCTGAAAGCCGAGCCCCGCGAAGTTCGGGGCGTTCTTCACGAAGATGGACACGTTCGACAGGCGCGCCATGCGGTGCAGGTTGTCGATGTTCTTGCTGTACATGCTGGCGGTATGCCCGAAGCCGTGCTCGGCCTTCACCGCCATGTCGATGGCCTCGTGCACGTCGCGCGTACGCACCACGCTCATCACCGGCATGAGGAGCTCGAGCTGCACGAACGGATGGTCGAAGGGTACCTCGCACACGATCAGCCGCGGATCGCCCTTGTAGGGCACATCGATCTGCTTGAGGTACTCCGCCGCATTCTTACCCACCCACTTGGTGACCGTGTGGTCGCGCTCGGCGTTGAGGATGAGTTTTTCGAGCCGAGTGATCTGGTGGTTTCGCAGGACGACCGCGCCGTGCCCCGCCATCGACTCCACCAGCTTGTCGGCCACCTTGTCGACCACAAAGGTCTCTTTCTCGTCGCAGCAGATGATGTTGTTGTCGAAACTGGCGCCGGCGATGATGCCCCGGGCGGCCTGATCGATGTCCGCGAACTCGTCGACGACGACGGGCGGGTTGCCAGGGCCGCCCGCGATGCACTTCTTGTTGGCCGCGAGCGCCGCTTTCACCACGGCCGGCCCTCCGGTGACCACGTTCAGTCGAATGCCTTTGAACCGCAACAGCTCGTTAGCCGACTCAATCGTGGGCGTTTCGATCACCGTCATGATGTTGTCGGGCCCACCGACCTCCATCGAGGCGCGGTTGATCACGTCGATCACGTAGGCGCTCACGCCCTTGGCGCCCGGGTGGGTGTTGAACACCACCGTGTTGCCGCCCGACACCATCCCGATGCCGTTGCAGAGGATTGTCTCGGTAGGATTGGTGCTGGGGGTGATCGCGGCGATCACGCCGTAGGGAGCACGCTCGATGAGGGTGAGGCCGTCGTCGCCGGTGTAGGCGATCGGCTCGAGAATCTCCGGCCCCGGCGTTTTGTAGATGACGAGCAGGTTCTTCTTGATCTTGTCTTCGACCCGCCCGAGCCCCGTTTCTTCGACGGCGAACTGGGCGAGCGAACGGACATCCTCGGCCGTGCGCTTCCGGACGTTCGCGATGATCTCGCGGCGTTTTTCAAGCGGCAGAGCCACCAGCAGTCGGTGCGAGTCGGTCGCGGCGGCAACGGCATCACTGACCGTCTTGAACACACCGTGCCCGCGCTTGGGAGCCTCGGTACGAGCCGGCGCGGCGGTTCCGGCCCGAATGCGGTCGAGGACTTGCCCGACGATGGATTCGAGCTGGTCGCGCTCCATGCCCTACTGCCCCTAGCCCGAGGTGGACTTGTCGAAGATCACGGTGGACCCGGCATCGACGGTGTCAACGATGGCCATGATCACGGCATCAACCGGCCGGCCGTCGGTCGCCTTGGTCTGCCGGGCCGAGGAGCCGGATGCGTAGAGCACCACCTCCCCGACGCCTGCACCCATCGCATCCACCGCAACGACGAACGAGTCCTTTCCGCTCATGTCGAGCGAGAGGTCCTGCACGAGGTAGAGCGTGAGCCCCTCGAGCTTTTCGTCCTTGCGGGTGCTGACGACGGTTCCGACGACCTTGCCGAGCTTCATCCGAGCTTACTTCTTCTCGCCCTGACGGCCGAGCGGAAGCACCTGGTCGATGTTCTCGTGCGGACGCGGAATCACGTGTACGCTCACGAGCTCGCCGACCCGCTGGGCCTGCCGAGCGCCGGCCTCCGTGGCTGCCTTGACCGCCGCCACATCGCCGCGAACAATCGCGGTGACGTAGCCACCGCCGATCTTTTCGAAGCCGACCAGCTCCACGCGGGCCGCCTTCACCATCGCGTCTGCCGCTTCGACCATGGCGGTGAAGCCCTTGGTCTCGATCATTCCGAGCGCGTCTGCCATCTTGAACTCCTAGTGCCGTGAATTGAGGAAGAGGATCTACTTCTTGGATTGGAACGCTTCGATCGCTGCGATGGCCGCGGCCGCGGCGCTGTCGATCTCGGCTTCGGTGCCCGCCATCCACAGCCGCCCGAAGGCGCCGTAGGGCTGGAGGTTGATGAGGTTTACGTTTGCAGCCTTCTCGGCCTCGTTTGCCGCGAGCACGATCCACGCAGCCGGCTCGGTTTCAAGAATAAAGAGGCTCTGCCCCGGGATGAGCATCATGCCCTGCCGGTTCCGGTTGATCAGTTGGGCTTGGTAGGGCTCCACAGCGCGGATGATCTGGTTGCTCGTGACCTTCGGCGACACGTACTGGTCTTCGCGAAGGTTGAGGAAGCGCAGGACCGCATCACCAGCGGAGCGAACTTCGCCTTTGTTGTCGTGGTGCAGTTCGAGCAGCCCAAACGCCCTCTCCACCACCTGCACCGCCGGAATCGCGGCGGTGGCCTTCAGCGCCACGTCGGTGACGCGGTTGATGATCATGCCGGGCGCGGTTTCGATCCAGATGCTGGCCTGCCCGGAGAGCGGCAAAAAGCCCTTCGCCGTGGTGCCGGTGAACGCGGCCAGCTGCGGCTGGAGGCTGTCGAGGAATACGTAGCTGCGGAGCGTGACTGACACGCAGACTCCTGTGCCGGGGGCGCGGTGCATGTAGCGAGGCCTGCTGGCAAAGTCAATGCGCCGGGAAGGTGACTCCCGCCGACGGCGCGGATAAGCGCAAACGTCAGGATGGTTTCATGCGCTTCTTCGTCTTCGGTACGCTTTTTCTTTCCGGTTGCCCCGACCCCACCTCACCGGCCGACGGGACGAATGAAGGCGCGGGCGAAGCGCCCGGTGGTCCGGGCGGTGCGCCTGGAGGCCCGGGTGGAGGGGGCCAGCAGCCGCCGCCGCTGGGGATGGCGAAGTTCGAGGTTGCGCCTGGAGAAGGCGTGAAGTTGTCGGGAACCATCACGTACGCGGGCACGAAGACCGGCGCGGTGCACGTGGACTTCCTGCGGGCGCCCGAGAACGGCAGCTACCCCCAGCTCCTTCACTCCATCAGCATCGCGGCTGTTGGGCCGTGGGAGGTTGAAGCCCCAAAGGGCACCGGCAAGGTGGGGATCGTGGCGTACGTCGACCTCGCGGGCGACGGCCCCAACGATGGCGACCCCGCGGCACGCGTGGCCGGGCTTGTTGACGTGGCCAACGACGCCATCGCGGGCCTCGACGTGACCCTCCTCGACACGCCCGATCTCGGCGAGTTCACCCCCGGTAAGGGCGATCAGGGGCCCCCCGCCGGGGCTCCCCCTCCGGGCGCAGGGGCAGCAGCCCCTGCTGGCGCACTCCCCGCGGGCGAAGCGGTGGCACCTGCCGCCGGGGCCCCCGCTGCGGGCGCACCCGCTGCGGGCGAGCCGCCCCCGGCAGGCGCGGCGCCGCAGTAGGCAGTGTCGGGCCTCGCAGGCCTTTTCGGCGGCGCGACGGCCGCCACGCTGCGCGGCCTTGCGCGCCCCCTCGACGCTCGCGGGCCCGGCGCCCGTTGGGAGGGTGTGCACGCCGGCGCGGGCTTCGCGGTGGTGCGGTCGGGTTCCGCGGAAGATGGCCCCGCCGTGGCGGTCGTGCATGGGCGGCTGGTAGCCGTGTCGGGGCACGCGCTGAATCGGCTCGCCCTCGCGCGCGAGTTCAGTCTCCCTGACGAGGCGGGTGTGGCCGACGTTTACGGCGAAATTGTGAATTTCGTGGGCCCCGAACGGGGAGCAGCCCGCCTCGCGGGCTGTCTGTCCTTCGCCTGTTGGGACCCCGAGGCACGCTACGCCTTCTTGCAGCGAGACGCCTCGGGGCTCCGCGGGCTGGAGGTGGCGGGCAGCCCACACGGGTTCGCCTTCGCCACCGAGGGGCGGGCGCTCGCGCTCGCGGGCTACGCCGGCGAGCGCGACCTCTCCGCCGTAGCGGAGGCCGTGCGGTGTGGCTCTCCGGCGTCCGGCGCGTCGTACTGGCGCGGCGTCGAGCGCATCCCGGCGGGGGGCACCTGGGCGCGCATGGGCGGGGCGGATCCGGTTCGCTCCGCGCCCTCTGCGGTTGCCGCCCACCCTTCCGGCGCGGCCGGCAACACCGAACGGTGGCTGCGAAGTGTGAGGTACGGCCTCGAGCTCGCCGCTGTGGGGCGGGTGCGCGCCGCGGGACCCACCGCCATCGCGCTCTCCGACGGGCTCGCCAGCGCCGCGCTGCTCGGGTGCCGCGCGCCCGGGGCCGCGCCCGAGCTGGCGCTCGTGCTCGACGACGGAAGCGCGCCCGCGGCCGAGGCGCGCGCCTCGGCCGCGGGGCTCCGCGTGCGCCGCGTGGCGGTCAGCGGCGGGGCGTTCGCCGAGCTGCTCGACGAGCTGCCCGCCTCGTTCACGATGTTGCACCCAGAGGCGTGGCTGTGGGCCGCGTTGGCGCGCGCAGCATGGGTGGAAGGCGCCACGGGGATGCTGGCGGGCTGTGGGGCTTCGCTGGGGTTCGATCCCCCGCCGACCGGGCTACGGGCGGGGGCGCTGGCGGTTCTGGGCCGTCCGTTACACGAGTCCGCCCCTCCGCCGGGTGCGCCGCTGCCCAACGACGCTCCGTCGGGTCCGCTCGATGCATTCTCGGTCGTCACCGAAGTGCACCTCGCCGCCTTCGACGCAGGCGCCGCCGCGTTCGGGGTCACCCCCATCGCGCCGTTCGCCGACGCGGCGGTGCTTCGGGTGGCGAGGCAGGTACCCGTGGGGGTACATCACGGCGGCGGGCGGCGCGCGTTGCTGGCTGCTGTGGTGGCGGCGGGAGGGGTCGAGGCCAAGGCGGGAGCCCCACGTTTTCCCGTGCTGCCCCTCGCCGAGTGGGTGGAACACCTTGATCTCGACGGGCTTCCGGTGGCCCTCCGCGACCAGCTTGACTCTGAGCACGTTCGTGCGGTGGTGGCCCGTGCGCGGGGCGGGGACCCAGCCTACCTTCGGCGGGCGTTCGCATACGGAATCCTCGCCCGGGTGGGCTGATGCTGCCGCGGTTCAGACCGCGACGTCCAAGCCCCGCCGTGGGTGCGTCGTCGCCGGAGCCGTCGCGCGGACGTTCGCCTTTCGCGGGGCGCGGGGCGCCGGCAATGGCGGAGCGTCTTCTCTGCGCGCCGCCCCCTCTCCGCTTGGGTGGCCGAACCCGCTGCCGTTCGCCTGATGGGTGGCGGTGACCGCCGTTCGGTTGCCGTCGCCGCGCTCGTGGGGCTGAAATTGGAGTTGGGTGAGGGAGATGCCGTCGCGGGCGAGCCGCTCACGCAGTTCCCCCGCACCCTGGCGCACGGCGTCGTGCAGGTTGGCGTCGCCGCGGAGCACAAGAGTGAGGTCGGTGCCTTGGCGGATCACGTCCACCTCCCAGCGGCCGAGCGCATCGTCGAGGTGCACCGTGATGCCGCCCTCGATGCCGACCTGAGCGTCGAGCGTCATCGCGGCGGCGACGACGCGGTCGGCAACGGCGGTGAGCAGCGCGCCTACCTCCTCCTCGGGCACCGAGCCCGCAGCGACCGCGAACTGGGGCGTGGCCGCCGGTGTGGCGTTTAGTGATGCAGCGCCGCTCTCCGACACGAAGGCGTTCGGCTCACCGGAGCTGTCGTTTTCGGAGCTGCCCCTTTCTGAGCTACCCCGATCGGCGTTGCCGCTTTCGGAACTTCCGTGTTCTGAGATTTGCTGCTCACGTGAATCTACGGCTGCACGCTCTCCGGCGGAGGTTCGCTCCCCAGCAGCTTCGGCCTCCACGGGGCGGCCTGCGGAGTCTGCGGGAGCCGGAGGCAGCTCGAAGGCCTTGGCCGCGCTCGGAGCGGCTTCTGGTGGAAGCTGCGTGACCATCCGTGCAGCCACCTCAGAAGCAGTGAGCCTGGTGACCGCCACTCGGACGTCGAGTTGATCGAAGGACTCTCCCAAGCCGTCGAGCACGAGGGCACCCAGTGAGGCCGGAGGTGTCTTGGGCGCCAGACTTGGCATCCAATCGAGACGCTCGGGCCGTGAGGCATCGAAGAGAGCCAGCCCGTTGATAGGGGCGGTGGTCCCGTCTGCAGGGGGCGCTTCGTCGGGTTCGATCTCCTTCTCCGTTGCTGGGCGGCTCGTTTCCCCCTTCGGCTTCGGCCCCGTGGGAACACTCCGTACTGCGGGATCGGAGGCCCCGAGCACCGCGTGAAAATCTACGCCAGCGGCCTCCGCTCGTTTCCCGCCCCGGGACTCAACGGATGGGGCGCGAGAGGCGAGGGGTGCGGTGAGGATCATGGTGACGCCAAGGTGATGGGCGCAGTCATTCGTTCGGCGAGGCGGGCCGCCTTCGCGGGCGGTAGCGCGGTGAGCAGGCGCCCGGCTTTCGTGCGGTTCATGCGGTCGAGCACTTCCACGGCGAGGGCTTCGTCGAGAGCCGTGAACATCCCCGCGGCGCTCGTGGGACGGTTCGCTTCAACCATCTTCACCAAGCCGGCCAGCCGCTCAGCACGATCGGCGTCGGCCTCGGTGAGCAGGGCCTTCAATTCGGCACGCGTCTTCTCGATCTCGGCGAGACGCGCTGTGAGCCGTGCCTCGACCGTCACCAGCTCCGCGCGCTGCGCATCCGCGGCGTGCTCCCGGCCCTCCACCGTTCGTTCTCGACGGCGGAGGTCCTCGGAGAGCTGGTGGGCGCCCTGCTGCTCCAGCGTGCAGTAGGCCTCGATGGCGACGACATCGGGTTTTGGCGCGACGGGGGAGCTCGCGAGCGCGACTGTGGCGCTCCCAAGGGCGAGCAGGCTCACGCCTGCCAAGACGGCGAGCAAACGGCGCGGAGGGGTCACGGGCTCTGGTTCGGCCCACGGGTCGTCAACTTGAGGAGGCATCATGCCGACCGCTCCTTACGCCTTCCAAGTTCGTCCATGCGTTCCTGATCCCGGCGTGCTTCCTCGCGCTCTTCCTCGGCTGCTCGCCGTTCCATGAACTTCTCCAACGCCAGTTCGTCGCGCACGCGGCCGTGGTGCTGGGCGCGCTTCAGGTCCACTTCGCGCTCGCGCTGCTGTAACCTAGCGATCTCTCGACGTTCCTGCACTTCCTGGCGCGCGCGGAACTCGTGGTAGCTGCTGAGCGCGAGGGTGTCAGCAGCCTCGAGCGCGGCGCGCGCGGCCACGGTTGCTGCTCGCAGGTCGGCAAGCCGCTTCGCTTGGGCTTCGCGTTCGTCTTCGGCACGACGCAGGGCCGTGTGGGACTCTTCGCGCGCTGCATGGCGCAGCCGCAGCAGAGTTGGCAAGGCGCTTTGGGACATCAAGGAGGATTCGGTCGCCGCGAGCTCAGCTTGAGCGGAGTCAGGCCTTTGGCGGCAGGGCCTGCAGGCCCATCATCCGTTTCATCGTGTCCTGCATCGCGTCCGTCGACCCGTCGAGGAAGATTACGTTGCCCTTGCCATGTTCAGCGAAGTGCTTGAGCGATTCGGTCCACATCGAAAACAGGATGAAGCTCACGTCGAGGTTCGCCTTCTGCATCTCTTGGGCGGCTTCGGTCATCCCGCGCGCCACCTCGTGGCGGAAGAGCGCGATGCCCTGCCCGCGCAACTGAGCCGCGAGGCGCTCGGCCTCCGCGGCGATCTTGATGGCGTTGCCCTCCGCCTCGGCCTGTTTCGTCTTGGTGATGAGCAGGGCCTGGCCTTCGTTTTCGGCCGCGGCCTTGAGGTTGCTCGACGCCACGACCTTCGCCATCGAACGGAGGATCTCGTCGTCGAAGGTGATGTCGTTCATCTGCAAATCGATCAGGTGGTAGCCCCAATCGGCAAGCGCGTTGTCGAGCTGCTCCTTGACGGACTCGATGATCTCGCGGCGGAGGCGAAGGATCTCGGCCTGCTTCTTCGTGGCCACGTAGGCCCGGACTGAACCCTCTACCGACCGCACTAGGGCCGTCATGAACGAACGTTCGTCCACGAACTTGAACGCCACGTTCATGATCGTCTCCTCTTCCTGGTTCAGCACCGAGTAGAGCAGCATCGCCTGAAAGTGCACGTTCGCCTGGTCAACGGTCGTGGCTTGGAAGGCCAATTCGGCCGCGCGGTTCTGCACCGACAGCCGCATCGCCAGCGACTCCATGATCGGCAGCTTGAAGTTCAGGCCTGGGCGAAGGATACGCCCGAACTTGCCGAACCGGGTGATGATGCCCACGGTGCCCTGCTGGACAGTGACAAAACTGCCGCCCATGAGGATGAGCGTCACGAAGCCGACGACGGACAGGCCGAGGAGGCCGAGAAAACCGATGAGTTCAGTCATGGTGCGCACGTAGCACAGCCACCACTGACGTTCACTACCGGAGAAGGGAATCCATGCTGGAGACACTCTCCACAAAGGGGAAGGACTCGTAGATTCCTTGTCCCAACCAAGCGTGGATCCGGTCGATGCGGGCCACGGCGGCGTCTACTTGCGCGCTGGCGCCCGCCTTGTACGCCCCGAGCCGCACGAGCTCCTCGTTTTGCGCCCAGGTGTTGAGGAGGGCTCGCACCTTCCGGGCTGAGGCGCAGTGTTCGGATGTGGTCACCACGTCCATCACGCGCGACACGCTGCTGAGCACGTCTACGGCGGGGAATCGGGCCTGCGCGGCAATCTTTCGGCTGAGCACGATATGCCCGTCCACGAGGCCGCGCACGGCGTCACCGACGGGGTCGGCCTCTACGTCGTCGCCATCCACCAGCACGGTGTAGAGCGCGGTGATGCTGCCGTGGGCGGCGGGGCCGGCACGCTCGAGCAGGCGGGGCAGCAGCGCGAAGCAGCTGGGGGTGTAGCCCCGCGTGGTGGGCGGCTCACCGACGGCCAAGCCGATCTGTCGCTGGGCCATCGTGAGCCGGGTGACGCTGTCAAACATCAGCATTACTTCCTTCGCCTGGTCGCGAAAGTGCTCCGCCACCGCCATCGCGAGGAAGGCGCCCCGGAGCTGCAACACGGGCGATTTGTCGCTGGTCACCACCACGACGACACTGCGACGCAGGCCCGCCGGGCCCAGCACGTCCTCGATGAACTCGCGCACCTCCCGGCCGCGCTCGCCGATGAGGGCAATCACGTTCACGTCGGCCGCACTGCGCCGCGCGATCATTCCCAGAAGCGTACTCTTGCCCACGCCAGAGCCAGCCATCAGCCCGACGCGCTGACCCAGACCGAGGGTGAGCAGCCCGTCGAGCACCCGCACCCCGGTGGCCAGTGGCTTCCGCACCAGGGAGCGAGCCATGGCGTCGGGCGGTGGCAGGTGGAGCGGGCGCTTGGAGAGGCCAGCGATCGGGCCCTTGCCGTCGATGGGCTCGCCCCAGCCGTCGATCACGCGCCCGCACAGCGCGTTGCCCACGCGGGCCGTTGGCTGGCTGCCGGTTCCGCGCACCGCGGCGCCGTGGCGCACGCCCTCGAGCGAGCCGAAGGGCATGAGCAGCACGCGGCCATCTTTGAAGCCCACGGTTTCGGCGGGCCCGACGCCGTCCACCTCGGTCACTTCGCCGATGCGTGCAGCCGGCAGTTCCGCGGTGATCAGCGTTCCGTTTACGGCCACGACGCGGCCGGAGCGGACAAAGGCGGGGGTCGCGTTCCAGCGGGAAGCGAGACTGTCGAGACCGAGCGAGTCGCTCATCCCAGTCGCTTCCACGCCGCCAGCTCTGCCGCCAGCGAGGTTGAACTACCCTCGATGGTGGCTTCCACTCGAGTCCCTTCCCCCTCAGCGACACACCCGGCGCGCACGGATGGGTCCGGCACCACCCGCACCCCGGGCCCGACCGCGGCCGCCACCCGCTCCACGTCGTCGGGATTCACACGGATGAGGAGGGTGGTGCCGCCGAGAGCGGCGACACATTCCTCCACCAGCGCCTCGAGGGCGCCGGGCTGTGTCTGCAGGGCCTGGCCCGCCAAGCGGCGCGCTCCGACCAGCAGTACCGCGCCGGCCTCGGCGCGCATCTCAGCCACGAACTTCTCTCGGAGGCGGGCCAGTTCGGCGATCAACGAGGCGAGGCGCTGCGCATTTTCGGGCCCGCGGGAATCCCGTTCGGCACCGTGGGCCAGTGCGGCGGCTCCTTCCGCGAGGCTCACGCGCAGCTCGGTGGCGTGACGCTCTCCTTGCGCGGTCAGTTCGGCCTCCAGTTCGGCCACCCGCGCTTCGAGCCGGGCGCTCCGCGCCGTGGGGGGCTCGGGTGCGAGATTGGCGGCGGGAAACACCGATGCGGAAGCAGGGGACCCGGGTGGCGCGGCGCTGGCGTCGGCCAACGGAACACCGGAGGTGAACGTGCCGCCATGGGGTCTGAGCCCCACGAACGGCCTCTGCCCAGCGGACTTCACGAAGTCGCTGGGGTCGAACGCTCCCTTCGCGGGGAGGGACTGATATTCGATGCCGCTGCGTTTCATCACTCGTGCCTGCTACTGATCGTCTTCTTCGGGGCCGGTGATCAGCACGATCACGCCGTCGTCGTGGAGCCGCTGGGCCGCCGTGGTGACGTTCTCCTGGGCCGTGCGGATCAGGCTCTTTCGTGGGTTCCCCAGCACGTCCATCTCGTCTTGGAGATCGGCCGCGGCGCGGCTGGAGAGGTTCTTGAGGAAGCGCATGCGCATCTCGGGCGATGCGCCTTTGAGCGCCACCACCAAGTCGTTACGTTCTACGACGCGCAGGAGCGCTTGGATGGCGCGGTCTTCGAGGGTCACGAGGTCCTCGAACACCACCATCAGCCGTTGGAGCCGGTCGGCGAGCTCGTTGCCTTCGTCGCGAAGGCGGACGATGACCGTCTGATTCTTTTCTCGTGGCAGGCGGCCTAGGATGCGGGCCGTGGTCTGGGCGCCACCGATCGGCAGCGGGTCGTCCTGGTCCTCAAGCGCCCGGCGCACGCTGTCCTCGACGTCGTCGGCCAGCGCACCGCTCACCCGTTCGGCGCGCGCCATGCGGACCGTCAGGTCGTATTGGGCCTCTTCGGAGAGAATGCCGAGAACGCGCGAGGCGTTCTCCGTGCCCATGCGCAGGAGCGCCACCGCTTGCACCTGCGGGTGTTCGTCGCGCAGGACGGCCGCGATGGCGTTGTGGCTCTTGGTTTTGATGAAGGCTTCGAAGTCGCCGCCCACGCGCCGACGGATTGCGCTGGCCACCACGTGCCGCCTCGTCTCGTCGACCAGTTCGGGCAGCACCCCTTGGGCAAAGTCGCGCCCCGTGTAGGGCACGAGGGACACATTACGGAGGCTCGTGATGAAGTCGGCCACGACGCCTTCGATGACCCCATCGGGGATGTGCTGCACCAGCGCGATCGCCATGCCCAACTTCTTCACCTCGTCGTCCGTGAGGAGACGGAGTACCTGTCGGGCGGTCTCCCGTTCGAGGTACATCACGAGGATGGCGGCCTTCTCGATGCCGGTCAGCGCGGTGGCGTCGATGGCCGGCGCGGCGTCGGTGGCCGACTTGGGGGCTGCGGCGGGCATGGGCTAGTTCCTTAGCTTCGAACCCAGCGCCGGAGGACTTCCGCGCTGTGGTCGGTTTCACGGTTCACGAGCGCGCTCACGTCGGCGGCGCTGATGTGTTTGAAGCTGTCAACCTGCCGGCGAAGGCGCGTGGCAAGGTCGATGACATTGTCGTCGTCTTCGTTACCACCGGCGTGGGCGCCGTAGGCGGCGGCGCCCCGGGCCGCTCCTGTGCCGCCGATCCCCATGCCCCCTTCGCCCGGCCTCAGGAGCGCCCCGTCGGGACCCCTCGCCACGGCGAAGCCTTGGAGACTACGAACGAGCGGTCGGACCAGCATGAAGAAGGTGAGGAGCACCGCCAAGAGCGCTACCGCGGCGGGGAGGACTCGCTCCCACGGGAAAGTGGCCACTACCGTCGTGTCGTCGAGGACCGCCTCGGCGAACGGCACGAAGCTGACCACGACCTGATCCCCCCGCTTGGTGTCGGCCCCGATGGCCGCGAGGGCGGCCCGTTCGAGCGTGGCCTGGAAGGCTTCGGGCTCGATCCCGCCTGCCTTGGCAATGGCGGCCACGGCGGCGCTATCGAGGAATACGGCTGCACTCACCCGCTTGAGCTCCCCGGCTGGCTTCGTGGTGGTGGTACGGCTCGTGGTGTATTGGTACAGCGTGTCGGTCTCTTCACGCTTCCGGGCGGTTCCGGTGGTTCCGGCGGTCGTGGCGCCGAGCGCCGCCTGCGGCTGGTTGCTCTGCACTCCCGCTTCGCCGCCGTCCGCGCCTGCACCGCCGCCGGTAGTGTTCTGATCGGACTCTGACTTTTCGCGAAGTGCCGACGCGCTGTCGGGGTCTACGGCGTTCACTGTGCTCTCGGTGCTGGTCGAGTCGAGTTCCACCGTGACGGAGACCCGCACCCGATCGGGCGAGCCGAGGACCGCGGCGAGGGCGGCGGTGGCTTGCTCCTCGAGCCGCTTGGCGCGGCGAACGGCTTCGTCGCCGGCGGCGGCGTCGGTGTCCGCTTCCGCGTCACCCGACCAGATCAGGCGGCCGGTGCGCTGGTCTACGACCGTGACGTCCTGGTCGGTCATCCCGGCCACGCTGTGGCTTACGAGGAGTGCGATCGACTTGCCCAGGTCGCGGTTCAGGGTGGCGCCCTCGTCGCTCTTCACGCTGACCGAAGCCGAGCTCCGCGCGGAGTCGCCCAGAAAGCCACTTCCCGACCGGAGGTTGAGCAACACCCGGCTGGCCGCCACGCCTTGAATGCCGTTGATCTGCAACACCAACTCTTCCTGGAGCATCTTCTGCTTCTGGAGCTGCTCTTGAAAGGGGGTGATCCAAGGGTCGAGCTGGTCCACCCCGCTCAGGCCCACCACCCCGTGGGCGCCCGCCGCCTCCTTCTTCGCCGTGCTCAGTTCTTGTGTGAGTACCTGCACGGTGCGGCCGTCGCTGTCGAGGCGCCACTGGACTCCGGCGGCGGAGAGTCGGTCCTGCACCTGCGCCCGGGTGTCAGAGTCGGTGATGCTGGCCAACGGGGTCCAGGATGGCTGGCTGGCCCAGACGCCCACCGCGGCCAGCGCCGCGATCGACGCGACCACTGCTGTTCCCAACACTCTCCGCCGGGAGGTGTCGAGGCCGGTCCAGAAGGATGAAAGCTGCTGCCAATAGTCAGGCAAGGGATTCGTCTCTGGGCTGCCATCGGTCACACCCTCTGGCGCTTGAGGCGGTTGGACGATCTTTTCGCCGGGGGGGGATAAAGCGACCACCCTCAAAGGTGTCATCGGTGCGCACGTCCCCGCCTGCACCGTTGCCTCGCAGAGCCTGGCTCATTGGCGGAGCGGCGAGCCTTCTCTGGCTCGGCGCGTTGGTGGCTCTGGTGCGCGATCTGATCGTTGGTGCGGCACCCTGGCCCGCTGCCGGTTGCACGGCGGGGATCGGGGTGAGCCTCCTGTGGGTGCTCTTAGATTCGCCGGTGCGCTATGAGCTCGACGAGCACGCGCTGACGGTCGTCACCCGCCTCCGTCGAATCCGGCTCGCTCGCGGCCCCCTACACTTCGTCGGCGCGCTGGGGAAGGACCGATTCGCCATCAACGGCGGCTTCGGGTGGTACGGCTGGTTCCACAGTGAAGGGCGGATCGTGCGCGCGTGGGTCACCGATCCGGCGGCGGTCTGGGTGATGGACGGGGCAAGGTCGGTGGCGTTCTCACCCAAGGACAGGGCGATGTGCGGCGGCCCGTCACCGGGGTTCACGGCCGGCAGGGGCACATCGCAGCCCGAGGGCGACTCTTCAGCCTGACCGCGGCAGCGGCACCAGATCGCGGTATTTGCCCTGCGAATACAACAGCGGCTCGCCGTCGTTATGCCCCGCCGCGTCTACGAGTCCCACGAACAAGGTGTGGTCTCCCGCGTCGTGGGCGGCGAAGGGGGAGCACTCCACCCAGGCGAGGGAGCCTGCTAGGTGCGGCGGCCCTTCCGGCGGGCCCTCCCACTTCACCTCGGCCTCGCCGTAGCCCGCAAAGTGCCCCGAGAGGGCCGCCTGGTCGCTCCGGAGGATGCTCGCAGACCAGCGCGCCCCGGCAAGGAGGTGGGCGTGCATCTCCGCTTTCTTGCCCACACTGACCAGCACCAACGGTGGATCGAGCGAGACCGAAAGGAACGCGCTCGCGGTCATCCCTCGTTGCCCGCCCTCGTCGTTCACCGCGACCACCGTCACGCCGGAGGCAAAGCGGCCGAGGGCCTGCTTGAAGTCCTGTACGGAAACGCTCATGCGGGAAGTCTATCCGCGCCGGTGGGGCCGGGGTATCGTGCGGTATGGTCCTTCTCCTCGTCGCTGCCGCACAAGCCGTAGACGCCGACGTCCAGATCACCCTGCCCAAGGAGGCGCAGCAAGCCGGGCTCGACGAAGCCACGTTGGAGGCCCAGCTTCAGGGAGCGATCGGGCAGGAGCTGCGCACCGCCGATCTGAGCGCGTACATGGACCAGATGGCCGATGCCAACGTGCTGAGCGCCAAGGGCATGGGCGTGGACTACGGCTCGGACATGCAGCGGTTCGCGTTTGGGGCCGCGTTCGGCACCGCGGTGAGCGGTGCGGGGGCCGCGCTCGACGGCGGCACGGCAGAGGGACTGCCCGAAACGGGCTTTGCGTTGCAGATTGGGGGCATGGCCGGGCTCAACCTTGGCGCCTTCTCCGAGAAGGACAGCGCGCTGCGCCGGTTCAAGCTCTACGTGAGCGGCATGAGCGCGAAGACGGACCGCTCCCCGTTCTCGGGCACCTTTCTCAACTACGGTGGCCACGTTCAGATCAAGATCGTGAAGGGGGGCGACAAGACCGACGGGGTGCGGTGGGGCGGCCTCGACCTCACCGGTGGCTACGAGTACTCCAGCTACTCGCTGGTGCTCGAAGAGAGCATGCCTGTCGAGACCAACGGCCTGCAATGGGAGGCCACCGGCAGCTACACGCTCAGCGCCGAGTCGCGGAGCGTTCCGGTGGAGCTGTCGACCAATCTGCACATCTTCGTGGTCACCGCCTTCGTCGGTGTCGGCTTCGACAAGAACCTTTCGGGCGCCGCGACGAGCGCCGTGAGCGTGGGGGGACCGATCTCCCTGAGCTACGAGGGCCAGAGCGCGGAGGTGGGCTCGGCCACGCTCACACTCACGGAGGCGGGTGAGGCTTCGCCCTACACCGCGCGTGGTTTCGTGGGGCTACAGGCCGACATCCTCGCCGTGAAGCTGGTCGGTCAGCTCAACGTCACGCTGGACGAGAGTGTGGGCGGGCACGTGGGGGTGCGGTTCGTGTTGTGAGGGGGGGGCGAGCGGGCGGTTCATGCCACCCAGTCGACCGCGGGTCGGGCCAGGAAGTCTTCCAGTTGAATCGCACCGGAGCCTGCGCCAACCACGAGGGTGGCCGCGCGGGGAAACTGCTTTCGGAACGCGACCAGCCCGCGGGCCGGCGCTGAAAATCCAGATTTTACCTCCACGGCTGTCAGTGCTCGTCCTGTGTGCAATACGAAGTCCACCTCCGCTGCTCCCTCACGCCACCACGACACCTCCACGCCGTCTGCGGGTGCCGTGTTCAGCAGGTGGGCACCCACGCAGCTCTCCACCAGCCGCCCCCAGGCTTCGGGGTCTGTTCGCAGCCGCTCCGGGGCCATTCCCGCCCGCGAGGTGAAGAGCGCGGTGTTGAGAACGCACAGCTTGGGGCTCGAGCCGCGTCGGCGGGCCACGTCGCCCGCGTACTTCTGGAGGCCGGCCACCAGTCCGGCACCTGCGAGAAGGGTGAGGTAGTGAGCGAGCGTTGTCGTGTTTCCCGCGTCTTGGAGCTGCCCCAGCATCTTGGTGTAGCTCAGCTCGCGCCCGGAGTAGGCGCAGGCGAGGTCGAACAGTTGGCGGAGGAGGGCGGGCTTGTCGACGCGGCTCATCAGCAGCACGTCGCGGGAGAGCGTGGTCTCTACGAGCGCATCGCGGACGTACGCTGCCCAGCGCGACGGCTCGTCCAAGAGCGGCGCTGCGCCGGGGTATCCTCCGAAGATCACGTACCGCTCCACGTCCCACCCGAACGCCTCCCGCATCTCTGCGTAGGACCAGTGGGGGACGCGCAGGAGCTCGAAGCGGCCCGCAAGGCTCTCGGTCAGCCCCTGCTGCACGAGGAGCGGCGCCGATCCAAGGAGAACCACGCGCAGCCTTCGCGCATGCTGGGTGTCGTCGTCCCACCGCGCCTTGACCGCCTCGGACCACCGCGGCACCTTTTGCACCTCGTCCAGAACCAGCACCGCACCCTCGGGAGCACCCCGGGCGGTCAACGTGGCGGCGTCCCACTGTTGGTCGATCCAACGAGTGTCGGGCGGCGTCGGCCCGTCGGCGGATGCGTAGTGGTGGGGAAGGCCACAGCCAAGCATCGCCTGGCGCGCGATGGTGGTCTTCCCGACCTGCCGGGGCCCGGCGAGGATCTGTAAGAAACGCCGGGATTCGTGCAGGCGGCGAATGAGGGTGTCGACCTGTGGGCGGAGCATCACGTGATTTTACTCAGTACGTTGAGTAAATCAAGGCGTGGGCGTAAACAGAGCGTAGTTCCTGCGTTCGGCGCTGAAGCGTCGTCGCGGGGCGCCCTCCCTTCTACCTACACTTCCCCGGATACAACCGCCACGTCGTGGTGCCGGTGGTGTCGCTGCCGTCTTCGGTCACGATGATGTCGAGGAGGTCGTCGCCCTCGAGGTCGATGAGCGACCACGCGGGAGAGCCGGTCTGGTCGTCGTAGATCGCTTGGAACGAGAGCGCTTCGAACTCCTTGGGGAGCGGCCACGCCGTGTTCTCCTCGGAGAAACCCTCCTCACCGCCCGAGTACAGCTGCCACCGCGAGCTGCCCAGCTCGTCGATGTCCGCGTCGTCGTCGCGAGTGACGACCAAGTCGGGAAGCTGGTCGCGGTCGAGGTCGGCGAGCGCCCATGTGGGAGTGGCGCTGTTCGTGTCGCTGAGCGTTTCGAAGGTGTTGGTGGGGTAGCTCGGCGGGAGCGCCCACTTCTGGTCTTCGGTGCGGAACCGCGATCCCGTGTTGCTGTAGTACACCCACGTCTTGGTGCCGACGCCTTCCACCTCGCCGTCGTCATTGCGGGTAACGACAAGGTCGGTGCGCCCGTTGCCGTCGATGTCGTACAGCCCCCAGCTAGGCGCGGCCAAGCTGTCGTCGTCGTACACGCGGTCGAAGGTACGTTCCGGGAACCCCTCGGGCAGGAGCCACTCGGAAGCGCTGGAGGAGAAGCCCGTGCCCGTGTTGAGGTACACCCGCCACGAGGTGGTGCCGAGCCCCTCGGTGGAGTCGTCGTGGGTGACCACGAAGTCGGAACGGCCGTCGGCGTTGAGGTCGACGAGCGCCCACGTGGGGCTGGCCGGGTTGTTGTCGGCCATGCTCGAAAGCGCGCCCTCGGAGAATCCCGGAGGCAGGCTCCAGGTCTTCAGCGAGTTGCTGAAGCCGTCTCCCTCATTCTCGTACGTCACCCAGAGGGAGGTGCCGAGACCCGTGACGGAGCTGGCGCGGTCTTCGGTGATCACGAGGTCGTTGTGGCCGTCGCCGTCGAGGTCGGCGAGCACCCACGCAGGCGAGGCGAGGTTGATGTCGTAGGGGGTGGCGAAGGTGCCCTCGGGGTAGCCGCCGGGCAACGACCAGGAGTCGGCCTCACTACGGAACTTGGAGCCGGTGTTGCTCAGGTAGAGCCAAGAGGTGGTGCCGAGGTTTGGATCGCCGACGACGTCGTTTCGCGTGACGAGGATGTCGGTTCGGCCGTTGCCGTCGAGGTCGGCGAGCCCCCAAGCTGGATCACTGGTGGGCGAGGAGTCGTAGGCGGTCTCGAAGGTGCCTTCGGGGAAGTCGGGAGGAAGTTCCCACTCCACCATGGTGGTCTTCACGCCCATCTGCACGCAGCCGGTGTCCTCGTCGGGCTCATCGGTGTCGACGGCGCCGGTTTCTCCGCCATCCCCAGAGTCGACGGGGACCGGGACCTCCGTGGCGAGTCCGAAACAGCCGTATAGCAGCGAGAAGGTCAGGAAGGGGGACAAGCAGGCTCCGCAGGCGCAAAGGGAAGAACGCGCAACGTAGCCCAAAACGGGGCGACCTGTCACCCCTTCCCGGCGAGCCCCACCCTGAGCCGTGGCCCCTCCGCTGCGGGGCACAGGCGGCCGACGACGGAGGAAGCGAGGGCGCCGCGCGCAGAGAGGTCTGCCAGCACGGCCGCCAGTTTCTCGTCGGGCACGGCCAGCAGCAGCCCGCCGGAGGTTTGAGGGTCGCCCAAGACGGCGCGGGCGTGGGCAGGCAGGTCCTCACTCCACTCGGTGTGCTGCCCGTAGTAGGCCAGATTTCGACCCGTCGCCCCCGGCACCACGCCCGCTTCGATGTGGTGGATGGCGCCGGGCATGAGCGGCAGCCGGTCGAACCACAATTCGGCCGCGAGCCCGGCGCCTGCCGCGATCTCGTGGGCGTGGCCCAACACCCCGAAGCCGGTCACGTCGGTGGCGCACAGCAGCCCGTGAGCCAGCGCCACCTCAGAGGGAACACGGTTGAGGAAGGTCGTGACCCGCAGGAACTCCGCGTACTGTTCCGGCGTGATCACCTGCTTCTTCACCGCGCTCGCCAAAGAGCCACTGCCGATGGGCTTCGTGAGCACCAGCCAATCGCCGGCCTCGCCCCGGTCGTTCCGCAGGATGCGATCGGGATGCACGAGGCCCGTGACCGAGAGCCCAAACTTCATCTCTTCGTCGTCGATGCTGTGCCCCCCGGCGATGGGGATGCCCGCTTCGGCGCACACCTCGGCGGCGCCCGCGAGCACCTCGCCCATCACCTCGGGAGGCAGTTTTTTGAGCGGCAACCCGACGATGGCCAGCGCCAAGATCGGGCGCCCGCCCATCGCGTACACGTCGGAGATGCTGTTGGCAGCGGCGATACGGCCGTAGTCGCGCGCATCGTCCACCACAGGCATGAAGAAGTCGAGGGTCTGGACGATCGCTTGGTCCGCGCTGATCCGATACACGGCGGCATCGTCGCTCGTGTGAATCCCCACGAGCAGCTCGGGGGGCGCGGTGCGTGGCAGCTTGGCCAGCATTCGTTCCAGGTCCGCCGGACCCAGCTTGCAACCTCAGCCACCCCCGTGGGAGTACTGCGTGAGGCGGAGGCGATCGGGCATCGGTATGGCCTATCCCAAAACGTCCACAATGGCGGCTCCGACGGCCTGCATCAGCGCCCTCGTCTCCGCGGCTTCGATCACGAGGGGCGGCATCACCATCACGGTGTCGCCGAGGTTCCGCACGATCGCGCCATGTCGCCTTGTCGCCAGGGCAACCCGATGCCCGATGCGCTGTTCGGCAGGGAACGGCTCACCGTCGGGCTGTCGGAGCACCACGCCCGCCATCATTCCGATGTGTCGGTGCTCAGCGATACAGGGGTGCTGAAGCCTAGCTAACTCCTCATGCAAGAGGGCAATGCGCTGGGGCAGAGCAGCGAGGAGTGATGTATCATGTATCACATAGAGGGTGGCCAGCGCAGCCGCGACGGCGAGCGGGTTGCCGGTGTAGGTGTGCCCGTGGAAGAAGGTGCGGTAGTCGGTGTAGGGGCCCCGGAAGCAGTCGTACACCGCTTCGGTGGTGACGGTGGCCGCCAGCGGCAGGTAGCCGCCGGTGATCGCCTTCGCGAGGCAGAGGAAGTCGGGCCGCTCCTCCACTTGGTCCATGGCGAACATCGTGCCGAGGCGCCCGAAACCGGTCGCCACCTCGTCGAACACCACGTAGGCGCCGGCCTGTTTCGCCATTCGGCACAGGCGATCGAGGAAGGCGGGACTGTGCAACCGCAGCCCGGCGGCACCCTGCACCAAGGGCTCCACGACCAAAGCGGCTAATTCTGAACCGTGGGCCGCGAAGAGCACCTCCGCTGCCCGTAGACACGCCTGTTCCTCCTGGGCTTCCGCACGCTCAGGTGAGGGGATCCGCACGGCCTCGAACAACAGCGGGCGGTAGAGCGAGTGAAACAGCTCGATGCCGCCGAGTGATACACTCCCGACTGTATCACCGTGATAGGCCTCCGAGAGGGCGGCGAACCGGGTGCGTCGTGCCTCGCCGCGCTGCTGGCAGGCTTGGAAGGCCATCTTGAGCGCGACCTCCACCGCCGTAGAGCCGCTGTCGCTGTAAAACACTCGGTCGAGCCCAGTGAGCGCGCAGAGGCGCTCGGCGTGCTCCACCGCCCCCGGGTGCGTCAGGCCTAGCATCGTGGTGTGCGCGATCCGGCCAAGTTGCGTTTGAATCGCAGCGTCGAGGGCCGGGTGCTGATGGCCAAGGATGTTGCACCACAACGACGCGGTACCGTCGAGGAAGCGCTGGCCGTCGGTGTCGATGAGCCACACGCCTTCGCCGCGTTCGATCACCCGATTTTCCGCTTGTTGCTCCCACTCGTCGGCCGCCGTGAAGGGGTGCCAGAGGTGGGCATAGTCGCGAGAAAGCCAGCGCATCCGGCCGGCTAACCCATGGCGCCGAGCCCATCGGCGCGGTAGAAGCCGCCCGAATTCCCCGGTACCCCATGGCCCTCGTTCCCGTTCACGGCGGACTCTCCGCTCCTGTCGACCGCTTCCTCACCTTCAACCGGAAGGGGGCGCTGGTCGCTGAAAGTGCAGGGATGGCGCGGATCGCCGTGACCGACGCCGACCTGTCGGTCGTGTACCGGATCGCCGATGGCACCCTCTCGCCGCTGACCGGCTTTATGGACGAGGCCACCTACAACCACGTGCTCGACGAGAAGAACGTGGTGCGGAACAGCGTGAAGTACGCGTGGGCGATTCCGATGGCCCTGCCGGTCACGGAAACGGAAGCGGCCTCACTCAAGGTTGGCACCCGTGCCGCATTGGTGAACAGCGCGGGTGAGGTGTTTGGCACAATCACCGTCTCGAGCGTCTTCGGATGGAACAAGCAGCGGTATGTGGAGAAGGTCTACGGCACGAGCCGCCTCGATCACCCCGGCGCGGCCATCGCGACCGACGACGCCCGCGGCACGCTGGTCGGCGGGGACATCTCCGTGCTCCCGGCGAGCCGGAACCTCGAGTACGGCGACCTGCTCCTCTCCCCCGGCGCCACCCGCCAGATGATCGCCGAGCGGCGGTTTGAGGCGGCGCTGGCCTTCCAGACGCGCAACCCGCTGCACCGCGCCCACGAATACGCGCTGGTGTACGGCGTGGAGCAGCTCACCCGCAGCGGCCTGTACGCGGGCGTGGTGCTCAACCCGTTGGTCGGCCAGCTCAAGAGCGACGACGTGGACGCGTCCACGCGGGTGCGCACCTACCGCATGCTCCGGGATCGGCGCCTCCTCGGCCAGGGCGACAGCGACCGTGAGCTGTGGAAGGGCGTGGGCTACGACCTCAACGACGTGTTTGAGCTCGTGTGCTTGGACATGAAGATGTTCTACGGTGGACCTTCTGAAGCCATCATGCACAGCATCTACCGTCAGAACCACGGATTTTCGCACATCGTCATCGGCCGGAAACACGCCGACGCGCCGTACTTCGACAAGTCGGCCATCTGGGGCGACTTCGACGCGCAGACCATCTTCGACGCGCTCCCCGGCGAGCTGCACACCCGCCCCGTGAAGGTGGGTTTCGCGGCCTTCTACGAGAGCGTGGACCGCGTGGAGCTCATGGACAACCATCCGGGCGAGAAGCCGCACAGCATCTCCGGCACCATCATGCGCGAGCAGCTCGTCGCCGGTGAACGCCCCGACTCCCGGATCATCCGGGGCGAGGTGGCCGACGTGCTGATCGCCGCGTATCGGGCGAAGGCGGGGGTTTAGCCTCAGAACTCAGTCGGGTAGCGCAGCGAGTGCGCGCCCGACCTCCACCCGCAACATCCGTTTGCGCCACGTGGAGGACTGCTGGTGGGTCGGGAGCGGCTGGACCGCCTGATACACGGCGTCGATGAGGGCCGGTCGAGTCGCGGCGCTCACCAGCACCGGGCGTGGCCCCACCGCCGAGATCACGGCCTCCCAGCCCTCGGGTGCGGGCGCCACGGCCGTGAGCAGCAGCGCGTAGTCGATGGCGCCGCGCTGGCGGAGCTTTCGATACACGACGGGGCGCGAGGGGGGGGGCAACTCCACCGCCACGAGCACGGCGCCGGTCGGCAGCTTCGGCCCGTCGCGTCCGTCGTCGGTGTACAGCTCCGCCACCGGCACGCAGGTTTCGCCCGCGACGGTCACGAAGCGCGCGGTGGCGCCGAGCAGCATGAGTACCGGGACGGTGTCGGCGCTGTGCGCGGCGTAGCAGCCTGTTCCCCGGGGGGCGACATGGCAGAGGGTGCCTTCACACTTGAGGCAACCGCCCAGCGCGGACCGCCATCCGGCCGGCTGGTTGTAATACATGCACCGTGTATCAAGCATGAGGTTGCCGCCGAGCGTGCCCATGTGCTGGATCGTGGGGGTAGCGACGGTTCGGCAGGCGGCGGCGAGGGCCGGGAATGCGGTGCGCACGTGGGGGTGGGCGGCCACTTCCTGGAGAGTGAGGGCGGCGCCCAGCGAGCAGGCGCCGTCCGCGGCGACAGCCACGGCGCGGAGCTCGGCCACGCGGCGGGTGGAGACAAGCAAGGCAGGGCGAAAGATGCGGTGCTTCATCGAGGGGACGAGGTCGGTTCCCCCAGCGATGAGGCGCGCACCGGGCTCCGCCGCGAGCCGGACAAGATCGACAAGTTGGTGGGGGGCTTCCCAACGCAGGAGCGGGAGGGGAAGCATCAGCCGGCTCGCCCAGCGCGGCGGGCGTCGAGGGCGCGGAGTACCCGCTCGGGGGTGAAGGGCGGCTGGTGGAGCGAGACGCCGGTGGCATCGAAGATGGCGTTGGCGATGGCAGGAACGGTGCTGAGCTGTGGGCCTTCTCCCGCCTCTTTCGCGCCAAGCGGCCCCTCGGGGTCGAGCGACTCGATGGCGAAAACGTGCACTTCAGGGCACTCATGCACGGTGGGGAGCTTGTACTCCAGGAGGCTCGGCGTGCGCAGGAGCCCGTTGGGCAGGTAGCGCTGCTCTTCGCCGAGCGCCTCTCCCACACCCATGTACACGCACCCTTCTACCTGGCCTTCCACGATGGCGAGATTGAGCACGCGACCGCAGTCGTGCGCCACCCAGATGCGCTCCACCCGAACCACCCCCGTTTCTTCATCGACCACCACTTCGGCCACTTGGGCCGTGAACGAGTACGCCGGCGAGGGACCCACGGACTGCCTCCGGAAGCGGCTGCCGATCTTCGGAGGCGTGTAGCCGCCGGCGTTCACCAGTGGCCCGCCCGCCTCCTCCGCGAGCCACACGGCGTCCACCCATGACACATCAGATGTGTCATTTCCAACGCGAGGGCCATCGCCGCGGTCGGGGTGGCCGGCGAGACCGAAGCGGATGTCCTCCGGGGCGCACGCGAGCTTCACCGCTACGGCGGCTACGATTCGGGTGCGCAGAGGATCTATCGCGAGCAACGCAGCGTTCCCCGCCATGAAGGTGACCCGGCTGGAGTAGCTGCCGAGGTCCACGGGGGTGAGTGAGGTGTCACCCTCCACCACCCGAATGTCGCGCGGGTGCAGGCCCAGTCGGTGCGCCACCAAGCCGGCCAGCATGTGGTTGCTGCCTTGGCCCACGTCGGCCGTGCCGCTGTACAACACGACCTCGCCCGAGCGGTCGATCTTTACCTGAACGGTGCTGTGCGGCAGCTCGTTCTGGTAGGTGGGGTGCAAGGCGCCACACATGTACGCGCTCGTGGCGATGCCCAGCCCGCGCGCCGGTCCGAGCGTGCCGCGCCGCTCGGTGTAGCCGCTGGCTTTCACCACGGCGTCGATGCAGGCCTGAATACCCACGGAGGTGATCCGGAGCCCGTTGCAGGTCTCGGTGTTCGCCTCCACGCAGTTCGCCCGGCGCATCCCCGCCGGATCGAGACCGAGTTGACGGGCCGCGCGGTCGATCATGACCTCCAACGCGAAGCGCGGCTGGATGGCGCCATGGCCACGCTTGGGACCGCAGGGGGGCTTGTTGGTGTAGAGGCGGTGCGACTCGAACCGGTAGTTCTCCAGCCGGTACGGAAGCGGCATGAACACGCCGAGGTAGTAGCTGGTGACGACCCCGTAGCTGGCGTAGGCGCCGCCATCGGCCCAGGCCTTGAAGTCGATGGCGGTGATGCGCCCGTCGGGCGCAAAACCCATCTTGAGCCACATACGCGTGGGATGCCGGCCCCGGTGAGCAAGGAAGACTTCCTCACGCTCCATCACGATGCGGACCGGCCGGCCGAGCTTACGGGCGAGGTGGGCGGCGCAGATGTCGGAGCAGAAGGGGTCGCACTTGCCGCCGTAGCCGGCGCCGACTGCCGGCTTGATCAGCCGAACGTCCTGCTCGCGCATCCCGAGCACTCTGGCCACATCGCGGTGCACATAGTGGGGGTTCTGCGTGCTGCTCCAGAGGGTGAGCTTCCCGTCGGGCTCCATCCGGGCAAGGGCCGCCTGACTCTCGAGCGCCACGTGCGTGCTCCCGGGGTACTCAAACCGCTCTTCCAGCACCAACGCTGCCTCGGCGAAGCCCGCGTCTACATCGCCGTACTGCTGGTGAACCCTGCGGAGAATGTTGCTCGGCTTTCGGGCGTACTCGTGGATGACGGGTTTTGAAGGGTCGAGCGCAGCCTCGATCGTGAGGATGGGCTCAAGGTCTTCGTACTCCACGACCACGGCCTCACAGGCGCGGTGTGCGGTTTCTTCGTCCAGCGCCACGATACAAACGATCGGCTCGCCAATGTATCGAACCTTGCCGAGCGCCAGCGCCGTTTCGTCCTGCGCCACCGGGATCACCCCGTAGCGGCGGGGTAGCTCCTCGCCGATGCAGTGCCCCACCACGCCAGGGATACCGAGGGCAGCGTCGAGGTGCACGGCGATGATCTTGGCGTGCGTGCGGGTGGAGCGCACGAATTTGGCATGCACCATGCGCGGCAGCTTCAGATCGGCCACGAACAGCGCCGCTCCGGTGATGCGCTCGCGCCCGTCGATCTTGGCGCCGTAGCGGCCGATCGGGTCGGGAACGGGCTCGGACTGCCGGACGCTCACGGGGACGCCCGGAGCCGAGCTTGGGCGTCTCGGGCCGCGGCGAGGATTTTTACGTAGCCGGTACAGCGGCAGATGTTGCTGCCCAGGGCGCGGCGCAGCTCGGCTTCGTCGGCTTCGGGGTCGGCGGCGAACAAATGGGTGAGCGTCATCACGAACCCGGGCGTGCAATAGCCGCACTGGGCCGCCACGTGGTGGTCGAAGGCAGCCTGGATCACGCTCAGCTCGCCTTGCTGGGCCACGCCCTCGATCGTCTGCACCGCTTCGTTGGCACAGTCCGCGGCGAGCGTGATGCACGAGAGCCTCGGACGTCCGTTCACCAAGACGGTGCAAGCTCCGCAGTCGCCCACGTCGCAGCCGTGTTTCGTGCCCGTGAGGGCCAGATCGTCGCGCAGGAGCTCCAAGAGCGTGCGCGACGGCGGAACGAGCGCGCGGGCCGGTTCGCCGTTGACGACGAGGTGGAGCACCAGCGGGTCGGGCATGCGCGGACCTAACGCGCCGGTCGCTCAGAAGGGTCGTCTCGGCTATCTGTCCCCGCGTGGAGCGCTACGTGATCGCACGCCCTCAAGTCTGGTTGTCGGTGGAGGGGGGCGCACCGGTAGCCCTGCCGCCGGGCGGTCTGGTCGGCCGCTTGCAGAGCGCGAATCTCCGGGTGGCCGATCCGCGCGTTCCCGAAGCGGCGGCCCTCATCTCCTTGCGTGGGCGCGAGCTCTACTTGGTGAGCCTGCGAAATGCGGTGCTCGTGGACGGCGCTCCTGAGGACGATCTCTTGCTCGCCACCGGTCTGCGCTTCACGCTGGCCGGGGCGGTGGGTGTGGAGGTCGTGAAGGTGGATTTGCCGGACAGGGTCCTCGCGCTCCGGATGCCGGGTCAGGTACGCGAGCTCTGCTCACCGGTGTACAGCTTCGTGTCCAACCCGGAGTTCGATCTCGTGCCCGGCTTTCTGGACGAGGCGATCGGCCGGGTGTGGACCACGGCGGAAGGGTGGATGTTTGACGTCGGCGGCGGCCCGACTGCGTTGCGTCGCGGCCAGAGCTTTTCGGTAGGAGAAACGGTCGTAGAGGTCACGGACTCTTCGTTGGAGGAGCTGGCGGTGCTGGCCACGGAGTCGCGGGTGCGGCCGCTGGTGGTGACCGTGAGGACGACGTCGGCGGTCATCTCGTGTGCGGGCAGGACGCCGCTCCCGATCGACGGCCTGCCTGCTGAGCTCTTGACGGAGTTGGCGCTCGCGGGGCAGCCGTTGGCGTGGGAGCCGGTGGCTCAGGCCCTATGGGGCAAGCGGCAGGGAAATACCCTGCGCATGAGCTGGGACCGAGCCCTTCGCCGCCTTCGCGAACGGCTGCGGGAGGGGGGGGTTCGAGAGAACCTCATTCGAGCGGATGGGAAGGGGAACTTCGAGCTCTTCCTGCTTCCGGGCGACCGGGTGGTGGACCAGTCGGGGGGGTGAGGCGAGCTACTCCGCGCCCCAGTTCACGCCCACCGTGAGTCCGACCTTCCAGAAGCCGTCCACGTCGGGAACGTAGCTGAGGGCGATCGGCAGCTGCAGCGTGCCTACCTTGGGGGTGACGGCTCCGGCCACGATCATGTGCAGGGCGGGCGTGGGGGCGAGCGAGGCGTTGACGCCCGCGCCGAATTCCACCATGTTCCCAATGTGAGCGCCGAACAGGAGGTTGCCGGTCGGCAGCAGGAGGCCTTGGTTCATGCCCAGCGCCATCACGTTGGTGACGAGGATGAAATCTACGCTCTCGGAGCCGATCATCCGGAACTCGCCCTCCCAGCCCACACCGAAGAGGCTCGGGTCTTTCAGCCCGGCCAGCTCCGACTGGTTGAGGTACACGTACCCTATGCGAATGCCGTGGCGGACGTTGCCGTTGTTCGGGTCGCTCTCGGGGTGGCGGTCGCTGAACGTGTCGCCGTCCGCCGGGGCGTCGGTCCCGGTGGAATCGTCGGCTTGGGCGAGCGAGGTGAGGGCGAGCAGTACGAGGGGGGTGAGCATCGGGGACTCCTTAGTCGGTTGATTCCGACACCTTCAACATGCCTCGGGCTGGGCGGCGGCGGAAGGGGGGTGTATGAACGTTGTCTGATAGGTACTTTGCCAATAATCCGTGCGGGCGATCTCGCCGGATCACCTCGCGGCGCTCGAGAGGAGCAGTTCGCGAGCGGCTGCAGCCGACATCGGCTGCCCGTCCACCGAAATGCGGTCCGTTTCTGAGTCGACGATCTCCACAGGCAGCGACCGCCGGTGACACCACAGGAGAAACCGCAGCACGTCGCCGTCGTGGCCGGTACGTTCGATGCGAACACGGGCGCTGGGGGTGCTCACCACGGGGCTCTCCACCCGCTTTCGAGTAGCGGCCACCGCCACGCGACGAGGGTCGTCGCTCGGGCCGACGTCGAGGAGCCGGTCCAGCCGTGAACGCAGGCCCACGGCTCAGGCCATGGGGGGGCGAACGTACTCAAACTCCACGGGGTTGCCGTGGATGCCGCGGCGGGGAGCGGCGATCCAGTTCGCCATCTGCCCCGGGTCTTCCACGCGGTGCATCAGGCTGGTGACGTAGGTACGATCCTCTTCGGTGGGGAGCCACTCGGGCGTGCGGCGGGCCAGCTCGGCGGCGCTGATGAGCTCGCCTTCCGGGTTGAAGGGCAGGTTGGCGTAGATGCCCTGGCGGCGGAAGAAGCGGCTCGACGGCAGGGTGATGCGATCGGCCACTCCTTCTTCTTCGAGGGCCACGTTCCACCGACGCACGACGCGCTCCGTGTCCTTCATGTAGGCATCGCGCAGCACCTCGTTCATGGCGTTGCGGAGCGGGACGTCCCGCGAGGTGAGCTTGCCCTGCTCCACGACGGCCATTTGGTGCCACTGGTTGAGCGCCGTGTGTTCTTCGTAGTCCTTGGCCTCGGCCCAGCGCCCCTTCAGGCCGGCGCCGAAGAAGTCGGCGGCGTTGGTGGAGATTTCGGAGCCGAACAGATCGAGGCTGTAGCAGTACCAGTAGTTCACCCAGCGTTGGGTCATGGCGATGGGGATGCCGCCCTGCGCCCTTGCATCGCCGTTGCGGTCGATCTTGGCGAGCTGCGCGCCCCGCCGGAGCACCCTTTCCACGCCGGTTTCACCCACACTCAAGTGGTGGGCCTCTTCGGTGAGCATGAAGCGACAGGTGCGCGAGAGGGGGTCGAAGCCCGACTCGGCGAGCGCGCCAAGCTGGTACTTGCCGTCGCGGTCGGTGAAGCAGGTGAAGCAGAAGAAGGTGAGCCAGTCCGGGCACGGCTGGTTGAACGCGTCGAGGATGCGGGGCTTGTCGGCATCGCCCGCACGGCGCGCGAGCAGGTCGTCGGCTTCGTCGCGGCCGTCTTTTCCGAAGTGGGCGTGCAGCAAGTAGACCATCGCCCAGAGGTGGCGCCCTTCCTCCACGTTTACCTGGAACAGGTTGCGCATGTCGTACACCGAGGGGGCCGTCATCCCCAGCCACCGCTGCTGCTCTACGCTGGCGGGCTCGGTGTCGGCCTGCGTGACGATGATGCGCCGTAGAACGTTGCGGTATTCTCCAGGTACGTCTTGCCACACCGGCTCTCCAATGTGGTCCCCGAACTGGATGCGCCGGTCGGCGACGGGGTCGGCGAGGAAGATGCCCCAGCGGTAGTCGGGCATCTTTACGTAGCCAAACTGCGCCCAGCCGCCGGGCTCGGTGCTCACGGCGGTGCGGAGGTACACGTCGTGGAGCTGAAAGCTCTCGGGCCCCATCTGGTTCCACCAGTCGAGATAGGCCGGCTGCCACTTCTCCAGCGCGCGCTGCAGGCGCTTGTCGGAGTCGAGGTTCACGTTGTTGGGGATCAGGCTCTGGTAGTCGATGGCGGCCATGGGGGCGTGCTCCGGTTCGGATTTAGGTACGTTTGTAGTCGAAGACGGGGCGTTCGGGCGCGCCGAACATTTTCAGGGCGCCGCGCTCACCCACCGCGTTCGGGCGCTGGAAAATCCAGTTCTGCCAGGCGGTGAGGCGGCCGTAGATCTTGTTGTCCATCGACTCGGGGCCGCCGAATCGCAGGTTCTGCTCCATGCCGGTGAGCGCGTCGGGGGAGAGGCTGGCGCGCTCCTCGATGGCGATGCGGACCTCGTCTTCGTAGTCGATCTCGTCAGGGGTGAGGGTCACGAGGCCGAGGGTGCCGGCCGCATCGGTGTCGATGGTGCCGCCGTGCCGCAGCACGCGGTCGGGCGCCGCCGTGTCGCCGGGGTAACGAGATTGCAGGCGGGTCAGGCCGGAGTGCATCGGGAACGAGCCCGCTGATACATCGGTGACACATACAGCATTTTCGCCGTCGTCATCCTCCAGCATGTAGCTGCGATCTGCCGCGAGTACGACCTCGAACAGCGAGCCGGCGAACGCGTTTCCAGGCTCCACGAGGGCAAAGATGGACTTCGCCATGTTGTCGAGCCGCCGGAGCACGCGTGCCTGAAACAGCCGGACTTCGCGGCCGAACCACCCCTGCGTTCCCAGCGCCGCGTCGGCGTCGAGGACGGCCTGAGCGCTGCCGGTCGCCTTCACCACCAGCAAGCCGATGTCGAGGTCGTTCACCCGGAGGCGGAGCAGCGCGTCATCGAGCTCGCGCCAGGCCCGGAGAGACCACGTGGCGCTGCTCGCGCTCGGCGCGCTGTCGGGGGCGCGGAGCGTGAGGTGGGCGATGCGGGCGGCACGGTCGAAACGCACGCTCACGTAGCGGTAGTCGAGGTGCTGCTCGTCGGTCCACACCGGAGCGAGCGCTTCCAGCAGAACGGGGAAGGCGTCGGGCGCTCCGGGGTTGGCGGCGGCCACCACGGCGGCGCGTTCGTCGACCGAAGTCTGCCAGCGGCTCCGGGGGAAGGCGGCGTCGACAAATCCGTACTTCACGGCGTCACGCGCCTTGAACCCCTCGGCCTTCGTGCAGAAAACGTCGGCCATGTCGCGCCGGACCTTCCGCTTGTCGGTGAGCCGGGTGAGCCCGCCGGTGCCGGGGAGCACCCCGAGGAGGGGAACTTCGGGCAGAGAAACCGCCGAGTTTCCATCGTCGATCAGGTAGATTTCTTTGCACGCCATCGCCATCTCGTAGCCGCCGCCGGACGCCGTTCCGTTGAGCGCGGCGAGGTACACCGCCCCGCCCTGCGCCGTGGCCTCCTCGATTCCTCCGCGCGTTTCGTTGGTGAACTTGCAGAAATTCACCTTGAAGGCGTGGCTCGACTGCGCGAGCATCCGGATGTTCGCGCCGGCGCAGAAGACCTTGTCGTAGCCGCCGGTCACCACCACCGCGCGCACGCCGGGGTGCTCGAAGCGGAGGCGCTGCACCGCGTCCGCCAATTCCACGTCGACGCCGAGGTCATAGCTGTTGAGCTTGAGTTCGTACTTGCCGGGCCACATCCCGCCATCTTCCTGCACCTTCATGCTCAGCACGGCCACGTTGCCGTTGACCGCGAGGTGCCAGTGCACGTAGCGGGAGGGGTGCGTTTCGAAGTTTACGGCGGGGTAGGCGATCTCAGCCATCGTTCGGGTCCGGAGTGACGGGCACTATACTGCATGATTCTCGCTTGCTCAAGCGCTGCATAGTGCAGTATACTGCCTGTGCGATGCTGCCTCGTGCCTATGATCTGCTGAGTCGAGTGGGCGCTCGGGTGCGTGCGCTTCGGGAGAAAAAGGGGCTCACGCAGGCGGCGCTGGCGAAACGATCCGGGGTGAGCCTGCGTTTTCTGGCCGATGTGGAACGCGGTGCGGCGAATGCGAGCCTGCTGCGCCTCGGCGAGCTGGCGGATGCGCTCGACGTTTCGCTCGCCGACCTCGTCTCCACGGCCGGTCCACGGCGGCAGGCGGTGGTGCTGGTTGGGGTGCGCGGCGCGGGGAAGTCCACGGTGGGCCGGGCCGTCGCCACCCGTCTCGGCGCGCCGTTCTTCGAGGTGGACGAGCTCATCGAGGCGCGCGCGGGAATGCCTCTCGGCACGTTGTTCTCGGAGCACGGGGTGGAGCGGTACCGCGCGCTGGAGCAGGCGGTCGTGGAGGAATTGCTGGGCACGGGCGAGCGAGTCGTGCTTGCCCCGGGCGGCTCGATGGTGGTCCAGAGCGAGCTGTGGGCGCACGTTCGGAGGAAGGCTCAGACGGTGTGGCTGCGCGCTCGGCCGGAGTCGCACCTGAAGCGGGTGGAGGCGCAGGGGGATTCTCGGCCGACACGGGGGCGGGCCGATGCGTTGGCGGAGCTTCGGGGGCTGCTCCTCGCACGCGAAGCGGCCTATGCGCAGGCCGACCTCACGCTCGACACCGATCGGCTCGATCGACTGGAGACTGTGTGGGCGGTGCTGGGGTGGCTGGGGGAGCGCGGGGGGGAGGGGTAGGGGGAGCGCGGGCGCTCCTACTCCACGCTCGCCGCGACGCTCACGAAGTCCAGCGTAGACGGGTACGTCCAGCCTTCGACGTCGCTCCCGTCGATGCGGACGATCGTGCCTTCGAGGGACTCGCCGGTGTCGGCGGCGGCTTGACGCGGGGCTTGCGATTCCCCCACGCCGGGCTCTTCGTTCCGCTCCGTTCCGGCGTCGAAGAGCGCGAGCGGAACCGTGGCCAATGAACCATCGGGCTTGAGCACCGACACCCCGCCCGGCGGCGTGGAGATCACGACGTCGTTGGACTGGCCGAACATGGAGACGTAGCTCACACGCTGGTCGCTGCTCATCGAGAGCAGCTGACTCGCGTGACCACCGGGACCCATCGCCGCGTTTTCGTAGGTGGTGGCGTCCTGGGCGGCGAGCACCACCACCTCGATGACCTCCGACGACTCCGCGACTAGCTCGGCGAGGGGGAGGGGGTCGCCGTCTTCGGCGAGGCGCTCCATGGCGGTGCCCGCGAGCTTGTCGCCGGTGCGGAAGATGAAGAAGTCGGGGAGGTGCACCACAAGCAGGCCGGGGGCGATCATGATGTCGACGGGGCCGGCCGAGGTATCGAGGGCGCCGGCGGCCGAGACGTTGTCGAGATCGAACTTCAACCTCGCCGAGGCCGGGGCACTGTCGGAGTCGGACGAGGGGGAGCACGCAAGGGTAAGCGCCAGCAACATGGCGGAATCATACCCATCCCCACGTGAGTGCGACAGGGGAGGCACCCATCCCCCTTCGGATGCGACACTACTCGCGCGCCCCCGGGTGCGGCTCGTCGTACTGAGTGAAAAAACAAAGGTTGCTCCGTTGGCCGCCGCTCACGACTGGCGCGCGCGAGGCAGTGTTGTCGCGTTCGAGGCAGGATGGGTGCTGCAGGTGTCGCATTCGAGGAGGCATGGGTGGCGGGAGGCATTGGCCGGTGGATACCCAGGGCGGTCGCAAAGTCCGCGGGCCCGCCGGTCGATGAACGATGCGCGATCACCGATGCTCGGTGGGCGAGATTCGACAACCGAGGTTCGACGGCCGAAACTCGATTTTTCGACTACCGAAACTCGTTGACCGAGAGCCGAAACTCGA
>CANKOI010000037.1 GCA_947484175.1 Deltaproteobacteria bacterium
CGCCGCGGGTGCACCTCGGTGGGTTCGGGGAGGTAGGCCGGCAGCGCCCGGATCACCGGAAGCTCGATGCGCCAGAGCTCGTCGGGGATACCGGCGTAGCTCCTGTGGAAGGTCGCGTTGTACGTCTGACACCAGGTGATGGCCTGGGCGTTGAGGTCTCGCAGGTCGGTGAAGGTCCGCCCCGGGTAGAAGTTGTGCTCGATGTTCCAGAAGGGGCCCTCGACCCGCGCCGAGCGATTGGCATGGCCGATCGCGTGGGCAACGAACGTGAACCCGAAGCGGTCAGCGAACGCCTGCATCTCGGGTACTGCGCGCGCATCCGGGCCCGTGCCGCCCGTCATGATCACCGTGGAGTTGTCCAGCATGCACCGGCTGGCCGAGCCGCCAAAGAACCGAAGCGCCGCGGTCAGGAAGGACTTGACGTGGAAGCGGGTCCATCGCGGATAGCACTGGATGAAGCGGCGTCGGGAGAAACACTGTACGAGCGACGCGCACTGCAACGGTACCACCCGGCCCCCGACCATCACCCGGTGGGGCGAGGTGTCGTGCTGCATCTCCAGGCCTGGGGCGAAGAGTTCAGCGCACACCCGGCAACGCCGTCGACGCGTCATGGGCGCCTCCAGCCGCCCCTTCGCCCACCACGACCCGGGGGACTACTTCAGGTGAGCACACCCCGGGCTGGTTTTGGTGAGCGCTTCAGGAGAAGGTCGCGGACGACGCCCCGCCCGGCTGGGCGGAGCTTTTGAAGCGCGTGTTCGGCGGGGGCGGCGACGACCAGGGGGTCTACGCGAGCGCGTAGGCGGGGCTGGATGGCGGAGCCGCGCCTCAGCCCCGATTCTGCGCCGGCTCACCCGCCAAAGGCCAGCTTCTTCGCGGCAGACGCGCTCGCCGAGCCCGCCCGCGATTCCTGGTAGGCGAGGGCGACAGCAGCGGGGTCGTTCACCGGAGCGACTCCAATCCGAGCTGGAGCTCCCAGAAGCCGACGTCGTGGTAGGCGCCAAACTTGAACCCGATCTGGTGGAACACCCCCACGAACCCGAAGCCAAGCGCCTCGTGCAACGCCACCGAGGCCTCGTTTGGCAGCGCGATCCCAGCGATCAGCGAGTGGAATCCGCGCGCTCGGCAGTCTGCGATGACCGCGCGATACAGCCCGCGCGCGAGGCCGCGCCGCTGGTGGGCGTCGTGAACGTACACGCCCAGTTCGGCGGTGCGCGCATAGGCCGCGCGCGCTCGGAAGCTCGAGGCCTTGGCAAACCCCACCACCTCGTCGCCCACCACCGCGACCAGGTAGGGGTGGCGGTCGCGGGAAGCGAGCCACTCGCGACGCAGCTCGTCGCTGGTGACCGGCTCGGTCCCGAAGTGGATCGCCGTGCCGAGGATGTAGACGTTGGTGATCGCCGCGATGGCGTCGAAGTCCGAGGGTTCGGCCGCGCGAAGGGTCGGGGGCATCTGGAGGCTTTCGCACGGCGGCGGCCGGGTGTCCATGAGGCGAGGGCTCCGAGCAGAGCGGGGAGGCTCACCGGCGGACCCCCTGATGCTCCTCCTCGCCACCCTTGCCGCCGCGATCGAGCTGCCGCCTTCCGGGCGGAATCGTCCATCCGATGCACGACCGCGTTCAGGCTCGGGTCTACGCGGTCGATGCCCGCGAGCGCGGAGTCGACCAGCTCGCTCGGTGTGGTTTCGCCGCGACGAACGAAGTCGGCGAGAGCGGTGGCGTCGTGTTCTCCCCAGTCGGTGATCGGCATCCCCGGCTCAGAGCCCGGCGTACATCTGGATCGACTGCGCCGCTTCTCGCGCGATCTCCATGCACGTAGCGTCGTCGGGGTGGCGCACCACGAGGTTGCCGTCGGCCAGAAAGGTCTGCGTCCAGTCGCGGCGGGGGGCGCCGATGGGGAGGAGGTCGATGCGGGCGATCCAGCGGTGGTGCTTGGCCACGAAGGCGTCGAGGCCCACCACGGCGCGGATTTTCCCGCGGCCTTGCGCCCGCTTGAACACGATGGCGCTCGACCACGGGCGGGGCGGGCGCGGCCGAACGGAGCCGTTCGTCACCGCAGTGGCCCAGTCGGCGTAGAGGTCGCAGTCGTCGGCATAGTTCATCAGGTCCACCATGTTCGCGCCCGGCGGGCGGCACGCCATCTCCCCGAAGATCGCGGTACCGTCGGCCTTGCGGAACCACTCCATGTGCGTGATCCCGGTGCCCATGCCGAGGGCCGGGACCGCGCGGCGGCCCAGCTCCACGCCGGCAGCCAGCTCCGGGCGGCTCACGCTGCGGCGGGCGTGGATGATCGGGCTGATCCATTCGTTGCGCCGGGCGACCAGCACCGTGGGGGCGTAGGCGCAGACGCTCTCGTAGAGGATCGCGCCGTCCACGCAGAGGGTCTCGTAGGTGAACTCGTCGCCCTCGACGTACTCCTCGACCGTGGCATCGGGAACGTGGTGCATCGTGGCGAGCGCGGCGCGGAAGCCCGCCAAGTCGGTGACATGGTGGGTGTCGGCGCCGCCCGCGCCGTCCACGGGCTTCAGGATCGCCGGGAAGCCCACCGCGTCGATCGCCGCGAGCGCCTCCGCAGCGCTGCGCACCCGCACGGTGCGGGGGATGCGGAGGCCCGCGGCCGCCACCCGCTGCCGCATCAGCGCCTTGTCGCGGAAGCCGGCGACCACCTCGGTGCGCATGCCCGGCACGTTGAGGTCCTCCCGGAGCCCCGCGGCGAGCAGCATCATCGGCTCCCACAGGGTTTCCACGCGGTCGGGCCGCCGACCGCCGAGCCACGCGTGGATTCGAGCGCGCACGTCGCCGAGGTCGCCCATCGCGGGCACCTGCAGGTAGGTGGTGAGGTGCTCCCGCACCTGAGCGGGAATCTCGTGCAGCGGCGTGTCGCCCACGCCGTGCACCCTCGCCCCGGCTTGGCCGAGGCCCCGCGTGAACTGTTGCATCTCCGGGGGGTAGTTCGGCGAGAGGAAGAGGACGTCCATCGCGCCGCAGTGTACTCGGCCGCGCGCCGCCCCGGCGCTCAGCGCGCGGGGCTGAGCGTGAACTGCACGAGCTTGCCGGGTACGGCGGCCCAGAACGTGCCATCGCCGGTCGGCTCGACGCGGGCCAACTGCTGCACCGACCCACTGATGGACTCGGCGCCCGCGAGCGGGGCGAAGCTGCCGTCCACAGCGTCGACAGCCCAGAGCCCCGTGGCGCTGCCCACCACCACGGTGCGTTCGTCGGCCACCCGAACGGCGCTGGCCGCGCCCAGCTCCGCGTACAGCGTGGTGATGCTGGCGCCTCCCGCTTCCGCGACATCCACCCGCGCCAGCCCGAACAGCGACGACGCCAGCCACACGGTGGCCTCGTGGGCGTCGGCATCCGTCATGTCCACCGGGACCTCGGGCTCGACGGGCCACGGCACCCACTTCTCGTAGAGGTCGGCGCTGGGGCTGAGGTCGCCGTCGTTGCTGTACCGCCACCGACCGAGTTGGTACTGGTCGGCGCTCCATACGTCGGCCTCGGGCGTGAAGGCGACCCCCCGGGTGATCAGATGGGGGTGGGCGGGATGGGCGTGCTCGGCGAACACTTCCACATCGGCGTCCCAGAGGCAGAGCCCTTCGTTGGTGGCCATCCACACATCGCCGGCACCCACGCCGTAGGGCTGCTCGCGGATGCGGTACACGCTGGTGAGTTCGCTAGACTCGTCGTAGTCCACCACTCGCAGCACGCTCAGCGTACCGTCGACGGCGACCGCGAGCTGATCGCCCTGGTGGTCGACGGTGCCGACGAAGCCGACCCAGACGGTGCCGTCGCTGTGGGCGAGCACCGCGCTCACGTCGTCGGCGAAGAGGCCGTCGGCGGTGGTGTACACCCGCGCCTCCCCGCTCGCCGGGAGGAGGTGCAGCAGTCCCTCGCTCGAGGCCGCCCACACCGTACCGTCGGGCGCCACGCTCAGGCCGCGCCAGGCGGCGCCGCTGCCCAACCACATCGTCGTGTCAAAGGGGACCAGCTCGACCACCTCGCGGGGGGCCGACGCCTGGCCGGTGTCGCCGGAGTCACCGGTTTCACCCGTGTCGCCGCCTCCCCCGCTGTCGCTGTCGCCGGTGTCACCGCTCTCCCCGGTGCCGCCGGTGTCGCCCCCGCCGCTGTCCGCCGCGGTGTCGATGACCACCGGCACGCAGAGCCCCTGCACATCGAACTCCTCGCCGTCGGGACAGGCCGGAGAGCCGCACGCGGCACCGAACACCAGCAGCGGGGAGAGGCGTCGCATGTCAGGGCACCACTTGGACGCGCACGGAGTCCTGCACCGGTTCCATGGCCAGCTCCGCGATGCAACTGTCCTCCACCTGCGCACGGATGGTCCAGATGCCCTCATCCTCCGCCGTGGGAGTCCAGCTCTCGATGGGGAGGGTACCGAGGTTTTCGTCGTCGGCCGCGCCGTCTTTGTACACGTTCCACAACAGGCGGAGAACGGAGACGTCGTCCACCTCGGAGCTGGCTTCCATGCTCAGCGTGACGGCCACGCCGACCGGCAGTTCCGAGCTCGACTCTGGCGAGGTGATGGTGACGGTGGGGCCCTGAAAACAGCCTTCGCGCTCAACCGGGGCGGTGGAGTCGTCATCGGAGCCGGTGCACGCGAGGAGAGAGAGGAAGAACATCGCGCATGTGTAACGACCGGCGCTCAGGAGGGCCCGAGTTGGCCAGCCGGCGCCCCGCAGCACTGGCCGTCCGGGAGGCGCCGCGATGCGCCCACGACGCAATTCGAACCCATGATGCGGGGCAAACGCGCATCGCCAATCTCCTTGCTTGACAACGTTCCGCGCACGGCGAACATGCCCGCGCGGAGGGCGCATGCGCATCGGAGTTCCCAGAGAGACACGCAGCGACGAACGCCGTGTGGCCGCCACTCCCGAGACCGTGAAGAAGCTGAAGGACAAAGGCCACGACGTGCTGGTGGAGCGGGGCGCCGGCGTGGCAAGCTCCATCCTCGACGCCGACTTCGCTGCGGCCGGAGCCCAGCTGGTGGACGGAGATGTGGCCTGGGGCGCCGAGCTGGTGCTCAAGGTTCAACGGCCTCAGTCTCGCCCCGACGGACACGAGGTGAGCCGCCTCGCGCAGGGGAGTACGCTGCTTTCCTTCGTGTACCCGGGCGACGACGACGAGCTGCTCGAGGGCCTCGTGGCCAAGCGCACCACGGTGTTGGCGATGGAGGCCGTGCCGCGCATCTCGCGGGCCCAGAACATGGATGCGTTGTCGTCGATGGCGAACATCGCCGGCTACCGGGCCGTGCTCGAAGCCACCCACCTTTTCCCCCGCTACCTCCCGATGCTGATGACGGCGGCCGGGCGGATTCCGCCCGCGCAGGTGCTCGTCGTGGGGGCCGGCGTGGCCGGGCTCTCGGCGATCGCCACGGCCAAGCGGCTGGGCGCGGTCGTGAAGGCCTTCGACACGCGGCCGGCCGTGAAGGACCAGGTCAAGAGCGTGGGCGGCGAGTTTCTGGAGCTCGAACTCGAAGCGGGCGCCGAAGACAAGGGCGGGTACGCGAAGGCTGCCTCCGAGGCACAGACGGAGCGGATCAAGGCCCTGCTTCACACCGCGGCGGTGGCCTCGGACATTGTGATCACCACGGCGCTGATCGGCGGTCGCACCGCGCCGCGCCTCATCGAGACGGAGACGGTGAAGATGATGAAGACGGGCAGCGTGGTGGTCGACCTCGCGGTGGAAGGCGGCGGCAACGTGGCGTGCAGCGAACGCGGCGCCGCGGTGCAGGTGAACGGCGTGTGGGTGCTGGGGTACACCAACCTCGCGGCGCGGATGCCGTTCGACGCCAGCCGGCTCTACGCCCGCAACGTGTTCAACCTCCTCAACCACTTCCACGGCAAGGAAGGCTACGCGCTCGATCTCGCGGACGAGATCACGGGCGGCGTGGCGCTCATGCACGCGGGGGTCGGGCGAGTGGACGGCCTGCGCGCCCCCGCCGCCCTCTCTCCCACACTCGGAGCAAGCTGATGCCGACGGAACCCGACTTTGTGGGGCAGTTGACGGTGTTCGTGCTGTCCTGTTTCGTAGGCTACCAAGTGGTGTGGCGGGTCACGCCCGCGCTCCACACCCCCCTAATGAGCGTGACCAACGCGATCAGCGGGATCATCGTGGTGGGCGCGCTGCTCACGCTCGGCGACTCGTGGAGCTCGGCAGCAACGCTGCTCTCCGCGGTGGCCATCTTTGTGGCGAGCATCAACGTGGCCGGCGGATTTCTGGTCACCCAGCGCATGCTCAGCATGTTCAGGAAGAAGTAGATGATTGACTTCATTTACCTCGTGGCCGGCGTGTGCTTCGTGCTCTCCCTGGCCGGCCTGAGCGCCCCTTCGAGTGCGCGGCGCGGCAACCTTCTCGGCGTGCTCGGCATGGCGCTGGCGCTCGCCGTTACGGTGGTGGAGCTTGTTCAGGACGGGCACGTAGACACGGGCTCGCTGGGCGTGGCCGCCGTGGCGCTGGTAGCGGGTAGCAGCATCGGCGCCGTGCTCGCCTCGCGGGTGCAGATGACCTCCATGCCGGAACTGGTCGCGATCCTCCACAGTTTTGTGGGCGCAGGCGCGGTGCTGGTGGGGCTCGCGGGCTTCGCGGCCCACCCCACGGAGGTGCTGGACGTTGCACGCGGCATCCACCTCGCGGAGTGCTTCGTCGGTGTGATCATCGGCTCCCTCACGTTCACCGGCTCGATCGTGGCGTTCGGGAAGCTGAAGGAGCTGATCCGCAGCAAGCCGCTGGTGTTCCCCTTCCGCCACGGCGTGAACTTGGTGCTGCTGCTGGCCACGCTCGCGTTCGGAGGGTGGTTCGTCGCCACCCAGGCGGCACTGCCGCTCTACCTAGCGCTCGTGCTCTTCGGGCTCCTCGGCGTGCTGTTGGTGATGGGCATCGGCGGTGCCGACATGCCCGTCGTGGTGTCGATGCTCAACAGCTACTCGGGGTGGGCGGCCTCCGCGACGGGCTTCTTGCTCAACAGCGACCTGCTCATCATCGTGGGCGCGCTGGTGGGCAGCTCCGGCGCCATCCTCAGCTACATCATGTGCAAGGCGATGAACCGCTCCTTCGTGAGCGTAATCCTCGGCGGGTTCGGTGCAGAGGTCAGCGGCCCCGACGATCGAGCGGAGGCCCTCTCGCAGAAGGGCGTGAACCGCGCCGGCCCCGAGGACGTGGCGGAGCTGCTCCTCGGCGCTCGTTCCGTCGTGATGGTGCCCGGCTACGGCATGGCCGTGGCGCAGGCCCAGCACAGCGTGCGGGAGCTCGCCGAGCTGCTCCAAAAGAAGGGCGCCACCGTGCGGTTTGCGATCCACCCGGTCGCCGGGCGCCTCCCGGGCCACATGAACGTGCTGCTCGCCGAAGCGAACGTGCCCTACCCGATCGTGCTGGAGATGGACGAGATCAACGCCGACATGGTCGACACCGACGTGGTGCTCGTGCTCGGCGCCAACGACATCGTGAACCCGGACGCGCTGGAGAACCCCAAGTCGGCGCTCGCGGGCATGCCGGTGTTGGAGGTGTGGCGCGCCCAGACCGTCGTGGCCATCAAGCGGTCGCTCAATCCCGGCTTCGCCGGCATCGACAACCCGCTCTACTACAAGGACAACACGATGATGTTGTTCGGCGACGCACGCAAGATGGTGGAAGCGTTGGTCACGCAGGTGAAGGGCGGCGGGCACCACTGACCGGCCGGGCGGGCGCGCCCCCCCTACTCCTCAGGCGCCAGCACGCCGAAGTGCATCACGCACATCTCGAGCAGCGCGCCCTCCCCCACGGTCATGTCAAACGTGGCCTCGAAGTCGTCGGCGAGGAGCGCCGTGCGCAGGCGATCGTTCTCCAGCGTGTTGTTGTAGTGGCACTGAATCTCCATCTCGTCGTCGGGCGCGATGCGAGGAAGCTCCTCGACCGGCGCGTCGTAGGGGTAGGTGGCCTGCCACTCGAAGTCAAAACGTTCGATGTGCGAGAGGCAGTCCGAGCTGCCATCGGGGTGCTTGAGCATCATCTTGATGTTGCTGCCGGCGTAGTGCATGTGCGGGAACACCGACCAGATGGCGAAGTTCCCTTCGTCCTGGCCGTCGGTGAGGCGGTCCTGCTGCCCCCACGTTTCGTTCCACTGTTCGTAGTGGTCGGGGGTGTCGGCGGGGATGGCGAAGGGAGGATCGGCCCAGCCGCCGCGGTAGCCCGCGGGCGTCCAGTCCACCTGTCCGTCGTCCGCGCCACCGAAGCGGTCCATCCACGCGCGGTACTTGGGCTTGCCGTCGGTCCACCTCACGATGAGCTGGGTGTCGTCGTGCTGTTCCACGTCGAGGGTGTGGTAGTGGACCGCCAGCACGATGCGCGCGCCGACGGGCAGGTACATGCCCGAGTCGGCGGGCAGCACGAAGGGCCCGGTGTCGGAAATCCAGGTGAACAGCATCTGCCCGTCGGTGATCGCGGTGGGCGAGCACTCCGCCGGAGCGTCGGGAGGGGCATCGGCGGCCGCGGAGCTGCCGTCGGGATCACTCGCCACGATGATGTGGTGGATCATCTCGCCGGGGTTCTGGAGGTAGAGCGCGTCGAGCCAACCGGCTTCCTCGGTGCGGCCGGCGGGGAGGCTGAAACAGCGGGTGTGGTCGGGGGAGGGGCCGTCGCGCACGGGCACGGTGTAGTTCACACTGGGGAGCGCCTCGGTGCGCTCGCCGCTGAGCCCCAACGGGGGTGGGGTGACGATGGGCTCCGCCGCGTCGCCCAGCGGCAGGCCGGCGTCGATCCACGCCCGCACGGCCTCCAGCTCCTCAGGGCGCACGCGCAGGTCGTCGAGCCAAGGCTGCGGCGGCTTGCAGCTGTCGGAGTCGGGGATCGGCCAGGGGGGCATCACGTAGGGCGCATCCCCGCTGCCAGCCATCTTCTCGTAGGCCAAGCCCGCCACGGCCGACACCTGCTCGTACGACGTGAGCACGAGTTCGTTGCGGCCTTCCTGATGGCAGGCGGCGCAGCGCTCGTTGATCAGGGGGCCGATGCGGTTGTTCCAGGTCACGCTCGCGGCCGGCGCAGTGTCGGTGTCTGTGCCACTGTCCACCGGCGCGCCCGTACACGCGGCACCCACGCTCAGCGCGATGGCAACGAGGTTTGTGCGGCGGGACGGGCTGGTCGTTTCCATCGGCAGAACTGCCCCGACCATAGCCGTAGACCTATGGGGCCGCAACCGCCACCGCCCGCTCACCCGCCGGTGCGCCCCGCGGCGAATAGGGCAGCGAATTCTCCACTCTCGATCAGGGCGCGCAAGTCGCTGGCGCCCCCCACGAGCCGGCCGTGCACGAACACCTGCGGATAGGTGGGCCAGCCGCTCCACAGCTTGATCGCGAGCCGCTTGCGCCAGCCGCTGAGGTAGTTGCCGTAGCCGAGGTAGGTGTGCGCCTGACCGGCGGCGGTGAGCAGGCGGCGAGCGGTGCCGACGGCCGGGTTCCAGCCCATGCCGACGATCACGAGGGAGTCGCGAGCCACGGCGGCAGCGACCTCGGCGACGGTGTCAGCGTGATTGTGGGCCTGCGCCTTCGCGACGGCGGTGGTGGTGGGCGGGGGCGCGAGGCGAGGTTCGTTCATGGCAAGGCAGGTAGGCACCGGCGGGCGGATGTCCAGAGGGGCGGTGCGCCGCGGGGGGCGGGCGGCGCGGCGTCCCCAGCGCCCCCGCGCTCGTGAGTGCCACCAGACCGGAGGTCTCACCCGACTTACGAGCGCGGGCCACGCTCACCAAGACTAGCTCGCCGACGACGGCCACGATTACCTCGACCACGACGGCCTGATCTGGGGCCCCCCGGCACGTTAAGTGCCGGACCCCAGTTCAGGCCTGCAAGGTCGGCCCGCTTGGGCTCGCTGCCGCTCGCCAACGCGAGCCTCGCCCCCCGCCCCGGCCACCCCCCGCCTCGCCTCGCCCGCGAACCGAACGCCCCCACGGCGCCGCGTCCTGCGTCGGCGGCTCCGGGGCTCCGGGGCTCCGGGCCTCCGGGGTCGCGAGTCACCCCGATCCGCAGTTATACTCCCCCCGTGCCCCGCCGCGTCCTGAGCCTCTTCGCCGCCCTGCTCGCCCTCGTGGCGGTGCACAGCGCGTGGGCGGTGCCCTGGGTGTGCCTCGCCGATGTGCAAGCTCGCGCCTGCGTCTGCGACCACGCCGCCGGCACCGGAACGCTCGAGGAAGACTGCTGCACCCGCGGCGAGGCCGACGCCTCCGCCGCCCCCGGCGTGAACCTCCCCTCGCCTCACTTCGCTGGTCGCCTCGCGGCTCCGCCGCTCCGGCCGGCGCCCCCGCCCCCCGCGGAAGCCGCTCCGCCGCTGCGCTTCGCTTCCGCTCGCGGCGCTCGCGCGCCGCCCGCCACGCCGCTTTTCCTGAGCTTACGAACGCTCCTGATCTGAACCTCGGGCTCGAGTTGTGTCCGCCGCTGGCGTCCCGCCGCGGCTTGAACGCCCTCCCGAGGTTCCGATGTATTGCTTCTTCTCCGTAGCGTGGGCCGCTTCGCTGCCCGCCTTTCCTGCTCGCGACGCCGTCATTCACTCCGTGCTCGCCGACCCCGCGGCCGGCATCGCCGCCGCCGGGAGCGCGCTCGCCGAAGCGGGCCGCCTCCGGGGCGAAGCCACACTCGCGCCGGTGCTGCTGTCCGCGGAGTGGGCCCCGTTCGCGCACCACGGCGTCGCGGTCGATGCCCGCGCCAGCTGGATGCTCCCCGGCGCGCGGATGCGCCGCTCAGCGCAGGAAGCCGCGGCCGGCGCGGATCGCATGGCGGGGCTCGACTCGGCGATGGCGGAGGTGCAGCTCGCGGCGCGGACGAGTCTTACGTTCGACGAGGCGTGGACCGTGCTTCACGCGGTGCATGTGCTCGACCACCACGGCGAGACGGTGGCGGAGGCCGCGGCTTCCGTCGCACGGCGAGTGGGGGCGGGCCTCCTGCGGGCAGACCAGCGCGTGATGGCCGAGATGGAGGGCGTGCTGGTTGCCGAGGAGCGCCTCGTGTGGGCGGGGCGCGCCCGGCGGGCCGCGGCGGACCTCGTTGCGGTGGGCGGCGCAAATGGCCACGCGGCAGACCTCGGCGTGCTGCTCGAGGCCGCCGCGGTGCGCCTCGAGGGCGGAGCCGAAGCGTGGAGCGTGGGGGTCCCGGCCGACCCGGGGCCGGTGCTGGTGGGGGCGCGTGCGGCGGAGCCGCTGCCCGTCGCAGCGGCGCAGGCCGACGCCGCCATGGCCGCGGGAATGGCGGAGATGGCGCGCGCGGAGGGGCGGCCGATGGCCGGCCTGATGGCGGGCGCCAGCTCGATGTGGGAAGACCCCGGGATGGCCGTGATGGTGGGCGTCGAGGTGGAGGTACCGCTCGACGCCGCCGCGAACGCGGCCCGGCGGGCCGGGGCCGAGGCGCGGGTGCGCGCGGCGGCGGCCTCCGAGGCGCGCAGCCGCGCCGAGTCCCGCGGGGAAGAAGCCCGCGCCGAGGCGATGGTGCACGAAGCCGAGCGCATGGAGCTGGTCATGCAGGAGCGCATGGCGCCGCTCGCAGCAGAGCGAGCCCGCCTCGCCCGCCTCGCGTTTGAGACCGGCGCCGGCACGCTGGAGTCTTGGCTCCTCGCCGAGCGCGATCTCGCCCACGCCCGCCTTCGCCAGATGGAGCTGCGCGCGGAGCGCCGCTCCGCCGAAGCCATGCTCGCCATGGCGCGCGGTCAGCGCGCCGGAATCCCCTCGGAGGCCGAATGATCAACGCCCTGTTCGCGCTCCTCAGTCTCACCGCCTGCCCGACGAGCGACGGTCATCGCCCCGACGTGGAGCCGCGGGCCGCGGAGCGGGCCGCGGCGGCGTCCGTCCACACCTGTCCCATGCACCCCACGGTGCGCAACGACAAGCCCGGCAGCTGCCCGATCTGTGGGATGGACCTCGTTCCGGTGAGCGCCGAGGCCGCCGGTACCGTGACCGTGACGCCCGAGGCCGCCCGCCGCTACGGCATCCGCACCGCCGAAGTCGTGCGCCGCCCCCTCCAAGAGACCCTCCGCTTCGCCGGCACCGTGGATTGGGACCTGCGGCGGCTGCGCGACGTGTCCGTGCGTGCGTCGGGCTGGGTGACGGACCTGCGCGTGGTGGAGGGGAGCCGGGTGCGGGCGGGCGCGCCGCTGTTCGCGCTGCGGAGCCCCGAGCTGGCCGCGGAGCAGAGTGACTTTCTCGCGTCGGTGGGTCCGGCGCGCGCGGCGGCCGAGCGAAGGCTGGAGGCGTTGGGCCTCACGGCGGCGCAGGTGAGTGCGCTCGCGGAACGGGGTCGGCCGCTCGAGGCCGTGCCGGTGCTCGCACCGACCGCGGGTGTCGTGGTGAGCGTGGACGTCGTGGAGGGTTCGCCGCTCGCGCCCTACGGCGTGGCGGCCCGCCTCGCCGACGCCGGCGCGGTGTGGGTGGAGGCGACGGTGAGCGCGTCGTTGGCCGCTCGGTTGCCCGCGGGTGCGCCGGCCCGGGTCGTCGACGAAGCCGCGCCCGGACGCGTTTTCGCCGGCTCGGTGCACCCGGTCGTGGGCAACGAGTCCACCTCGCGGGTGCGCGTGGCCCTCGACGACACCGGCGGCGAGCTGCGCGCCGGCGCCGTGGTGATCGTCACGGTCGCGCCCGAGGGCGCGCCCGCCCTCGTCGTTCCCGCCGACGCGGTGGTGTACGCCGGGGCGCGCCGCATCGTGTTCGTGGCCGGCGCCGACGGGCGATTCGAGCCGCGCGAGGTGGAAGTGGGAGCGCGCACCGGCGAGGAGGTGGCGCTGGTGTCGGGGGTGGTCGAAGGCGAGCGGGTGGCCGCGGCCGGCGCCTTTCTAGTCGCGGCCGACAGCCGCATTCAGGCGCCGGCGGCGTGGAGTTCGCCATGAGCGGCAGCGACGAAGCGAGCTCGCGGGGCCCGCTGGCGTGGGTGGTGGCCCTCTCGGCCGCGCACCCCTGGCTGGTGTGCTTCGCCGCCGCGCTGCTGGCGCTCGCGGGCGCCAACGCCGCCCTTCGGGCCCCGCTCGACGCCATCCCCGACCTCTCGGACACCCAGGTGATCGTTGCGAGTGAGTGGATGGGCCGCAGCCCCGACCTGGTCGAGGATCAGGTCACCGCCCCGCTCACCGCGGCGCTGCTGGGCACTCCGGGCGTGCTGACCGTGCGCGGTCAGAGCGGCTTCGGCATGAGCTTTGTCTACGCCATCTTCAGCGATGACGCCTCCGTGGCCGAGGCGCGCGACCGGGTGGGCGAGGTGGTGGCGGAGGTCCAGACGCGGTTGCCCGAGGGGGCGCGCGCCCGGGTGGGGCCCGACGCCACGGGGGTGGGGTGGGTGTTCCAGTACGCGCTGGTCGACGAAGGCGGCGTGAGCGACCCCGCCACCCTCCGCACCCTCCACGACACCGTGATCGCCCCGGCGTTGCAGTCGTTGGAAGGGGTGGCGGAGGTGGCCGCCGTCGGGGGGTTTGAGCGTCAGGTGGAGGTGAGCCTCGACCCGGCACGGATGCGGGCGCTCGGCGTGAGCTTCGATGCGGTGGCCGTGGCGGTGCGCGATGCGAACGTGGTGGCGGGGGGGGGCACGCTCGAGCAGGGCGGCCACGAACAGATGCTGCGGCTGCGCGGCGAGGCGCGCCACTTCGACGATCTGCTCGATGCGCCCTTGTTCGGCGCGGCGGCGGGGGGGGGAGAGGCGGTGGGTCGGGAGGCAGGCAGTCCAACCCCGGGGGCCGCCGCGATGGCCGGAATGGGGGGCCCCGCCGCGGCGGCCCCGGTGGCCTCGCGGGGGCCGGCAGCCGAAGCGGCTCCTCGCCGCATCCGCGTCCGCGACGTTGCCGATGTGCAGTGGTCCGGCGCGCCCCGGCGCGGGGTCGCCGACTTCGGCGGGCTCGGCGACACCGTGGGCGGCATCGTCATCGCCCGACAGGGGCAGAACGCGCTGGCGGTGATCGAGCAGGTGGAGGGTCGCCTCGCGAGCCTGCGCGCCACGCTTCCGCCCGGCGTGGAGCTGCGCACCGTGTACGACCGCAGCATCCTCATCCGCGAGGCCGTGGCCACCCTCCTGCGCACGCTCGCCGAAGAACTGCTCGTCGTCTCCTTGGTCGTGGGGCTGTTCCTGCGCCGCTGGCGCACCGCGCTGGTGCCGGTTCTCACCCTTCCGGTGGCCATCCTCGCGGCGTTCGTGCCGCTCTGGGCGCAGGGCCTCACCGTGAACATCATGTCCCTCGGCGGGCTGGCCGTGGCCGTGGGCGCGATGGTGGACGCGAGCCTCCTCGTGGTGGAGAACGTCCACGCACGGCTGGCCGCCGAGCCGGAAGCGCCGCGGAAGGAGGTGGTGGTGCGGGCGATGCAGGAGGTGGCGCCCGCCGCCTTTTTTGCGCTGCTGGTCGTCACCGTGTCCTTCCTTCCCGTGTTCGCGCTCGAAGGCAGCGAAGGGCGCCTGTTCGCCCCCCTCGCGTGGACGAAGACCTGGGCGATGTTTTTTGCGGCGGTGCTCGCCGTCACCGTGACCCCCGCGCTGGTGGTGCTCACCCACGGTTCGCACTCCGGGGCGCGCTCCACCCGCGAGGCCGACGCCGACCGGCTTGCCCACGGTCTCAGCGGGCTCTACGCCCCCGTCGTGCGGTTCGTGGTGCGCGCTCGTTGGTTCGTCGTGGCGGCGGCGGCGGTGCTGGTGGCGGTGAGCCTCCCGATGTTCTGGCGCCTCCCCACCGAGTTCATGCCGCCCTTGAACGAAGGCACCCTCCTGTACATGCCCAGCGCCCCGCCTGGCATCTCGGAGGCCGAAGCGAGTCGGGTGCTGCAGGAGATGGACGCTCGCATCGCCGCCGTCCCCGAGGTGGCCACCGTCTTCGGAAAGATGGGGCGCGCCGACACCGCCACCGACCCCGCCCCGCTCGGCATGGCCGAAACCGTGATCCAGCTGAAGCCCCGGAGCGAGTGGCGCCCCGGCCTCGACTGGGAAGCCCTCGTCGCGGAGCTCGACGCCGCCCTCGACGTACCCGGCTTCCCCAACGCCTGGTGGATGCCCGTGCAGACCCGCACGGAGATGCTCACCACCGGGCTCCGCAGCCCGCTGGGCCTGCGCGTGAAGGGGCCCGACCTCGCCGCCATCGAGCGCGCCGCCGTCGCGATCGAGCAGCACTTGCGGGGGGTGGGAGGCACGCGAAGCATCGTGGCCGACCGGGCCTCCGGCGCGTTTCTCCTCGACGTCGACCTTCGCCGCGAGGCCGCCGCCGCGCTGGGGGTGAGCCCCGCGAACGTGGCACGCACGCTCAACGGCGCGCTCGGCGGCGAGCGTGTGGGCGACTGGCTCGCCGGCCGCGCCCGCTTCCCCGTGCTAGTCCGCTACGCCCGGGACTTCCGCACCGATCCCGGCGCCGTCTCCGAAGCGCTGGTGGAGCGGTCCGCGGGGCCGCCCGTGGCCCTGTCCAGCGTCGCCGACCTCCGCTTCACCACCGGCCCCGACATGATCCGCAGCGAAAACGGCGCGCTCGTGGGCCTCGTGCTGGTCGACCCCGGCCAGCGGCCTGTGACCGCCTGGGTGGAGGAGGCCGAAGCCCGGCTGGCCGAGCTGCCCTTGGAGTCTGGCGTGTACGTGGAGTGGGCGGGCACCTTCCAGTCCCTCGCCCGCGCGCAGGCCTCCCTCGCGTGGATGGTGCCGCTCACGCTCCTCCTCATCGTCCTCCTCTTGCGCATCAACACCGGCAGCTGGGTGGAAACGGGCATCGTGATGCTCGCGGTGCCCTTCTCCCTGATCGGCGCGGTGTGGTTGATGAGTTGGCTCGGCTACTCGGTGAGCGTGGCCACGTGGGTGGGCATGATCGCGCTGGCCGGACTCGACGCCGAAACCGGCGTGGTAATGCTGCTCTACCTCTCGCTGGCGTGGAAACGGCAGGGGGGCGCACGCACACCCAGCGAGTTGGAGGAGGTGATCGTCGAGGGGGCCGCTCGCCGTTTGCGTCCCAAGCTGATGACGGTGGCCACGGCGATGCTCGGGCTGCTGCCCATCTTCTGGAGCGACGGCGCCGGGGCCGATGTGATGCGACGCATCGCGGCGCCGATGGTGGGGGGGCTGGTGAGCAGCTTTGTGCTGGAGCTGCTGGTGTATCCGGCGTTGTTCGCCATCTGGAAGGGGAGGGCGGTGGGGGCGGCGCGGTAGGCCCGGCCCCGCGTCGAAGGCGGCATGGTGCGCGCCGCGGCGCCGGCGTCGCGCCTCCGCCGCCCCCCGCGCGCTCGTAAGTGCCACCAGAACTCAGGTCTACCCCTACTTACGAGCGCGGCGCCGGACTGACGCGGCGGGGCGCACGCCCGGCCCCCGCGCGGGGAGGATGTCGCTCTCTGCGCTCGCCGCTGCTGCGGCGAGTGCGGCGCGGAGCCCCAGCTGCCGGCCGATCGCCCGCACGACCGCACGTCGCTTCTCGGGCGAGGGCGCGATCATCCGGTCGTCCTCGAGACGAAGGATGAGCTGCCAAGCGAAGGGGGAGGACATGGCGCGGGAAGCTGTGCACGTTGTTCCTCGCGTCAAGTGCCCCCGCCTACTCCGGACACCCTCGCGGTCCCGGCACCTCATTGCCGTTCACATCGAGCACGGCATCCCCGTTGCTGTCGTACTCGTAGTTCTTCCGGTACACGTCGGTCACCCCCACGGTGCCCTCCGGCCAGTTGATGAGCCCGACTTCCCACGTGAAGTTGTACTCCATCGTTTGCGTGTCTTCGTGAACGAGCACGCCGTAGTTGTACACGCGTACGGTGGCGAGGCTGGCGCCATCGCCGTTGTCGTCGAAGCTGTGAACGATCACCCGGTAACTGCCATCCACCGGCACGCGGATGTTGGTGTTCTCGGGGCCGAGGCCCGACTTGTCGTCGATGTCGAGCGAAGGGTCATCGTCCTTGAACAGCGGAACGCCCCAGTCGGGAATCTGGTTGCAGTAGTTGCAGTCGCCCGGCAGGTCGAACAGCTCGGCGCCATCGAGCAGCACGTGCAGGTCGAGGTCGGCGAGGGTGGTGTTCCACGAGAGCTCCACGTGCAGCTCCTCCTCAGGCACGGCTTCCATCCGGCACTGCCGTTGCGCCGAGCTCACGCCGTCCTCGTTCGTGACCACGAGCCCCACGGTGTACCCGCCTGCCAGATCGGTCGTGAACTCGGCGACCGACTGGTTGAAGTTGACGATCTTGTCCACCGCGGAGCCGGCGGGGACCCCCTCGAGCGTCCACGCGTAGGTGAGGTCCTGGCCTTCCGGGTCGGAGCTGCCTCGCCCGTCGAGGTACACCAAAGTGCGCGGCCGTACCGTGGCTTCGCAGTCGATCGCAGCGGTGGGGTACACGAAGTCCCCGCCGCCGTTCCCCAGCAGGGTGACGGTGAGCTCGGCCTCGTCGGGGTCGTTGCTGCTCAGCGTGAAGGTGCCGTTGTCGCCGGCGTCGGTGGTGGGAGCGTACTCCCACACCAGCGACTGGCTCTGCCCCGGCGGAATGGAGTAGCCCGCGGGACTGTCGCTCTGCAGCGAGAACGCCCCGCTGCCGAGCTGCACCGCGTCGCTGATCGTGAGGGTGGAGCCTCCGTCGTTGCGCAGCTCCAGCACGATGAAGTCGCTGGTTCCAGCCGCCACCACGCCGAACTCCACCACGGCCGGCTCCACGGCAATGTCGGGCGAAGGAGCGTACACGCCCGAGCCGGTGAGCGGCACCTCGAGCACGCCGGACTCCTCGTCGTTGCTGGTAAGCACCAAGGTGGCGGCGTAGTCGAGGTAGGTGGCCGGAGCGAACTGCACGGAGAGGGTGGCGGTGTCGTTCTGCGAGAGGCGGAAGGGGGTGGGGTCGACAGAGAAGGCTGCCGCATCGTCGCCGACGATCTCCACCGACGCCACGTCGAGCACCGCGAGGCCGCCGTTGAGCACCACGAGCGAGAGGCCCGAGGAGTAGTCGACGGTGACGCCACCGAAGTCCAGCTCGCCGGGGGTGACGAGCAGGTTCGGGTACACCCGGTTCACGTTGGTCTCGTTCCCGTCGCAGGCGGCGAGGGCGAACACGAAGGCGAGTGCGGCGCGGGTCATCGGCGTCTCCGCCGCGAGCATACCCGCTCCGCCCCAAGCGACCAAACGGGTCCTGCGCTATGGTGGCGCGATGCCGTGGTTTCTCGTGCTGTCCGCCTGCGCCTCGTGTTTCGAGCTCCCGGGCGAGAACGAGCAACCGGAGGAGAGCCCCCCGCCCGCGGCCGACTCGGGCGAAGAAGCCGAGGGCGACACCGCCGAGGACACCGGCGAGCTGCCGCTCCCCGACCGCTGCGATCAGCCGCATGAAGACGACGAGAACTTCGGCAACGACTACTCGCAGCCCATCGTCCTGCCGCTGGACACATGGTCCTGCGGCACGATCGACGCGGTGAACGACGTGGAGTACTTCACCTTCACGACCACCGAGCCTGGCTGGATGAAGATCGACGCGCAGGCCGAGCTGCGCGGCTCCTCCGCCAACCTGTACAGCCTGATCAGTTTCCTGAGCGGCGAGGACGCCGTGACCACTCACGGGCGCTCGTACGGCTCCGACCCCCTCACGGTGTTCTTTGCTCCCACGGCCGGCGATTACTTGGTCACGCTGGCCGAGTCGTCGGGCGGGTACGGCGATGCGTACGGCTGGTGGATGGTGGTGTCGATGAGCAAGGCGCCCGTCGAGTTCGACCTCGTGGAATCCGAACCGAACGACGACCGCAGCCTCGCCACCGCCTTTGCACCCGAAGTGCAGCTCGACGGCGAGGGCGAGCCCACCGATCCGGGGGTGGCGGCGGTCAGCTACTACGCCACGATCGGCGATGCCGGCGACGCCGACTGGTGGATCGTGAACCTCCCCGAAGGCGCCGACCAATTCGTCCTCGACGTGGACTCCTTCGTGCTCGGGGCGCCCACCGACATCCAGCTCACCCTCTACTGGACCGACGACACCGGCGCGCTCGACTTCTTCGATGAAGAAGGCACCGACCAGGACGGCAGCGTGGAAGACCCCTGGGGCGAGTACGACATCGCCACGATCCGCGCCCAGGGCGCCGCCGACTACCCGGAGCGCACCGACTTCAACCAGATCGCGGTGCGGACGACCAACTGGGAAGGCACGGACGGCTCGATGTTTCACTGGTACACGCTCACCCTCACGACGACCGACCTGGAGAAGTCCGAATGACCCGCCTGCTCTTCCCCCTCGTGCTTCTGGCTTGCGTCACGGACAACTCCGACACGGCGAAGGTGAACTCCTCTGACACCGCGGCGAGCACCGACTCCGGCGCCACCTGCGAAACCCAGCTCATCGCGGTCTCTCCCAACCCCGACGCCACCGGCGTGTACTACCGCGACCCCGTGGTGCTCTCCTTCGATGGCGATGGCACCGGCGTGGTGGTCACGCTGGTTGCCGCCGACGGCAGCCCCGTGGCGCTCACCGAGGCGTGGGGCGCCGACAACACGATGGTCACGCTCACGGGGAGCCTCGCCCCGCTCACCACCTACACCCTCGATGTAGACGTGTGCGGAGCGCAGTCTCAGGTGCAGTTCACGACCTCCTCGCTGGGCGGTCTCGACATCGACCGCAGCGACCTCGTCGATCGCACCTACTCCTTCGCGCTCAAGGACGCCGAGATCATCGAGCCCGCCGTGCTCGAGGCCTTCGACGACGCCAAGCTGGTCACGCCGCTCGGCTTCATGGTGCAGAGCGCCGACTCCACCTCCATGGAGTTCTTGGGCGCCGTGTGCGAATACCAGTTCGGCGAGACCGTGCAGCTCTCGAACACCGCCACTTGGGATTTCCCCGCCGCCGACTTCACCGCGGCGCCCTTCTTCAGCACCGCGATCGACGAGCTCACGATCGTGTACGAGGACAGCTCCACGGGCGTGCCCCGCACCGAGATCGTGCTGTACGAGTTCAAGTTCGACGGCGTTTTCGCCCCCGACGGCAGCAGCATCGAGAACGGCAACATCGACACGCTGGTGGACTCCCGCGGGCTGGGCCCCCTCTTCAACCTCGCCGACACCGACGATGCGGTCTGCACCTTTGCAGGCGACTTCGGGGTGGTGTGTGCCCCCTGCCCCGACGGCGAGCCCTACTGCCTACACACCATCGGCATCGGGATCAGCGCCCCGTGGGTGGAAGGCCTCACGCTGTACCCCTACGCGGGCTGAGGCCGCTGACGAACCGCCTGACCTCGTCGCCGGAGAACGCGGCCGCATACGCAGAGAGCGTGAGCGCCGTGAACGCGCCGACCTCCATCACGAGCTCGATGCCGACATGCATCAGGAGCCCCACGAACAAGTAGAGCACGCGCCAGTCCACACGGTTGAACTGGGCACGAAACCAGCCGCCGCGTGTGCGGGTGTGCCGGAACCAAGCGGCGAGGACGAGCAGCACCGAGGCGTGCTCGAACGCCCAGGTGCCGAGCGTGGCGATCTGCGTGAGCGGGTAGGCGGGGGCGAGCCAGCGCATGTCGATGCGGTGCCAGGTGGGCTGTTGGAAGATGTACCAGAGGGCGTCGGCCGCGCCGCCGGGCACCCACCCCGACGACACCTTCTGCCACACCGTCGTGTCGTACATCACGACCAGCTGCCACACCATGAGCCATCGCGGCCAGACCGGAGCGAGCGGGGGTGGCCTGCCCAAGCGGGAGCGGATCGCGGCGTCGACGGATGCGATGCCGCCGGACCCGGCGAAAACCAGCAGGAACAACAGATTTGCAGCGAGGAAGTCGTAACTTCCACCGGCGTTCCGCCCCAGATCCGTGAGCCAGGCCCACCCGAGCGCCGTGAGCGCGGCGGCGAGCGGCGTGGCCAGCCCGAAGGCGAGTGCGAGGGCGGCGGCCGCTGTCGCGAGCACCGCGACCTCCACGGATTGCGGCGTGGCCCGCAGCCACGGGTCGAAGGGAGTGCTGCTCAACTTCACCAGGCCGCCGTCGGCGGGTTGTAGCCAGATCCAGCGCCACACCCCGCTCTGCCAGATGCTCAGCAGGTGGAGCGCCACCGTGAGCCCCACGCCTACGCGCACTACGGCGACGGCGTGGGCGGGCTCACGCCGGCTCGCCGCCTCCACCCAGGCCTGCCACCGCTTCATGGGTCCTCCCCGCGCCGTCCGACCTCTTGGGTGAGCACCCAGCGCTCCGCGGGCTCCTCGTTCGCCCGCACCTGCGCCGCCGAGGGGCTGGTCATCTTGGCGAAGCGGCACTGCACCCGCACCACGTCGGCGCGTTGGGCCAGCAGCTCGGCAGCCATCCCCTTGCACGCGCTCGTCCAGCGCGTCCGCGCCGCAGGCCACCCCCACGCAAACACACTCGCTCGCATCCGTTCGTTCCGAAACCGCGACGCCATCCAAAGGGCATCGGCGCTGTCCTCCGCGTAGACCACGGCCCACTCGCTGGTAGCGCTTGCCACCCGCAGTTGGAGGCGGGTGGGAAATCGGTGGGGAGCCACGAACATCTTCCAGCTTTGCTCGGTGTTGGTGACGGCAAGCCAAGCCGCGAAGGGCGCACGCACCTGCTCCACGCCGGCCTGCACCCGCACCGCGAGGGCGAAGATGTCATCCTGAAGTACGCTCGATTCCATGCCGAGAAGCTCGGCCCAGCTGCCGAACTCGGCCTGAACGGTGGGGTCGGACCAGTAGCTCCGGTTCAAGCCGGCCCCCGGAGAAGGAAGGGCCGAAGCCAGCATCGCCAGCGCGTGCCACACCACGAACGCTGCGAGGAGGTGCCGCTTCATCGCCCCCGGCTATCCGCCCGATTAGAAGCCTGCCGTGGAGCGCCTCGCCCGATGATCCCCGAGCTGCGCGGCCTCCCTCGCGGGGAGGTGCTGTTCGACATGGACGGCACGCTGATCACCAACGATGTGGCCGAAGCCTGCCTGCGCGGGCTCGACAGGCGGGGGCATCGGAACGCCGTCACCAGCGGGGTGAGCGCGGTGTTCGAGGCGTACGGAGCGATCGCCGACTACGCTGAACAGTGTCGCTACGCGGCGCTGGCGCTGGGCGGCCTCGAACTGGGGCAGGTCGACGAGCTGGTGGACGAAGCGTTCGCCCGAGGCGAGGTGGAGCCCGTCGCCGCCGTGTGCGAGTTGGCCGCCCACCTCGCGCTCACGCACCGCACGTGGCTGCTAACGGCCAGCCCGGAGGTGCTCGGAGTGGCCGTGGGAAAGCGCCTCGGCTTCACCCGTGTTCACGGCATCAAGCTCCGGCGGCGCGGCAACACGCTTCTCCCCGAAACAATCGGGAGGATCCCGTGCGGGCTGGGAAAGGTGCAGGCCGCTTGGGAGATGACCGGCCGGGTGCCGCTGTTCGCGATCGGCGACAGTCCGCACGACCTTCCGCTCTTGCGGCACGCTCGTGTGGCCCGCACCTGCGGAAAGGGCGCGGGCGTGGAGTTTCCCGCTTGGCCAACTTTGGCGGCGCCCGGCGGGCGATCCGGTTAGCGGCGCGGCTTCGGACAGAGTCAGCCCATGAACCGCGTAGAAGTCGCCATCAACGAAGCTCGCTGTGTGCTGGTATTCGGCAGCCGTGTGCTGGCCGAAGCCGAAATCCTCGGGGAGCTCCGTCGACGCAGCAACGTGCCCGCAGTCGTGCTCGGGGGCGACGCGCCCACGGGCATTCTTCGCCCCGACGAAGCCGCGCTGGCCCCCGCGCTCGGCCGCGAAGGCGGCGTGATCTGCCTCATCGAGGCCGATGGTGCCGACTCCGTAGGCCTCGGCCAGCTCGCTGCGGCCGTGCAGAACGCCCCCCACAAGCCGCGCCTCGTGGTGGTGGCCCGTGCGTTCAATCCGTTCGCGTTGCCCTCGGCGTTGCGCACGCTCAAGTTTGAGCACGAGAAGAGCAAGCCCCGCGACTTCCTGTTCCGGCTCCCGGTCCCGGCCGCGCCGGCCGCCGCCGCTGCAGCCGCCGCCCCCGCAGCCGACTCCAAGAAGAAGTCCGGCGCGCCCCGAGTGGCGTTCGTCGGTCGGGAAGAGGAGTTGGCCTGGCTCGGTGAACACCCCACGGGGCCAGTGGTGATCGTCGGCCCGTCGGGCGTAGGCAAGCGCTGGCTTGTCGAGAAGGCGCTCACCGGCGTGGAGGACCGCGCCCCCGACTTCGTTCTCGCCCGTGGAGCCGAAGCCGACTCGCTGTACGCACGTATCGCCGGCCTCGGCGTAGACGCGGGCGACAAGCGCCTCGCCGAAGCCCTCCAAAAGCCCGACCAGCGCCCCCCCCCGGCCGCCCTCGCCGCGCTCGCCGTAGAAACGCTGGATGTCGTGTCGGCCACCTTGGTGATCGAACGCCTCGAGCTGGTGATGCGGCGCGACGGCACGTTCCACCGCGAGTCCCGGCTCGAGCTGCTCCTCCGCGCGCTGCTCTCGGGGCGCTACAAGGCGCGCATCCTCTTCCTCAGCACCGTCCGCCCCCGCTTTTACCGCGAGGGCGAGGGCGCCGACCTGCCCGTGCTGGAGCTGGCCGGCCTCAAGGGCAAAGACCTTCACGAAATCTTCGACGCGTACCGCGTGGAAGACTTCGCGCGCGACAACTTCGGGCGTATCTCCGAGCGTATTCATGGTCACGGCCTCGCCGCGCGCCTGTTCGCGGTAGCCGTGCGCGACCCCGCGGGGCGCGAGGAGTTGCTGGAATCCAACCGTTTCCTCGGCATGGAGAACGTCGAAGACACCGAGCCCGTTCGCCGCCGCATCGAAAAGGCCGTGAAGGCGCTCAACGACGAGGAGCGGCACGATCTCTGCATCCTCGCGCACTTCCGCCTGCCCTTCACGCTCGCGGAAGCAGAGATCACGGGGGTGAAGCGCGATGCGCGCCTGAACCTGCTCTCCAAGGGCCTGCTCGACATGATCCCCGACGAAACGAAGGAGCGCGTCTTTTACGTGCACCGCCTCGTCGCCGAGCAGCTTCCCCCGCGCGAAAGCAGCATCTTCGACCTGATGGAGGCGCTCGGCGACCAGTACCTCGCCGCCAGCGGCAAAGAAAAGGGCCAGAAGTTCCTCGCGTACGCGCAGGAAGGCAACCGGATGCTCTCCGAGGCGCACCGCGTGCGCAACCGGCGCACCATGCCCTTCCCCGACCACGACGGCCCGCTGGAGGCGATCCGCAACCTCGTCCTGAGCAAGAAGCCGCACTTCGAGCTCGCCGCCACGCGCATCTCCGAGGTGCTGATCTCCGACCCCGGCAACACCGAGGTGGGCCTGTTGCGCGCGGCCATGCTCATCGAGCAGAACGTGAAGGCCGCCGAGGTGGCCGCCCTGTTCAAGGACCTCGCCGAGCGCGTGCCCACTCCCGAGGTGTTCCACCTCGAGTGCAACTTCGCCGAGAAGCGGGGCGGCGGGCCCAATCGCGCGATCGACGCCCTCGAGCGCGGGGTGGCGGTGTTCCCGGAGAACGCCCGGATGCTCCGCCGGCTCGCCGGCCTCCTCGCCGACGCCAGCAAGGTGGACCGTGCCCTTGAGGTGCTGCAGCGCGCCATGGCGCTCGAGCCGATGATGCCCGACACCTACGGCCTCCTCGGTGAACTGCACCTCCGGCAGGGCCCGGAAGGCTGGGCTGCCGCCCGCGACGCGCTCGCCGAAGCCCGCCGCCTCGACCCCGAGAACACCTTGCACATGGCCCGCCTCGGCGCGCTCATGATTGAAACGGCGAACGGCGAAGAAAGCGCGCTCGACGAGGCGCAGAAGCTCCTCGAAGACGCCGTACAGCTGGACAAGAAGAACTACGCGGCTCACCTCTTCCTTGGGCGCCTGCTCATCAACCGCGGGGGCGACCTCGAACGGGCCGACTGGCTGCTCCGCGGGGCCGCCAAGCTTCAGGAACGCGCCGCGGCCCCGCATGTCGAGCGCGCTCGCATCGCGGCCCGCAAGCGGCTCTGGCCGGAAGCCGAAGCCGTCTTGGAGAAGGCCCAGAAGGTCGACCCCGGCGACTACCACGTGTTCTTGGCTCGCGGAGAGATGTTCGAACTGCGCGGCCTGATCTTCCACGCCGTTCCCGAGTTCCAGAAGGCGCTGGAGCGGCCGATCGGCCACGCCGCGCGGATGCAAATCGACACCGCCATCGAGCGTTGCATGCAGCTCATCGCTTCTGGCGCCGCGCAGGAGATGGCCAAGGCCGTCGAAAACGCTGAGTTGATTGCCACGGGCGAGGCGGCAGCCGGAGCCCGACCGCAGCGCGATCCCGGAACCACCACCAAGCGGCGCCGCCCTCGCGGCTCGCGCGGTAGCGGCAAAGGAGGGCGCGCCGAAGGCGAGGGCGCCGAAGGCGCGGAGGGAGCCGAAGGCGTGGACGTCGCGGCAGCAGAAGGCGCCGCTACCGAAGAGGCATCCTTCTCACCGCCAGAAGAGACGGGCGACCAGCCGACCGGGTCGTAGCGAGCCCCAGCAGCGAGCCGCTTCGCGGCCTACTGCCCTACTGCCCCAGCACCACCCACGCGGTGCCCGCGCCGCCCGGCGCCCCGACCACCAGGTCGGGGAAGTCGTCCGCGTTGAAGTCTCCGTTGCCGAGCACCGATCCGAACAAGTCGCTGGCCGACGTGCCGACCACGCCGCGGAAGCTCGACGTGCTGGCCCACTCGCCCCCGGCCGTCATGACACTGCGGTCGAACAAGCTCACGGAGCCCACGGCCGTGCCCGCTCCGGCCCACCAGCTGTAGCTGGCCCGGTACGCACCGGAGACCCCGGGCGCGCCCACCGCGAGGTCCAAGTCACCGTCGTGGTTGAAGTCCGCGGCGGAGAGGGCGAAGCCAAACGCGTCGCCACCCGTGAGGGTGGTGTCCGCCGCGGTGGTTCCTTCGGTGGCGCCAAGGCCGCGGGCGTTCAGGAAGAGGTAAACGTCGTCGACGCCCGCTGCCCCGACGGCAAGATCGAGGCCGCCGCTGGCGTCGAGGTCGGCCACCACCATCCCGAAGGCGCCGATGGCCGCCGACCGCTCGGAGCCCTGGAGGAGGGTGCTGGCCACATCGGCCAGCTCGCCGCTGCCCGTCAGCGAGTCTGCGTTCAGGATGTACACCGTGCCGCCTCCCGACACCCCGCTCGCCGCCGCGCCGGGAGCGCCCACGACGAGGTCGTCATAGCCATCGCCATCGAGGTCGCCACCGGCCAGCGACTGCCCGGCGAACTCCGCGTAGACCGAGCCGTACAGCGTGGCGACCGCATCGTCGGTGGTCAACTCCCCGACCAGATCGACTGCGTCGAACACCCACACCCCGCCGCCGTAGCCGACCTGGGCGCTCGACAGCGCGTTGCCGACGACCAGATCGGCCAAGCCGTCGGCGTTCACATCGAGGTGAGACAGCCCACGCTGCGAGCCGGTGGCCGACTGCGTGCCCGACTCCACGAGCGCGGAGGCGTCGTCTTCGTCGAGGGCGCCGCTGAGCACGGCACCGCCCGCGTAGACCGCCGCGCCCGCACCGTCGTAGCTGCCGTACGGGCCGCCCAGAACGACGACGTCGGCCACGCCATCGCCGGTCGAGTCCGCACAGCTCGGGCCGAGCACGCCTGCGTAGTTGTACGCGGAGCCGGTGATCGCAGCAAGGTCGTAGGAGGCCACGAGCCCCGAGGCCCCGATCACGTCGGCGCTATCGATCACCCACACCTCGCCCGCGTTGGAGCTGGCCACAATCGAGCCGAGGATCAGGTCGTCCACCCCGTCGCCCGTGACGTCACCCGTGGAGATGCCGTGGGGAGCCGTCAAGTAGATCGCGGCCGAGCCTCCCAGCTCGGCGGTGGCCACGTCGTCGACCACGGCGTTGTCGGTCACGCCGTCGCAGTCGTCGTCCACGTCGTTCCACACCTCGGAGGCACGGGTGTTCACGTCCGTGTCGGCGTCGTTGCAGTCACCGTCCGCTTCGCTCTCCCAGTCGCCGTCTTCGTCCACCGTCGTGCACTGGTCATTGAGCAACGCCGGGGTGCCGAAGTCCGTTGCGCTGATGCGAGAGGATGCGCTGCACCACCACTCGCGGCGGCCCCCGTCGGCCGCGTTGATGTGGTCAGGGTCGAGCTGGTAGGCCAGCCCGGCCGTGGTCGATACCCAAGACACCGCCGAGATCTCACGCCCGTCGAGCGTGAGGATCAGGCTGTCGGCAGAGGCCATGGAAAAACTGGCCGGGTCGTAGGCGAGGTCGACATGAACGTCGCCGTTCACCCGCGTGTCGAGGCTGTTTCCGAACACCACCCGCCCGCCGCCGGGCAGCGCCACGTGGCGGTCGATCGTCACCCGCGCGCCCGCCGCGTTCTCGAGCACCCACCCGTACAGGTCGAGCGAACCGCCGCTGGTGTTCTGCACCTCGATCCACTCCCCGACCGTGTCGGCCACCCCTCCCGGCGCCGCCATCACCTCGGTGATCAGCAGCTCGCCAGCCTCCACAAAGTCTTCGTCCACCATCCCGTCGCAGTCTTCGTCTTCCTGGTCAGCGGTCTCCACGGCGCCCGGATGAACGTCGGCGGAGAGGTCGTTGCAGTCCGTGCCGCCGTAGGCGAGGGCCGCCCAGTCGTCGCCGTCCTGATCGTAGTCGTCCGCGCCGTCGCAGTCCTGGTCCGTGCCGTCGTACCACACCTCGTTGGCGCCCGGATGCACGTCGGCATCGGTGTCGTCGCAGTCGTCGCCACCAGCGCCCAAGCTCCCGCACCCGTCCCCGTCGGCGTCGGTCACCACGAAGCCTTCGAGGGAAACGAAGGCATCGGGCGAGTCGGGGTCGTTGCTGGAGAGGGTGATCGTTCCGAAGTGCGAGGCGGTGTCGACCGCAGTGAAGGTCACCGTGTAGGTGAGAGAGGCGCCGGGGATGACGAGCTGGAGGGCGGAAGGCTCAACGGCGAACGCGGCCTCCGAAGCGAGCGCGGTCACGCTGAGGGCATCGGCCCCGTCGGTGCAGGTGTTGGTGACGGTGAAGGTGCCCGACGCCGAGGCGCCCGGCTGCATCTCCTCCCAGCGCAACAGCAGGGGGTCCACTTCGATGCGAGCGCAGCCTGGCGCGGCCGCTTCGCTGTCCGCCCCTTGCTCCTCAGAGCAACCCACGAGAACGAGCAGGATCATGAGGGAGACGATTCGCAAGGGGCACTCCGAAGCGCCGACATGGTACCCACTCCCGCGCCGAAGCGGGGGTGCTATCGGCCCAGCAGCCCCTCTTTCAGCGCGGCTGTGGGCGGATTGGGGCCGAGGTAGATGCCGAACACGAGCTTCATGAAGTCCGCGCCCTCGATGGTGCCGAGGGTGCGCCCGTTGAGCGTCATGCTGGTGCCCACGCCGGGAACGTAGTCGAACGCGAGCTCGTCGCCGCGCTTCACGCCCTCAGCGGGCACCCACTCGCCCATCCGCTTCACCTTGGCCGACTGGGGGCCCGTGGCCGTGGACCCGAACCCCTCCAGAAAGACAGCGTGCATCCGCTCCCGGGAGACCGCCCGGTACACGAAGTGCATCACCATGCGTTTCGGCTCGTCCGCGGCGATGGCGGCGGCAGCATCCCCGGTAGGGTTGGTGAGGTAGAGGCCGCCCACGTACACGTCCACGAGGTACTTCTCCCTCAGGCCGAGGCCGTTCAGGCGCACCGGCTGCCCGCTCACGGCGGCGGTATCGGGAAGGGTGACGCCCGCGAGCGAAGCCGCGAGGCCGAGGGTGGATAGAGACAGAAACATCCGGAATCTCCGAGCGGCTGGAAGGTCCCGCCCCGTGCGCCAACCGTATAGCAAAGGCGCGGCGATGGGCTACGGGGCCGCCATGTCGAACTTCTACGAATTGGGCGTGCTCCCCGAGCTGGTGCAGGCGCTCGCCGCCAAGGGGATCACCAGCCCCAGCCCCGTACAGCGTATGGCCCTCCCCGCGTTTCTCGCCGGAAAGTCGGCGGTGGCCGTGGCGCGTACCGGCTCGGGCAAGACCTTCGCGTTCGGCTTGCCGCTGGTGCAACGGCTGCGGGAGGCGGAGGCGGCCGACGGCCCAGCCACCGACCCCGCACGCCCGCGAGGCGTGGTGCTTACCAGCACCCGCGAGCTGGTGAACCAGACCGCCAAGGCGCTGAAGACCCTCACGCACGTGGCCCGGTTGCGGGTGCGCCAAGTGAGCGGCGGTGAGTCCGTTTCCGACACCAACGCGGCGCTGCGGCAGGTGTTTGACGTGCTGGTGGCGAACCCGCCGCGGTTGGCCCGCCTGGTCGCCGAAGGGAAGGTGAACCTCGATGACGTGCGGGTGATCGTCGTCGACGAGGCCGACACGCTCCTAGCCCCCGGCCAGCGCCCCCCCGTCGAGGCCCTGCTCACCGCGTCCACCCGCGCCACCCCTTGGTGGATGTCCGCCACCCTCCCCGAGCCGATCCGCCACTGGCTGAGCACGCGCCCAGAGCGACCGGCGCTGCTCATCTCGAAGGACGCCCACACCACCCCCGAAACGGTCACCGTGAAGAACATCCCGGTGAAGGGAAAGTCGCGGGGCGACGCCGCCAGCGACGTGCTCGTGTCCCTCGGCCCCACCGCACGCGGCATCCTGTTCTGCAACCGCCGCGAAACGGCCGACGCCGCCGGCGACGCGCTCCGCGAACGAGGCCACGACATCGTCGTGGTGCACGGCGGCCTGCTGCCGCGGGAGCGAGAAAAGGCGATCAAGGCGTTCGTAGCCGGCGGCGGCCGCGTGCTCGTCACCACCGAACTGGCCGGTCGGGGCCTCGACGTCCTCGACCTCGCCTTCGTGCTCAACTGGGAGCTGCCCGAGCGCGCCAGCGACTATGTGCACCGCATCGGTCGCGTGGGCCGCATGGGGCGCGCCGGTCGCGTGTTCAACCTCATCACCGACAGCGACCGGCACCTGCTCGCGGAGGTGGAGCGCCTCGCGAGCGGCGGAAAGCTGGACACCGGCGAGCCGCTCCGCGCCGCCCGCACCCGCCGCACGACCACCGTGCAAGGCGCCCGCGAAGCCGCGGCCCGCCGCAAGAAGACGGCCACCTCGCAGGCTGGAGTGAAACGTTTCGACGAGTAAACACGGCGTGCGCCACTTCGTCAGCGCACGGGGTTCTTGTCGTCCACGACCACATTCGTGCTGCGGCGGCTCTCGCCGATGGCGGCGTTCGGGCGCCCCTCCTCGTCGAGGTAGCCCAGCGCTTCCAGCTGGGAGCGCAGCGCGTCGTCGCCGGCCGAGCCGCCCTCGCCTACTTCGATGGCCCCTCGCTCAAGCACCCGAGTGTCCACCCGCTCGGGCTCCTCGACGTCGAACAGTTCGTGCAGCACCCGACCGGGCATGTCGCGGCCGGCTGGGAGGCCAAGCAGCGCGTAGAGCGTGGGAGCCACATCGAAGATGTGGGACTTGCCGCCCGCCCTCACTTTCACCCGCGGCCCCACGGCCGCGAACACGGCCACTCCGCGATGCCCGCCCACCACCAGCGGCTTGCTGCTGCTGCACTGGAAGCCGTGGTCGCTCAGCAACACCAGCGTGGTGTCGGGGCCCACGAGCGACCACACGCGGGCCAGCACCCCATCGAGGTACTCGTAGTAGTCGGGCACCCAACGGCCAGCCTCCCCGAGGTCGGCGCTGGTGAGGCCAAACTCGCCGTAGGGCGGGCGATTCTGTTGGGGGTGCCGCCGCATCAGTTCGTCCACCTGGCGCTTGTGCGCCGTGGAGTCCCTGCGAACCACCCGCTGAACGTCGGGGTCCTGGAAGGGCCAGTACAGGTGGCTCACCTGGTCGGCGCCGTTGAGGTACAGCACGCCCAAGGCCGCTTCGGACTGAGGCCAGAGCGCCTCGAAAACGCGCACGTGGGTTTCGTCGCGGCGCAGTGGGTGGGAGGGCGCTCCGTAGGCGGCTACCTGGTAGGCTAGGGGGCTCGCGCTCAGCCAGGCGGCGTCCGGCACGAGCCCGCTGGCCAGCTCCGCAAGGTCATCCGGGAAGGTGGTCGCCTCCCGCTCCTCCTCCACGGCCGGCCTCGAACTGTCGCGGCTCATGGGGTGCGACCACACGAAGCGGTCGCTCAGCACCTGCCCGCGGAGGATGGAGGCTGGCCATGTCATCAGCCAGCCCGACACCAGCGAGGTGTGACCGGCCGCCGAAGCCGCGTCCCACAGCCGTTCCACCCGAACATCCGCGCCTGTGAACGACTTGCCGCGCCCGTTTGTCCAGCCGCCGACACCGTGAACATCGGCCGGGTAGCCCGACGCCAACGTGGTCCACACGATCGGGGACATGATCGGGGTGGTCACCTCCATCTCGGCGTGAGCGCCTTCGGCGAGGAAACGACTGAAGGTAGGGAGCTGCGACGAATAGCGGCGGAGCGCCTCGTACTCCAGCCCGTCAAAGCCCACGACCACCACTCGGCTCGCTGGCGGATCGGGCTCCACGGCGCACCCTGCCAAGGGCACCAGTAGCCCTATGAGCGCGGCGCCGACTGCGTTTTCGAGGGAGCCTCTCACCTCAGCCCTGGCTCCGGTACTGCTGCGACAGTCGCAGGTACTCGGCGCACCCGTGTTCGATCATCCGGCGGTCCGAGTCGCGGAGCTGCCGCACCACCCGCGCTGGCGAGCCGAGCACCAACGAACCGGTCGGAATGTGCATCCCACCGAGCACCAGCGCACCCGCCCCGACGATGCACCAACTTTCGATGTGGCAGAAGTCCAGCAGGATGGCGCCCATGCCCACCAGCACGTCGTCGTCCACCCTGCAGCCGTGCAGGATCACCCGATGGCCAACCGTCACCCTGGCCCCGATGTCCACGGTCGACTTGCCACCTGTGCCGTGAGAAATAGTGCCGTCTTGCACGTTGCTGTCCGCGCCTACTGTGATCCGCCCCTGATCACCGCGCAGCACGCATCCCGGCCACACGCTCACCCGCTCGTGGAGCACAACATCGCCCATCACGTGCGCACCCGCGTGAACCCACGCCGAGGGGTGCAGGGAGGGGACCAGCTCGCCGTACGCTTCGATCATGTGCAGGCGTCAGAACGGCCAGATGGTGTTCGCCACGGTGGTGCCCCACCCCTGATGCTGTTGGTTGGCGAGCACGCCGTTGCCGGTGATCTCCACCTTGGCGTTGAGCAACCGGAAGGACTCCAACATGTTGTCGGCGGAGATGTCCTTGGTGCGTGCGGCCCCCCGCAACGTGACGATCTGCGTCTCGTTGTTCACCATCACCGACTTGTGGCCCTCGAGAACCAGCATTCCGTTCGCCGACACCTGCACCACCTGGCAGGTGATCACGGCCCGCACGGTGCCGTTCCGCGAGGTGGTGCCCTCGCCGCTGAGCGAAGAGCTGCTCGAACCCTCCAGCCCGATCTTGCCGCCCATCGGCGCATTGGCCTTGGTGATCGCCGTTTCCAGCCCGAGCAGGGCGTCGATGGCGAATCCGGCACCGCTCTCGCGACCGGCGGTCGTTCCGGCGTTGAGCTGGGTGATGGTCGACTCGTCGATCACGACGGTCACGGCATCGCCGACCGCTCGGTGGTGGTCATCGCCCACCAGAAGCCGCGCGCTCTGTTCGGTCCAGAGCGAGCCGACTTCGCGGTGGGGAGGAGGCGGGGGCGGCAAAAGGTCCATCGACGAGAGTGTCGGGGGGGGCGCCGCCATCGGGCCGACTGCGCAGGCTAGGAGAACGAGAAACATCAGGAGCCCCCGAGAAGAACGGTGCGGTCGGGCTGCAGGATGCCCGCCAGCCGGGTGTGGGTGGTAAGATTGAGGACAGGGACGGCATCGCCGAAGCGTGCATCGGCCTCGACGCGGGCCTCACACCTCACCTCAAGGGGGCCGCGGCGAACCACGACCGGGACGACCTCTCCCTCCCGGACATCGGGCACCAGCCGCGCGAGCGACGGCGTGACGGGCCGGCCGGCGGAGATGGACACCCTGGCTTCCCACGGCAGCGACGGGTTCACGGGCGACGCGCCGCGCAGGGTGTCGAGCGCCATTCGTTCCAGTCTGAACGGGATGGGGGCGCCAGCGGCCACCGCCACCTCCGCAACGGGCACCAGGCCATACAGGCGCACCATCGGCCGAACGCGCCAGCTCCCTGCGCCCGTGCCGGCGATCACTTCGAGCTCGAGCGGCTGGCGGCCCGACTGCAACCCATAGCTGGGCAGCCGCACGTTGTAGTCGGCGTTCGCCGGGGCCCCCGCGGGCAGCTCCACGTCAAACACCTCCACGTCGGCCACCGACATCGACAGCCGTTCGGCCACGGCGGCGCGGATCGCCTCCGTGGGGGTGGCGGCCTCGGCAGGCGCCGCGAGTACCGCAGCCAGTCCGAGCGCGAGCAGCACACGCGAGCCCATCAGCGGCGCAAGTTCACGGCGGTCGACATCATCTCGTCCGCCGTCTGGATGACCTTGGACGACAGCTCGTAGCTGCGCTGGGCCGTGATCATGCCCACCAACTCCTCAGCCACGTCCACGTTGCTGCCTTCGAGGATGCCCTGCTGGATCGCTCCGAGGCCCTCTTCGCCGGGCGCGCCCTTGATGGCCTCGCCGCTGGCCTCAGTCGCGCGGAAATAGTTGCCGCCCAAGGCGCTCAGGCCGCTGGGATTGCCGAAGCGAGCCAGCTCGATCTGGCCTAGATCGCGCTCCTCGGTGGCCCCCGAGCTGCCGATCACTGAGGCGGACGCCGTGCCATCCGACCCTACCGAGAACTGCACCGTTCCTTCCGGGATGGTGATGCCGGGCGCGAGGCGGTGCCCCGCCGAGGTCACGAGGTTGCCCTCGTTGTCCACCTGGAAGTTGCCGGCGCGGGTGTAGAGCTCCTCGCCCGCTTCGGTCTCCACCAGAAAGTAGCCGTCGCCGGTGATCATCATGTCGTAGGGGTTGTTGGTCGCCACGCCCACTCCCACGGTGGTGTCGCGCGTGAGCGAGGCGAGGCGAACGCCGCTGCCGACCTGCATGGGGTTGGCCGCTGCCGCTCCTTCTGCGCGCCCTTGGCCGCCCACGTTCTGGTACACGAGGTCTTCGAAGTTCTCGCGAACCTTCTTGAACCCGGTCGTGTTGGTGTTGGCAAGGTTGTTCGCGATGTTGTCGATCTTGGTCTGGTAGGCCCGCATGCCGCTGGCCGCCGTGCTGAGTGCGCGCATCAGTTTCCTCCGATTCGATTGAGGCGAGCGCGAAAGTCGTCGCTCGTCTGGATGGCTTTCTGCTGGGCCTCAAAGTACCGTGAGGCCTCGATCATTTCGATCATGCCGCGCATGGTGTCGGCATTGCTACCTTCCACGGCCCCCTGCACCATGCTCGTGCCCTCGGGACGCTCCCCCGCCTCTCCGCCCCACCGGTTTCCACCGAGCGGGTTGGGGTTCAACAGGGTGACCACCTGGATGCGACCGATCTCATCGGAGCCGGAGCGTACGATGCCGTCGGAGCCGATGAGTACGTCGCCGAATTCCGGGATCTGCAGTTCGCCGCCTTCACCCAATACCGCCACGCCGTCGCTGCTCACGAGGGTGCGCTCCGCATCGAGGTGAAACGTGCCGTCGCGGGTGAAGGTGCCATCGGCGAGGGCGAAAAAGCCGTCGCCGCGGAGGGCAACGTGGGTGGGCACTTCGTCGACGAGCAGGTCGCCGTCGGCTGTGGAGTAGGTCGTCTCGCCGGTGAGGGCGTACATGCCGCCCACGGGGCCTTCGCCGGCCAGTTCGAAGGACGTACGCGACTCGCGGAAGCCTTGGGTGCGGCCGTTGGCGAGGTTGTGCGAGATGCCGCTGAGCTGGTCCCACGCGGCGGTCGCGCCGCTGAGCGCAATGTAGATGTCTTTCATCCCGCCTCCTGAGTGCGGTCGTCGGAGAGCGCCGCCATGAGCGCGGCCCGCAATCGTCCACGCGCAGCGGCGAGCACCTGGCACACCCGCGAGGGCGTGACCGACAACACTTCGCCGATTTCTGCGAGGTTCATGTCGCGTGCGTAGTAGAGCAGGATCACTTGGCGCTCACGCTCGGGGAGTGCCTGGATGGCGTGCCGGAGCGCGAGGCGCGCTTCGGCCTCCGCGATGCGCGCGGGGGCTTCGTGGTCCTCATCGGGGTTGATCGCGGCACGGATGAAGCCGTCGGAGTCCACCACCTCGTTGATCGGCACGAGCGCCACCGGGGTGGCCACATCGAGCGCCGTCCAGTACTCGTCCATGGTAGCGCCCATCGCGGCGGCAACCTCCACCGCCTTCGGCTCCCGCCCCCGTTCGGCACGCACCTTCGACTGGGCGGCCTTGAGGCGCCGAGCTGTGTCGCGACGACGGCGGGTGAAGGTGTCCATCGTGCGCAACGCATCGAGCATCGCACCGCGCATGCGGTATTCCGCGAAGGCCGCGAACTCGATGCCGTGGCCCTCCTGATAACGGTCGAAGGCTTCGAGCAGCCCCAGCACGCCGAAGCTCACCAGATCGTCGAGGGTCACTCCCGCGTCGTCACGAACGTGAGTCCACAACTTCCGCGCGAGGCGAAGGATCTTGGCTTGGAACTTCTCACATACGGCCTCGCGGTCAAGGCCGTCGATGGTTCTTTCGCGGGGGCTGCTGTAGGCCCGAGGAATCAAGACCGATCTCTCCGTGTGTTTGTGCAGTCCCATCGGTCACTCCCTCGGGTTCTTGAGGGGGCGGACGCTGATTGTAACGTCGCCCGCGCGTACCACGGAGACCCCCGGCACGATCTCGCCCGGCGAAAGAACCGGAATTCTGGGGAGCGCTTTTTCGAGCAGGCGCCGCACCGGGGCGCGGGCAAGGGGCGGAACGAGCAGCACGACTTCGCCCGGCCCCGCAAACGCTTCCGAGGCGGCACGAATCCCCTGAATCAGCCGGCGAGTGGTGTCGGGGTCGAGGATGAGCTGCATGGTGCCGCCGTCCCCGCCCTGCAGCCCCTTGCTGACCGCGTCTTCCGCGTCGGCCGCGAGCCCGATGTAGCGGAGCACTCCGTCGTCTCCCACGAAACGGGCGGTGACGGCACGGTTCAATCGTTGGCGCACAAACTCCGTGAGCACGTCGGCGTCGCGGGTGCGGGGGGCGAACTCCGCGAGCGCCTCCAAGATGCCTTGGGTGTCGCGCACGCCGATGCCCTCGGCCACGAGGTTGCGGAAGATCCGCAGCACCACGGCGCCCGAGAGGGGGTCGGGCGTGAGCTCCTCCACCAACTTGGGGTTCCCCTGGCTCACCCGAGCCAGCGCATCGGCGAGCTGCTGCCTGCCGAACAGCTCGTGAGCGTAGCGCTTGAGCAGGTCGTCGAGGTGCGTGGTCAGCACCGTGGCCACGTCCACGACGGTGTAGCCGAGCTGCTGGGCACGAACGCGCTGGTTGTCGCCCACCCACACGCCCTTCATGCCGAACACCGGGTCTGTGCCTTCTACGCCTTTGAGAGGAGTGGTCACGCCCCCCGGGTCGAGGGCAAGATTCTGGCGAGCCACCACGGTGCCGGTGGCCACCACCTCGCCGCGCAGGAGCACCCGGTACTGGCCCGCGGTGAGGCGCATGTTGTCGCGGAGCCGCACCGTGGGGATCACCACGCCCAAGTCCGTGGCCAACTGGCGACGGATGCGCTGCACCCGCTCCACCAAGAGCCCGCCACGGGCTTCGTCACCGAGGTACACGAGGTCGAGGCCCAGCTCCACGGCGAGCGGCTCCACCTTGAGCAGCTCCTCGATGGGCGCCTCACCCGGCGGCTTCTCTTCCTCCCCGCCCTCCGCCACGGCGGTCGTCGGCTGGTTGTACAGCACCCAGGCCACGGCACCGAGGCCCACTGCGATGACGAAGAACACCAGCCGCAGCCCGGGCACCAGCATGAACGCCCCCGACAGCACCGCGAGGATCGCGATGACGCGGGGGTTCCCGAACACCTGCTGGGTGATCTGGGCGTCGAGGGTGTTGTCTTCCACGTCGTTCACGCGGGTGACCAACATGCCCGCAGCAGCGCTGGTGATCAGGGCGGGGAACTGGCTGGCGAGTCCGTCGCCGATGGTGAGGATCGTGTAGTTGGCCAGCGCTGTCTGGAGGTCGAGCCCGCTCATCCCCACGCCGATGATGATGCCGCCGAGGATGTTGATCAGCGTGATGAGGATCGCCGCGATCGCGTCGCCCTTGATGAACTTGCTCGCGCCGTCCATCGCGCCGTAGAAGTCGGCCTCCTTGGAGACCTCCGCCCGGCGCCGCTTCGCCGTCTTCTCGTCAATGAGCCCAGCGTTCATCTCGGCGTCGATCGCCATCTGCTTGCCGGGCATCGCATCGAGGGTGAAGCGAGCGGCCACCTCCGCCACGCGCCCCGCGCCCTTGGTCACCACCATGAAGTTGATCACCACGAGGATGATGAAGATGATGAAGCCGACGACGTAGTTGCCGCCCACCAGAAAGTTGCCCACCGCCTCGATCACGTGCCCTGCCGCGCCCGGCCCCTCGGCGCCGTGGGTAAGGATGAGGCGGGTACTCGCCACGCCTAGACTGAGGCGGAAGAGCGTGGTGACGAGCAGAATGGTGGGAAATACCGAAAATTCAACCGGGCGGCGCGTGTAGATGGCCACGAGAAAGATGAGCAGCGAGGAGGTGATGCTCAGCGCCAGCAGCAGGTCGAGAAGCAGGGGCGGCAGCGGCACCATCATGATGGCGAGCACCCCGAAAACACCCACGGCAAGCACCGCATCGGCGTTCTTGCGGAGCACGCCGATGCCGAAGTCCCCGGCGGGAGCCAAACGAGGAGCGGCGGCTGCGGTCGTTGCCATCGCTGCCGCCATCGGTCAGCCCCGCAGAAAGTTAAGCGCTCAGTCGAGACTCAGGTTCACAAGCCGTGACGAGCGGTCCACTTTACCCTGAGCGAGCGGCGCGTATGATGTGTTCATGCTCAACACCCTGAAGACCACGTTCCTGCTCGCCACGCTCACTTCGTTGCTCCTCCTCGTCGGGAGAACACTGGGGGGCCTCGACGGCATGGTGATCGCCTTCCTCGTGGCCGGCGTGATGAACCTCGGCTCGTGGTGGTTCTCCGACCGCATCGTGCTGCGCATGTACAATGCCCAACCCGTGAGCGCCGAATCGGCGCCTCAGCTCCACAAAATGGTCGCAGAGCTGGCCGGAAAGGCGGGGCTGCCGATGCCGAAGGTGTACATCGTGCCTGGGGCGATGCCCAACGCCTTCGCCACGGGCCGCAACCCCGAGAACGCCGCCGTGGCCGTGACCGAGGGCATCCTCGAAATCATGCCCGCCGAAGAGCTGCGCGGCGTGATCGCGCACGAGCTCGCCCACATCGCCAACCGCGACACCCTGATCTCTGCGGTGGCCGCCGTGTCGGCGGGTGCAATCTCGATGATCGCGAGCTGGGCGCAGTGGGCCATGATCTTCGGCGGGCGGCGCGACGAGGAGCGGGAAGGCGGCGGCGGCGGCGGCCTGATCGCGATCTTCCTCGCCCCGCTGGTGGCCACGCTCATCCAGCTGGCGATCAGCCGCTCCCGCGAGTTTGCGGCCGACGAGTACGCCGCGCGGCTCATCGGGGACGGCAAGCCGCTGGCGCGGGCGCTGCAGCGCCTCGAAGCGGGGGTGCAGCGCGCCCCCGGCGACGTGGAACCCTCCACGGCGCACATGTTCATCGTGAGCCCGCTCAGCGGCGGCGGGTTCTTCCGCCTGTTCCGCACGCACCCCACGACGGAGGCGCGCGTGGAGAAGCTGCTCGCGCTCACCCGGGCCGGGCTGTAGGCCTCGACCGAGGTCAGCTCCAGAGGCTTCCGAGCGGGAGGGCGTGCAGGTTGTCGCCGAACGGAATCGCGCGTTCGCCAAGGTGGAGGACCACGCCCCCGACGAAGCGGCCGCCGGTGCGCTCGGCCAGCAGTCGGAGGCCTCGGAAGTCGGCGGCCGCCACGCTGGCTGTCGCCTTGATCTCTACGCCCACCAGGCGACCGGCGCGGTCCTCCAGCACCACGTCCACCTCGATGCCGTCTGCGGTGCGCAGATGATGGAGCGACGGCTTCGTGCGACTCCAGGTTGCGGCTCGGAGGAGCTCGTTCGACACGAAGCCTTCGAGGAGTGGCCCGAAGAGCGCCGGCTGCTGGTCGAGGCGGGCGGCGTCTGCGCCCATGAGGTGCGCCGCGAGGCCGCTGTCGCAAAGCACCACCTTCGGCGACTTCAGGAGTCGGCGACCCAGATCGGCCGTCCACGCGGGGATGCGGCGCACCAGGAAGGTGCCCTCCAACATCGCCATCCACCGGGTGAGGGTCGTTTGTGGCACCGCGAGCGCCCGGCCCAGATCGGCCACATTCTGCACCTGCCCGGACCGGGCGGCGAGCAGCGCCAACAAGCGTGTGAGCGCGCCCATGTCGTCGACCCTGGCGAGCTCACGCACCTCGCGCTGCAGGAGGGTCAGGGCATATGCGGCGAACCACCGATCCCTCGCGGCAGGGTCGGGCCGGGACAACGCGTCGGGATACCCGCCGCCGAGTACCGCTGCCACAGCCTGCGCGCGGGTGAGGGGCGCCTCATCAACGCAGCTCCAGTCGCCCCCAAAGGCGCGGTCGATCCAGCCCTCGCGCAAACCCCGCAGCTCGCCCTGCGACAGTGGCCACAGGGTGAGCACATCCATCCGCCCGACGAGGGCGTCGGACAATCCCGGCAACAC
>CANKOI010000038.1 GCA_947484175.1 Deltaproteobacteria bacterium
ATATTATAGGATATACAACGTTTCTATGGCGTTTTCATCCAAACCGACCCACCGGTCGGACTGGTGAAAAAGTAAGCCACTTCACGATTCGTCCGCCCGGAGGGGTCGCGATGGGGAGCGGCGAGCGTTCGACGTGAGGACAGGCCCGCCCCATCGCCCACCCCAACCCCCACCCGGTTAGCCCCCGGGCCGACCGGAGCTCCCGATGCCCTATGTCCACGGTGGATTCCTCGTTGCCCAGGCCCTCCAGAAAGAAGGTGTGAGCCACGTCTTCACGCTGTGCGGAGGGCACATCCAGCACATCTACGACGGCTGCCTCGACCTCGGCATCCGGGTCGTCGATTTTCGGCATGAGCAGTCGGCCGGGCACGCCGCGGAGGGCTGGGCGCGGGCAACCGGCAAGCCCGGGGTGGCCCTCGTCACGGCTGGTCCAGGAGTGACGGACGCCGTAACGGCCGCCGCCAACGCCATGCGCGGTGGGGTTCCGATGATCCTCATCGGCGGGCAGGGGCCGCGATTCTTCTCCGGGATGGGCTCCCTTCAGGAGATGGACCACGTCACGCTCCTGCGCAGCATCACCAAGTGGTCGGCCACCGTGCCGGAAACCCGCCGCCTGCCCGACTTCATGGCGATGGCCTTCCGCAAGGCCACCACCGGGGTTCCCGGTCCCGTGTTCCTCGAGATGCCGCTCGACGTCCTGATGGGCATGGAAAACACCGACGGACTGAACTTCCCGACGAACTACCGAACGGAGGCAGTGGCCGGGGGAGATCCCGCGGCCATCGCTGCCGCCGCCGCGATGCTCGAGGGCGCCGAGCGACCGGTAGCGCTGGTGGGCACGCAGTGGTGGTGGAGCCCGTACAAGGCGGCCATCCACGACTTCCTCCGCGCTTGGGACCTGCCGGTGTTCCTCAACGGCGGCGCGAGGGGTGCGCTCCGGCCCGACGACCCCAGGTTTTTCCGCCTGTGCCGCAACAAGGCCCTCGCCAGCGCCGACGTGATCGTGGTCTTCGGCACCCCGTGGGACTTCCGCCTGAACTACGGCAACGACGTTCCGGCGGGCACGAAGGTGATCCACGTCGACCTCGACCCCGACGTGATCGGGCACAACCGGGGGGCGCACGTGGGGATCGTGGGCGACAGCGGCCTCGTGATGCAGCAACTCGCCAGCGCCGGGCGTCGCTCGGGTCCCGCGTGGGTTCAGCAGGTGCGCCACATGGAGACGGCCCGTTTCGCGAAGATGGAGCCGGAGCTGCACAGCGACAGCACGCCCATCAACCCCCTCCGTTTCTCTTGGGAGCTCGCGAAGGCGATGCCACAGAACGCTTCGGTCGTGTGCGACGGCGGCGACATCGTGGGTACGGCGGCCAAGGTGGTCGACGTGTACGAGCCCGGCCGCTGGATGGACCCGGGGCCGCTGGGAACCCTCGGCGTAGGCCCTGCGTTCGCGATGGCCGCAAGCCTCGCCCACCCCGCCGACCCCGTGTTTGTCATCTACGGCGACGGCAGCTTCGGCCTGAACGGCATGGAGTACGAAGCTGCAGCCCGCCAGAAGATTCCCTTCGTGGGGGTGATGGGCAACGATGCGGCGTGGACCCAGATCCGACGCGGGCAGCAGCAACTCTTCGGCGCGGAACGCCTTCCTGCGACCGGCCTAGAGTTCACGCGCTACGACCGCGTGGTGGAGGCGCTCGGCGGCCATGGCGAGTACGTCGAGAGGCCGGAGGAAATCCGGCCCGCGATCGACCGCGCACTCGAGAGCGGCAAACCCGCATTGGTGAACGTCAAGATCGGCTCCTCGGCCTTCCGCGAGGGCGCGATTTCGGTGTAGGCGAAACGACCTACTCGACGCGGACCATCGCGCAGGCGGTACCGATCCGATCACGCTTGCCGTCGCAGGTCTTGTACCGGTCGAAGTAGACCACGTGCTTGCCGCGCTCGGCCAACGGGATGGTGGTGTCCCAACGGGGGCCGAACTTCTTATCGTCGGTGGTGGTCAACTCGGACTGCGACTTCACCCAATCGGTGTACAGGTCGGCCGTGTACACACAGCCCTTGGCGCCCTTTTGGTCCTTCTGGAGGATGGCAGAAAACTTGATGGCGCCACCGGCCTGCACGGGAACATGCGCGTCGTCGGCGCCGGGCGACCAAGCCGAATCCGCATCCTTGCACGACTCCCACGTAAAGTCGGTCGTGACCTGCGCGAACTTCGCGGAGCCGAGGACGTTTTCGTACTCCAGAAGTTTGCCGTCCACCATCGTCTGGAACTTGTCCTGGAGGGTGATCTCGCAGGTGCCGGGGTCCACCGCAACGCGGAAGGTGCCACGCATCTTGTTGCGAGGGCTGTTGTCGAACTTCCGCTGGTCCGCGATTTCATCGCCCTTCAGCTTCTTCAGCTCCGCGTTCACGACCGCGGCCGCCTTGGTCGCCACGTCGAGCGGGATGCCCGCGGCCGCGCTCACGCCTGCGGGGTCGCACACTCCTTCGTGCACGGCAGCCCAAGCCTTGCAGAAGGCCTCCGCGTGGTACTCGGCCTCCAAGCAGGTGGCCACCTTGCCCTTCAGCGCACAATCGTACTGGAACACGTCGCTCGTAGAGCCGGCCGTGTAGTCAGCCTTCAAGGCGCCGCCCTCATCGCGAAACCGCACGCGCGCGGCCGGTTCGGGCTTCGACGGACCCACCGTCTGAGGGGCTTGGTAAACCCAGACGGTTCCGGGCAGCTTGTTTGCGTCGACCTGACACTTTGGCGGCACAGGCTCGAGCTTGGCCTGCTGCGGGGTGGGCATGTCGCAGGCGAGGACGAGGAGAGCAATCATCAAGACTCCGTTGGGCACGGCGGGAATACCAACCAACGGGTTCCGCTGTCAAGGGCGCACACGATTCCTCTGTTGACGTCCTTTTTGCGATCGCAATTGTCACATCCGTGGTCCTATGCACCACACGCGACTTGGAGCAGGTTCGGGCAGGCTTGACGGTTCCCTTGCGAGGGCTTCTGGCACGGTTTGCAAGTTTCGGCTACAAGGGTCGGCGCTGCTAAACCCACATTCGGCGTCGCTGCCGAGGAGTCACTATGGCCGGATTTTTCCAGTTCTACCGCGAAGGCGGCTGGGGCATGCACCTGATTACCGCATGCCTCCTTACGTCGATCGGCATCATCATCGAGCGCATCAAGGCCCTGTGGATCGACAGCTCGGAGAACAAGCACGCGCTGCTCACCGGCCTCAACCAACACATCATGCGCGGCGATGTGCAGGCCGCCATCCGTTGGCTCGCTTCGCAGAAGCAGGGGCCCATCAGCCGCATTCTGCGCGCCGGCCTCATGAAGGCGCACCGTCCCGACAAGGAGATTCAGGCTGCGCTTGACCAGTCCTCCCTGAGCGAAGTGCCGTACATCGAGGCCCGCACCGGGTACCTCGCCGTGCTCTCGAACACCGCCACGCTGTGCGCGCTGATCGGCACCATCTCGGGCCTGATCAAGACCTTCAGCTCGCTCTCCGGCGCCGACCCGGCCAAGAAGTCCGAACTGCTCTCCGCCGGCATCTCCGAGGCGATGCACTGCACGCTCTACGGTCTCGCCAGCGCGGCCTTCGTCATCGTGATCTACGCGGTGATTCAGGCCAAGACCCAGCACACCATCGAAGGCATCAACGAGTCCGTCGTGGCCGAGTTGAACTTCGTGCTCTCCAACCGCGCCGCCAAGCAAGAAGGCGCGCAGGCGGTCGGGTAAGTCATGAGCGTATCGGTTGAGGCAGGCAAAGGCCGCGGCAAGTCCATGGGCGTCGAGCTCAACCTCGTCCCGTTCATCGATTTTCTGTCCTGCCTCATCGCCTTCTTGATGATGACGGCAGTGATGACCGAGATCCACTCGCTGGAAGTGGAACAGAGCATCACTCCGCCGGAAGAAAATCCGCCGCCCCCTCCCGACCCCCCCCCTCCGCCTCCCTTGGTCGTGCACGTACGCGCCGACGGGATGTGGATCGCGCGGAAGGTAGAAGAGGGTGTGCAGATTCCCCGCGTCGGGGAAGAAAACGACTGGCTCAAGCTCGAGGAGCTGCTGGTGAAAGACCACGAGACCTACCCGACCGAGGAGATGATCGTCATCAACACGGACGACGGTGTGGAGTACGACAACATGGCCAAGGTACTCGACATGAGTCGCCGCATTGGCTACCCGAAGACCGCCCTCGCAGGCGGGCCCTCGGCTGCCGTCGCCCCGTGGGACGCCGCGGCAAGCGCAGCCGCAGCCGCAGGAGCACCGCTATGAGTGTGGTCGCTCCCGGCCGTCGGGCAGCTTTCCCACCGATCGGCCGGCTCCGCGTGAGCTCGCTGTCGGGCGGAAAGAAGAGTGGCTTCGTGTCGCTCAACCTCACGCCGATGGTGGACATGTTCACCATCCTCGTCGTCTTCCTGATCCAGCTCTTCAAGGCCTCGGGTGAGGTGGAGCTGTCGAGCCGAATCACGGTGCCCCGTTCGCTTGCGAGCCAGCCGCTCGAAGGCGAAACGGGCACGGTGGTTCAGGTTTCGACTGAGCTGATGCTGCTCGACAGCCAGCCGTTCACCACCGAGGAGATGGGCTCCGAGCTCGACATCCCGATTCCCGGAATGGTCACGCGCCTCACGGTCATCCGCGAGCAGAACGAGAAGATCTTCGGGCGCGACCCCACCAAGCCCTACGACGGCGTGCTCATCATCCAGGCCGACGTCAAGACCGACTTTCGCACGGTGCGTCGCATCATCGCATCGGCGAACGGGGCAGGCTGGGCCAAGATGAAGTTCGTCACCCAGCCCATGGCCAAGGCCGGGGCAGAGGCAGCGGCGGAGTAGCCAGCGCGCGGCGTTGCAAGGTGGCCGCCTTCGGGCGGCCACTTTCGTTTTCGAGGCACGAGGAGCGCCGCGTGTGCTAACAGGCCGCCCATGGGACACCTCCACCACCTTCAGGCGGCACTCGACCGTGAGCGGAAGGCAGTCGAGGCCGAGCACGCGGAGCTACGCTCCTTGCCTCTCCCAGCGAGGCGGGCCCTCGGGTTCTCCCTGTTTCCCCTCACCCTCGACACCATCGAGCTCCGTAGCCGCGGGCGGGTGAACGTGGTCCTCCGCGGAGACGACCTCGGCGACACCTTCGAGCCCGGCGCTGCGGTAACGCTGGCTCCGCTTGGTAAACCCGACGTCGGCACGGCAGCACGGGTGGAGGGCGCCGACGAAACTGCGATCGAGCTGCGAGTAGGCGAAGTCCCCGACGGCCCCGGTCCGTGGTGCGTGAGTCGCCGGCTCGACGTCAGCTACCTTGACACGATGCAGGCGGCGCTCACCCGGGGCGAGCGGCTCACCTGCTCGATGGCGGGCCTGTTGCTCGGAACGGAACCACCGTGGCGTCCCGACCCGCTGGAGCACCCCGCCTTCCACCGGCTGAACGCCGCGCAGCGGAACGCCGCGGAGCTGGTGCTCGGCACCACGGAAATCGGGCTCCTGCACGGCCCCCCGGGAACCGGCAAGACCCAAACGCTTGTGGCCGTGCTCAAAGCACTGCGCGACCTCGGCGAGCGCCCCTGGGCACTCGCCGACAGCAACGCCGCGGTCGATCAACTCGCGCTGCGCGCGACCGAAGCCGGCCTCAACGTCGTCCGCCTCGGCGTAAGCGCCCGCATCGGCTCGGAAGTGCAGCCGCTCACGCTGGAGTGGCGCATCCTCAACGGCGCGCGCGCCGAAGTGATCCGGGGGCTCACGCGCCAGCTCACGCGCACCCCCGAGCGCGAGGGCTGGGAGCTCCATGACGCGATTCGTGCCGAATGGGCCGTAGCGAAGCGGGAGATCTTGGACTCGTGTGACGTGATCGCCATGACCCTCGGAACCCTCGCCACCAGGGGCACCACCCTCGCGGCCCCACGCACCGCTGTGGTGGATGAAGCCTCCCAGATCATGGAACCGGCCCTGTGGCCGCTCGTGGGCCGAGTGAAGCGGATGATCCTCGCCGGCGACCCTCATCAGCTCGGCCCAGTCGTCAAATCGCTCGACCCCCTGCTCGAACGTTCGCTGCTGCGGCGCCTCGTGGACGAGGGCTACCACTTCCCGCTCCTCACCGAGCAGTACCGCATGAACGACGAACTTCTGGCGCTCAGCGCCCACACGTACGGAGGCCGCCTCGTTTCGCATGCCACCGTCGCCACAGCCCAGCGCGCGCCCGCCGCCGAGTGGATCGACACCGCCGGGATGAGCTACGACGAAGAGGCCGACGGACTCCACTCGTACCACAACCCTGGGGAGATTGGGCTGTTGCGAAAGGTGTGGGCCGGTCTCCAAGAGGAAGGGTTCGGCACGGCCGACGTGGCTGTGGTGACCCCCTACCGCGCACAGCTCCAGCGGATCCGGGAGGCCCTGCCCCAGTTGGAGTGCGGCTCAGTGAACGCCTTCCAGGGGCGGGAGAAGCGGGTGGTGCTCGCTTCCTTCGTGCGCAGCAACGGCGATCAGCGTCTCGGTTTCGCGGCTGATCCGCGCCGGCTCAACGTGACGGTGACGCGAGCCCGCGAGCGGTTCATCGCAGTCGGCGACAGCGCCACGCTCGGCGTGAACCCTCACTACCAGCGCGTGATCGACGTGATCGCCGCGGCCGGCGGCTACCGCTCGGGGTGGGAGATGGCTGACTGATCTCGAGTGGCCTCACTGCGGTTCGCCGCGCAGGACGCGGCGCCGGTGGCGCGAAGGTGCCCTGGCCAGCCGACCCGGAGTGCCCAGGACCGACGAGCAAGACCCAGCGTTGGCGAAGGGTCCTGCCGCTGTAGGCTGCGGCTCCCCACGGCGGCGGTTCCGGAGTGCGCGCATCGACCTCAGTGGGACTGAAGCCGCGCTACCGCCGCCGCCAGCTGCGCATCCGCAGCCAGCCGCTCGACCAGCGGCGCCCGATCGTCGACTCGGGCCCCGGGGGGCAGCTCCACCAAAACGTCCGGCTGGAGGCCCACCCTCGCCGACAGGGAGCGCCCCGAGGGGAGCCGATAGCGGCCCACCGTAAGCTTCAGGGCCGAGCCGTCTTCGTATTGGAAGAAACGGAGCACCGAACCCTTGCCCCACGTGGGGGTGCCCACCAACTCCGCCCGTTTGAAATCTTGGAGCGCACCGGCCACGATCTCGGCGGCGCTCGCCGTTTCGCCGTTCACCAAGACCACCACGGGGAAGGCCCAATCCGAGGCATGCGCCGTGGCGTCGACCTTCTGGTCTGCCTCCCCCCTCACCTGCGTCGTTACGATGGTTCCCGACCGCACAAAACGATCCACCAGGCTGGCGGCTTCTTCAACCCTTCCGCCCGGATTGTTCCGAAGGTCGATCACCAGGCCCTTCGGGGCGGGGCGCGCGGGCAGCGCCGCGGCCAAAGGCGCAGCCACCGCCTCGTTGAGCTGACGAACCCGGGCGTACCACAGGTCCTTGCCGAGCGGCGACACGGTCACCGCCGGCGGGGCGGAAAATCCGCGGAGCAGGACCATCTCGCGGCGCGCGTCACCGTGCACGAGGGTGAACGTCACGGTGGTGCTGAGCGGCCCGGGGAGCGAGGCGGCGTCAATGCCTTGGAGGCAATCGCCCGGCGCGATCCCGGCCCGCTCCGCGGGGCTCCACGCCTCGACGGCTTGCACGCGGAGCCCGCAGGCCTCCGGCGCACCCGCCACTCCAATCCCAACGCTCAGGCCGGCGTCTTCGCGCCGGATGCGGCTCCACTCCTCGGGCGGAAAATAATCGCTGTGCTCGTCGAGCACCGCCGGCACTCCGTCGAGCGCGGCGTGCACGAGCTGGAGGAGGGGAAGCTCCACCTCGTAGTGGGCGTCCACGTCACTGAGCACGCGCGCGAAGACGTCGAGGCCGGCGTAGGGATCGGAGGCGCCGAGCAGCACCGCTGCGCCCACCCCGGCGAGGAAGGCCACGCCGTACCCCACGGGCGGGCGTCGTGGACTCACTTCGCCAGCCACTCCGTCGGGTCTTGCGGCGTGCCGTTGTACCGAACCTCAAAATGGAGCTGCGGCGCCCCTTCGGCGGCGAGGCCCGTCGTGCCTGCGGTGCCGAGAACGTCGCCCGCCTTCACGGCTTGGTCTACCACCACACGAATCCCGTTGGCGTGCGCGTAGAGGGTAGTGAAGCTTCCGTGCTGGAGCATCACCATCTGGCCGTAGCCGCGCACGTAGCCCGCGCGGGTCACCACGCCGGGAAACACGGCGTGGAAGGTGTCCCCCGGTTCGACAAGCCAGTCGAGGCCGTTGTTGCTGGTGCGGACCCCGCTGACTTCGTCGACTCGGGGGCCGAATCCGAGCACGAGACGTCCGCGGACTGGCCACGGCAGGCGCCCACGCGCGGCGCGGAAGTCGGAGGACGTCGGCGGGGCGACGGGCTCCTTCACCGTGGGTTCGGCGCTCACCACCGCCCCCTGGAACTGCTTCCGGGCCTCGGCGGTCTCGGTGGCGGCTCGCCCCACTAACGCCGGTTCACTGCGAACTTCGCGGACGAGGGTCTTCCGCCGTGTGCGTTCCGTCGCAAGACTCGCCCGCTGCACCAGCAACAAGTCGCGCAGCGAGGCCGTAGCCGCGTTCGCGGCCACCGCCCCGGCGGCGGCCTCCCGCCGCTGGGCTGCGAGCGCTGCAAAGTCGGTGGCGCGAGCTTTTTCGGCCCCCAGCACGGCGTGCAGGTACGCCGACCGCCGTCGCAGCTCCAAACTGTCCTCGGCGCCAAAAAGCGAGCGCAACACCCCGAAGCGCCGGAGCCGGTAGAGGCCCTGAAGCAGGGCGGAGGCGCCCTCCGTGCGCGCCTTGAGCTTCGCCTCGGCCGCGGCGGCCTCGGCTTCCAAGCGCACCCGCGAGGCCTCTGCTGCAACCAACGTAGACTCGAGCGTGGCCAGTTGGGCATCGAGCGAAGCAAGCTGCGTATCGAAGGCCTCGAACTCCGCGAGGAGCTCCCGAGGCGCCGCACCGGCGCTCCCGAGAGTCAGCGCCAGCGCGATGCCTACGGCGATCACGCCAGCCTCGACAGAAAGCGCCGGACCGAAAACCCCGCTGCGGCCACGCCGATCGAGACCCCGAGGGCCGCGAGACCGACCGCGGCAACGGGCGACAGGAAAGCCAGCCCGCCTTCTCCTAATGCGAGCGGGACCCCTCCCAGCAGACGGGCCACCACCAGCGCGTGCACACCGTAAAGCAGGCTGAGCGCAGCCCCACCGCCTACCAGCCCTTGCAGCGCACCCTCCACCAGAAAGGGCGCGAGGATGTACCCGTCGGAGGCTCCCACGAGGCGGAGAATCTCGAGTTCGTCCCGCCGCGCGTAAACCACGAGGTTGATGGTGTTCCCGACCAGGAACAACGCCGCGAGGACCAGCATCCCTCCGAGCGCCACGCCCAAGATGGTGAGCGTGTGCAGGAAGGCCGACGAACGTTCCACCCACTCCCGCCCGTAGTCGATCTCCGCGAAATGGCCCCCCTCGCGCAGGCTCTCGGCGAACGCATCCAGCGCCACCGGCGAGGTGTAGGCCGCGCGCAGCGAAACTTCGAGCGAGGCCGGCAGCGCCCCCTCCCCCAACTCCTCGACGATCGGCTGAACCTCCGGCACCCGCTCAAGCATCCACACCTGGGCTTCGGCGCTCGTCACGAGCTCCACCAACTCCACCTCGGGGCGTAGAGCCAGCTCCGCCCGCGCAGCCTCCTGAGCCTCTGGTGATTGCCCCGGAACAAAGTAGGCGGAAACGTGTACATCCCGCTTCCACCCGCTCACCACGGCACCGAGGTTGGTCACGATCATCGCGTACCCACCGAGCAGAACGAGGGCCGCCGCAATCACTCCCGTGCCCACGACGGCGAGGTAGGTGTGCTCCCGAAGCCCGCGAACCGCATGAAAAATCGAATTCTTCATCGGCGCCCGCCCGCCTGCGCGCCGCCGCCGAGGATTCGACCGTCCACGAACCGGAGCCGCCGGTAGGGGAAGCGGTCCATCAGCCCCACGTCGTGAGTAGCCACGACCACGGTGGTTCCTCGCAAGTTGATCGCCTGGAGAATCTCCATCACCTCTACGGCCATGGCGCCATCGAGGTTTCCGGTGGGTTCGTCGGCCAACAGGATGGCCGGGTCGGTCACGATGGCGCGGGCGATGGCCACCCGCTGCTTCTCGCCGCCGCTGAGCACGCCGGCCTTGTCGTCTTCGCGCCCCTTGAGCCCCACGATGTTGAGCACGGCCGGAACTCGCCGCCGAATGCTGTCGGGCGCGGCGCCGATCACCTCCAGCGCAATGCCGACGTTTTCGGCCACCGACCGATGGGGGAGCAACTTGAAGTCCTGGAACACCACGCCGAGGTTGCGGCGCAAGGCCGGCAACTGCCCGCGCGACATCTTCGCCACGTCCACGCCGGCGATGAGCATCCTCCCCGAGGTGGGCCGTTCCGCGCCGTAAAGCAACTTGAGCATCGTGGACTTGCCGGCGCCCGACGGCCCCGTGACGTACACCAACTCCCCCTTCTCCACGTGCAACGACACATCCCGGAGAGCGTCGCGGTCGCCGTAGGACTTTACGATGTGGTAGAGGCGGATCACGGGGCGCCTACGTTATCACGGAGGCGAGGGCGCTCAGGGCGCCGGGGAGCGCGGCGTGAGGGTGGCGGTGTTCGGAGGCAGCTTCAACCCCCCGCATGTGGGGCACGCGATGATCGCGGGCTGGCTGCGTTGGGCCGATCGCTGCGACGAAGTGTGGCTTACCCCCGCCCACGTCCACGCCCTCGGCAAGCCGCTTGCTCCCTTCGCGGCGCGGGTTCGTGCCTGCGAGCGCATGGCCGAGCTCGTGGGGGGGCACGTGCGGGTGTGCCCGATCGAGGCCACGCTCCCGTCACCGTCGTTCACGGTCGTGACGCTCGACGCCCTTTCGGCCGCACATCCCGACCACCAATTTCGGTTGATCGTGGGGGCCGACATCCTGCGGCAGGCGCACCAGTGGCGGGAGTGGCAGCGCATCGAACGCGACTACGCGCCCATCGTACTTGGGCGCGGCGCAGAGGCGGTGGCGGGGGCTCCGAGCTTCCCCGACGTGTCGAGCAGCGAGATTCGGGCTCGCCTCCAACGGGGCGAGCCGGTGGACCATCTGGTGCCGCGCTCGGTGCTCGCCGAGTGGTTGGGGAAAGCGGGCGCAGCGTGAGGGGCCGGGCCGCCGCGGCCTCCCGGCCGCCCGGGTCGGCACCCGGCCCGATGAGCCGAGAGCGCCGTCAGAGGCGCGCGGCGACCGTCCAGCTCTCGCGGCGGGAGCGGCGGAGGAGCTCGGCCACGAGCACCGCCTCAAACTGCGCGTGCGCGCTCTCAAGGTCGTCGTTCATCACGAGGTAGTCGTAACGACCGGCTTCGGCCAGCTGCTCGTCGGCCTCCCGAACCCGCCTCGCCACGATGCCGTCGTCGTCAAGGCCGCGGGCGCGCAGGCGAGACTCGATGGCTGCGAGGTTGGGCGGCAGTACGAAGACGCTCACCGCCTCCGGGTGGGCGGCCCGCACCTGCGCCGCGCCCTGCACATCGATGTCGAGCACGATGCTGCGGCCTTCGGCGAGAGCCGCTTCGACCGGGCGGCGCGGCGTTCCGTAAAAGTTTCCGTAGACCTCGGCGTGCTCCAGAAGCGCACCGTCGGCGAGGAGCGCAAGGAAGGCTTCCCGGGACACAAAGTGGTAGTCCACGCCGTCGCGCTCGCCAGCGCGCGCCGGCCGAGTCGTGGCCGACACGCTGAACTCGAGGCCCGGAACGGCGTGCAGCGCGGCTTGGAGGAGCGTGGTCTTGCCCGACCCGCTGGGCCCGCTCACGACAAAAAGTGCGCCCACGTCGGGCACCGTCCACCGCGCACGAATCGCTCCGGCCCCGCTCATCGCCTACTCCACGTTCGCGACCTGCTCGCGCATACGCTCGAGCACACTTTTCAGCTCCACCACGCGCGCGCTCACCGCCTGCTCGGCAGCTTTGCTGCCGAGCGTGTTCACTTCGCGGTGCATCTCCTGCAGCACAAAGTCGAGCTTTCGCCCCACCGCCTCGTCGGCGCGGAGAGCCTGATCGAACTGGTCGGCGTGGGAGGACAGCCGGGCCAACTCTTCGCTCACATCCGCCTTGTCGGCCAGCATGGCCGCCTCCTGAGCCACGCGGAGGGGATCGATCCGGTCGCCGATGAGCCGGGTCACCCGATCGTGTACGCGCGCCTGAAGCCGCGCCACCACCCCCGACATCGCTGCCTCCACCTCGCTGCAATGGCGACGGAGCTCCACGAGGTGCCGGTCGAGGTCGCGGGCGAGGGCGTAGCCTTCCTGCTGACGCATTCCCGCGAGGTCGGCGAGGGCTCCTTGCACCGCGAGCTCCACCAACTCCCACTCGGCGAGCGCATCCGCGTCGTTGTCGGCCGTCACGAGGATGCCGGGCTGGCCGAGGATGAAGGCGAGGGGCACATCCCCCGGATCCCGCTGGAGCCGATGGGCCGCCTCGTTGATGGCGATGCGGTACTGCTCGACCAGCTTGAGGTCGGCCACCACGCGGGTAGCGCCCTCCGTGCAGGTGCGCCGAACGCTCACTTCCATGCGACCGCGGCTGACCGCATCCTTCACGAGGGTGTTCACACGCGCGTCGAAGGCGTTGTACTCCCGCGGAACTCGCACCTGAACGTCGCGAAAGCGGTTGTTCAAACTCTTGATCTCCACCACCACCGTGGTGCCACCGCTGCTGGCTTCGCCGCGGCCGAAGCCGGTCATGCTGTTCATGCGCCGCCTCCCGCCACCCACGACACATCAGCGAGGCCGAAGCTGGCGGTACGTTCCGCGGCAGCGCTCGCAGCGCGGCCTCCGTCGGCCGACACGAACGTGACGGCCCCGCGCAGCGTGGCCCATTCTGCCTGCGGCACCACAGCAACGTCGATGACGCGCGCCCCCAACGGAGGCGACACCACCCGCCGGGGAATCCTCACCGCCGGCGGCGCAGGGGGCGAGGGGGACTCCCGGGGCGCCGGGCGCGGAACCTCGACCACCGCGGGGGGGCGAACGAGCAGTCGCAGGCGGTCACGCAGGCCCATGGCGGGGTGGCTAACCGATCGCCGGGCGGGGGCGCGCACGCTAGCCGAGGCGCCTCAACGCATCCTGAACGAGCGCCGCCACATCGGTGGCCGACGACGCTGCCGCCGGAGACGCCGTGTTCATCGAGGTCGTAGCGCCACCCGGGCCGAGCCCGGCCTTGCGCCGCGCCTCCAGCAACTTGGCCACATGCTCGGCCGGCAACGGAAGGGGGCCGCCGAGCGGGCGGGCGAGCGCGGCGATCCGGGCGAGGTGCTCCACGAGCTCCATGCGCAACAGCGCCGTTTCAGCGTCGGGCCCCACCGTGAGAACGCCGTGGTTGCCGAGCAGCACAGCGTCGGCCCCGGCGATCGCCGCTTCGAGGCCGCCGGTGTCGGAGCCGGGGAGGCGGGTGGCGACCAGCGGAATCCGGTCACCCAGCGAAACGACCGCCTCGGCCAAGAAGGGCGACGCCCAGAACTCCTCTCCGGAGCACGCCCATGCCGTGGCGTAGGGAGGATGGGCGTGTACGACCCAGCGCACGTCGGGGCGCGCCCTCCACACGGCGCGGTGCAGCGCGATCTCGCTGAACACCCTACGGCTCCCCCCCACGACCTTCCCCTCACCGTCGACCGTCACCAACATCTCGGGCCGCACGTCGCGCTTGCTTACGGCGGTGGGCGACGCCAGCGCCGTTCCGTCGGCGAGGCGCACGCTCACATTGCCGTCGTGGTTCGCCACCCATCCGTTGCGGTGCAGGTCCTGGCAGAGGGCAACGAGCGAGCGGGCGGCCGATTCATCCATGCCCCGGGCTTATCACCGCCACCAAGCCCACACCGAATTCTGACATCGCCTCCGCCGTCATCGGGTGTACTTCTGGCGCGATGATCTACCGTCGGCCCCACAGCCCTCCACACCTGCTCACCCTCACGGCCGGCGTGCTGCTCACGACCTCCTGCGTCGGCGAGGGGGCCGATATCGACCCGGCCGACGTTTGGCCGCAAGACGTGAGCATCACGCCCTCGGAGTTCGTCTCCAACGTGGTCACGGTGGCATGGCACACCGACGAACCCACGACGGGCGTCGTGAGCGCCACGGCCCCCGACGGCGAAACGTGGTCGGGAAGGAGCGACACCCCGGCGAAGGAGCACGAGGTGGCGCTGCTGGGCCTCCCCGAAGGCGCGGAGGTCGAAATTTCCGTCACCACCGAACGCGAGGGAGCGTCCGCCACCTCCGAGCCCGTGCCCACATCCATCCCCTGGAGCTGGTCGGGGCTCGCAGGCCTGACGGTCGAGGAGGGCGCTCCCGGCTACCGCCTCACGACCGCGATTACTCCCCTGCCCGACCCCAACGTTCCCGACGTCGTGATCTTCGATGATCGCGGCCGCGCCGTTTGGGCCGTTGCGTTGCCTTCGGACCAGCCCGCCACGAGCGCCAAGCTCTCGAGCGACCGGAGCACCCTGTTCGTGATCACGGGTGCCGAGATCTGGGCCTACAGCTTGGCGGGCGACAGCGTCCGTCAGTCCATCCTCGGAGACCTGCACCACGACTGTGAGCCCATTCCGGGCGGAGGCGTGCTCGTCATCCAGCGCGTGTTGCGCAGCTTGGGGGAAGAGTCCGTCACAGCCGACCGCGTGCTGCTGCTTGAGCCCGATGAAACGAGTCGCGTGGTGTGGGATTCGATCGAGCACCTCGACGAGCTCCCCCCGCCCATCGGGGAGCCCGTCGACGGCGTGCGAGAGCTCACCCACGCAAACAGCATCCGGTTCGACGAGCCCACCGGCGACGTGCTCCTCAGCCTCGCGCGCATGGGCGCGATCCTCCGGTTCTCTCTCGAGACGGGTGAACACCGCTGGGTGATCAGTCCCTTCGGTGGCCCGTTACCGGCCACGCCTGAGCCGGTCCTGCTCTCCCACCAAGCCGTGTTCACCGAAACCGGCATCGCGGTCTTCGCGAACTACACCAAGGGCGAAAGCTGTTCGCGCGTTTTGGACTTCTCCACCGACGACGAGGCGATGACCTTCTCCACCTCCAACACCTATTCGGATCCGGACTGCCTCGAGAGTGTCGCCCTGGGCGGTCTCGCCGACGCCGGCTTGGGCCGCCGCCTGATCTCGTGGTCCACGGCGGGCGTTCTCGACGTGATCGACGCCGATGATCAGCGCTTGGCGCGCATCGCCGCCCCGCTCGGCGTGGGCTTCGGCTACGCGGCCTGGCACGACTCGCTCTACCCGGTGGAGTGAGGGGCGCCACGTTAGGGCAAGCGTACGTGCTCCCTCCGCCCTCGCGTTCGATGCTCTTTTCGCCGGTGCAGGTGGGGCCCCTCACGCTGCCGAACCGGGTGTGGCTGCCTGCGATGGTCACGTGGCTGAGCAACGACGAAGGCGAGGTCACGCCCGACATCACCGCCCGCTACGTCCGGTACGCCCGCGGCGGCGCGGGCGCGATCGTGCTCGAAGCGATGGGCATCCGCGACGTGCCCAGCGGCCCACTCATGCGGATCGGCCACGACCGCACGGTTTCCCCGCTCCGCGAGCTGGTCACCCGCATCAAAGGCGCAGGCCCCGGCCGCGTCTTTCCGCAGCTGATCGACTTCCTGAAGATCTCCCGACGCGACCCTGCACGCGCCCTCCAGCGCCTCGAGCCGCGCTACCCGGGCTGCTCGGGATGGACCTCAGCCGAGTTGGAGGCCCGCCTCGCGCCGCGCGACTGGCGCGACTACGCGTGGGGTTGGCGCCAGCAGATCGAGGACCTCTCGGTCGCCGAGTTGCACCAGATCCCGGGCTGGTTCGCCCAAGCGGCCCGGCGCGCCCGCGAAGCGGGGTTTGATGGCGTGGAGCTGCACTTCGCGCACGCCTACACGATGGCCAGCTTCCTGAGCGCCACCAACCGCCGCACCGACGACTACGGCGGCAGTCGCCCGAACCGCCTGCGCCTTGCGCTAGAGGTGGTCGCAGCGGTGCGCTCCGAGGTGGGCAACGACTACGCAGTGGGGTGCCGCCTGCTCGGGAGCGACGATGTTGCCGACGGCAGCACGATCGACGACAGCGCGTGGTTCTGCGCCCGCCTCGCGGAGGCCGGCCTCGATTTCATCTCGGTGAGCCGCGGCGGGCGCTTCGAAGACGCCCGCCGCCCGCCGATTGGACAAGCCGCGTACCCCTACACCGGCCCCTCCGGCACGGTGTGCATGCCCACCCGCGAGTACCCCGACGGCGCCAACCTCCACCTGCCCCAAGGGATTCGTGCGGCGATCCGCGCCGCCGGGCTCACCACCCCGGTGGTCGGCGCCGGCAAGATCAACCATTTCTCCGTGGCGGAGGGGGCCCTCCAAGCCGGCCAGCTCGACATCGTGGGCATGGCCCGCGGGCTCCTCGCCGACCCCGACTGGCCCAAGAAGGTGCTCGCGGGCGAAGAAAACACCGTGAACGCCTGCAAGTACACCAACGTGTGCGAGGCCCTCGACCGCAAGCACCTGCCGGTGCGCTGCCAGCTGTGGATGAAGCGCCCCGACGGCGGGATGCACCCGCCATGAACGTGCTCGTGACCGGTGGAGCCGGCTACATCGGCAGCGCGGTGGCGCGGGTGCTCGTACAAGAGGGGCACTCGGTAGCCGTGTACGACAGCCTCGTGACGGGCCATCGTGCGGCGGTCGCCCGCGACATGCGGCTCTTTGAGGGAGACACGCGCGACACCTCCGCGGTGCGCGCCGCCCTACAAGAGCATCGGGCCGAGGCCGTGGTGCACCTCGCTGCGATCTCGCAGGTGGGAACAAGCGTGCTGGAGCCGCGCGCGTACTTCGACAACAACGTGCGCGGGGCGCTCTCGCTGCTCGATGCGATGCTCGACCTCGGCGTGCGCGACCTCGTCTTCTCCTCCACCGCGGCCGTGTACGGCGAACCCGACCGGTGCCCGATCTTGGAGGATGCGCCCACTCGCCCGGTGTCTCCCTACGGCGAAACGAAGCGCATGATCGAACAGGTCCTGGCGCGCTACGGGCACGCCTACGGGCTCCGGCACACCAGTCTCCGGTACTTCAACGCAGCAGGCGCCCTTCCCGATGCCGGGGAGGACCACCGCCCCGAAACCCACCTCATCCCGCGCCTCCTGTTGCTTGCCCAAGGTCGAGGCGAGCCCGTGACCGTCTTCGGCACGGACTACCCCACCCGCGACGGCACCTGCGTGCGCGACTACATCCACGTGGCCGATCTGGCCCGGGCCCACACCCTCGCCCTTGGCGCGCTCAGCGCCGAAGGCCGCGTGTACAACCTCGGCTGTGGCGGCGGCTTCACCGTGGGGGAAGTTCTGGCGGCAGCGCGCACGGTCACCGGGCAGCCGATCCCAGTGGCCTACGGCCCCCGCCGCGACGGCGACCCCGCCGAGCTCGTGGCGAGCAGCGAGCGCATCACCGCGGAGCTGGGATGGGTGCCCCGCCACCCCGGCATCGAGGACATCCTCGCGTCGGCCTGGGACTGGATGCAGCGCAATCCCCACGGCTGGCAGGGCTAGGGCACGCGGGCTAACTCCCGGCCGCCGGAGCACGAGCATGGGACGCATCTTCGAAACCCGCAAGGCCACGATGTTCAAACGCTGGGACCGTATGTCCAAGGCGTTCACGCGGGTGGGGAAGGAGATCGCGATGGCCGTGAAGGCCGGCGGCGCCAACGTGGACAGCAATCCGTCGCTGCGCCGCGCGATCCAGAACGCACGAGCCGCCAACATGCCGAAGGACAGGGTGGAGAGCGCGATCAAGAAGGCGTCGGGCAACGACGCCGCCAACTACGAGGAAATCCTCTACGAAGGCTACGCGCCGCACGGCGTGGCGGTGATGGTGGTCACCGCCACCGACAACCCCACCCGCACCGTGAGCAACGTGAGGATGGCGTTCAACCACAACGGCGGCAACATGGGGAGCACCGGCTCGGTGGCGTTCCAGTTCAGCCGATTGGCCGTGTTTCGGCTCGCCCCCGGCGGCATCGACGGCGAGGCGCTGGAGCTCGACCTGATGGACCACGGGCTGGAGGAATTCGGGGAAGGCACCGGCGAGGAGGGCGAGCCCCAGCTGGTCGTGCGGTGCGCGTTTGAGAACTTCGGCACGATGGCGCGGGCGCTGGAGGAGCGGAGCCTCACGCCCCTCTCCTCCGGCACCGAGTACGTTCCGGCCTCGATGATCGAGCTCGACGAAGCTCAGGCCACGGAGGTGCTGAAGCTCATCGACAAGATGGAGCAGGACGACGACGTTCAGCACGTCTTCCACAACCTCGGCTGATCCGGCAGGAGCCCGCCGGAACGGGTACACTCTGAGCGGCAAGGGGGTGCGCGTGCGCGGTTCCTGGGTTCTGGCCCTCCTGTTGGCCGGCTGTGGCAACGACGGTACGGGAAAAGCCGACGATCACGACGGCGACGGCCTGACGGAGACCGACTGCGACGACTCGGACGCCGGAGTTGGCGAAGCGTCCGTTTGGTTCGCCGACGCGGATGGCGACGGGCATGGCTCGTCCACGGCGGCGCTCTCCGCGTGCGAGCAACCCGACGGCTACGTCACCACCCACGACGATTGCGACGACACAGCGGGCGCGCGGTTTCCCGGCAACACCGAGGTCTGCGACGGCGTCGACAACGACTGCAACGACCTCGTGGACATCGACGACCCCGGCCTCGCAGTCAGCAGCGCGCTCACCCTGTACGCCGACCTCGACGGCGATGGGTATGGCGACGACGACCTCGCCACTAGCGGCTGCGAGCTCAGCGCCACCACCAGTCTCGAGGGCGGCGATTGTGACGATCAGGACCCCGCGGTGCACCCGGCCGCCGCCGAGGTGTGCAACGGCTTCGACGACGACTGCGACGGCTTGGTGGACGACGACGACGACGGTGCGGAGGGCACCGCGTGGTACCTCGACGACGACGGCGACGGCTACGGGGACGACGGCACGCGCACGACCTCGTGTACGCCGCCTGAAGGAGCCGTCTCCAGCTCCGGCGACTGCGACGATGCCGATGCGGCACGCCACCCCGGCGCGGAGGAGGCGGACTGCGCCGACCGCACCGACTACAACTGCGACGGCAGCACCGGCTACGACGATGCCGACCACGACGGCACCCCGGCGTGCGAGGACTGCAACGACGCCGAGGCGAGCGCCTGGCCCGGCGCAGACGAAACCTGCAACGGCGTCGATGACGACTGCGACGGCGCCACCGACGAAGCCGATGCCATCGACGGCACCGTCTGGTACGCCGACTCCGACGCCGACGGCTACGGCGACGTGTCGGTGACGACCACCGGCTGCACGGCCCCCGCCGGCACCGTCGCCGACAACTCCGACTGCGACGACACTTCGGCTACTGTGCACCCCGGCGCGTCGGAGACCTGCAATGGCGACGACGACGACTGCGACGGGGTGGTAGACAACCCCGAGGCGGTCACCCCGGTGCTCTGGTACGCCGATGCGGACGGCGACGGCCACGGCGATGCGACGTCGTTCACCGAGGCCTGCACGGCACCCGCCGGGCATGTCACCGACTCCACCGACTGCGACGACACCGACCCCCTCGTCAACCCCGCCGCGACCGAGCTGTGCAACGGTGTCGACGACGACTGCGACGGCACAACCGACGAGGCCGACGCGGCCGACGTCCTCACTTGGTACGCCGACCGCGATGGCGACGGCTACGGCGACTCCGCTTCCGCCACCACCGCCTGCGAGGCGCCCGCCGACTCCGTGGCCGACTCCACGGACTGCGACGACGCCGACACCGACATCAACCCCGGCGCCGCCGAGCTGTGCAACGGCCTCGACGACGACTGCGATGGCAACACCGACGAAGCCGACGCCCTCGACGCGCTCGTCTGGTACGTCGACGCCGACGCCGATGGCTACGGCGATGCCTCCAGCCCCACCCCCGGCTGCTCCGCACCGCTCGGCGCCCTGGCCGACAGCACCGACTGCGACGACACCGAAGCCGCCGTGAACCCCGGCGCCTCCGAGCTCTGCAACACCGTCGACGACGACTGCGACGGCGACACCGACGAAGCCGACGCCCTCGACGCCACCGCTTGGTACTTCGACGCCGACGGCGACACCTACGGCGATCCAACGCGGCTGGAGCTCGCCTGCGACCCGCCCAGCCGCGCCGTCGCCGACGACCAGGACTGCGACGACACCGACCCCACCGTAAGCCCCGTGGGCAGCGAGGTGTGCAACGGCGCGGACGACGACTGCAACGGCACGGCCGACGACAACGCCTCCGACATGCTCGAGTGGTACGAAGACGCCGATAGCGACGGCTACGGCGACGAGTCAGGCGCCCCCGTCGACGCCTGCGACGCCCCGGCCGGCTACGTCGAGGACCTCACCGACTGCGACGACGCCGACGTGGACGTGAACCCCGGCGAGAGCGAAAGCTGCGACACGCTCGACAACGACTGCGATGGCAGCCGCGACGAAACGGGCTGCACGTGCGCCATCGAGGAGTACAGCGGAACGCTCTACCTGTTCTGCACCACAGCGGCTACCTGGACGGCGGCGCGCACGAACTGCCTCTCCTGGGGCTACGATCTCGTGGCCATCGGCAGTTCGGCAGAAAACATCGGGGTGGTGGACGAAGCCGTGAGCCGATCCACCTCCATGTGGTGGATCGGGTACAACGACAGCACCGTGGAAGGCACCTTTGCGTGGAGCAACGGGGAGGCCGCCGTCTACTCCAACTGGGCGAGCGGAGAGCCGAATGACACGGGCAAGAAGGAGGACTGCGCGCAGCTCTACCGCTTCACCGACTACACGTGGAACGACGCCGCCTGCAGCTCGTCGCTCCGCTACATCTGCGAAGAGTAGGTGCGCGGCCCCTCTCCGGCCCGGCTGGTGCTCACCCACGCAGCACTCGTGCTGCTCACGGTGGCCACCCTCCTCCCGATCCTCTGGGTCGTACGGATGTCCCTCTCGCCGGCCCAAGGCTTCAGCCTCACCCTAGGCGGCGAGTGGAGCCTCGAGAACTTCCGCGCGGTCCTCTCCACCACCAGCGCCGATGGGAGCTGGCTTTTCGGCAAGCAGCTGTTCAATAGCCTCGTGGTGAGCGTGGCCACCGCACTCGTCGGGGTCTCGCTCGCGTGCACCGCCGGCTACGCACTCTCCCGCTGGGACTTCCCCGGCCGCGACCGCCTGATGGGCACCTTTCTGCTCACGCAGATGTTCCCCGGCGTGGTCATGGCGATCCCGCTCTACATCCTGCTCGACGCGCTGCGCCTGCTCGACTCGATGACCGGCCTCGTGCTCGTGTACAGCACCACCAGCGTGCCTTTCGCCACCTGGAACCTCAAGGGCTACTTCGACACCATCCCGCGCGAGTTGGAGGAGGCGGCAACGATGGACGGCGCCTCCCGCTTCACGACGTTCACCCTCATCATCCTCCCGCTCGCCCGCCCCGCCATCGCCGTAACCGCGCTGTTCGCGTTCATGACGGCCTGGAACGAGTTCATCCTCGCCGCCACCCTGATGGGCGACGAGCGGGCGTACACCCTGCCGGTGGTCCTGAACGGCTACGTGGGGGAATTCGGCGCAGAATGGGGCAAGTTCGCGGCCGGGGCGCTTCTGGTGAGCCTGCCGGTGACGGCCCTGTTCTTCGCGCTGCAAAAGCAGCTGGTGGAGGGGCTTACGGCGGGAGGGGTGAAGGGGTGAGGGCAGAGCGCGGCTTAGCGGACCGGCCGCTGCGCCCCCTCCCACTCCACCGTCACGCCGATGTTGCGGTCCCAAGGCTGAACGACCACGACCCTGAGGGCCTTGCCGGTCCATAGGGCCACGACCTCCACCTCGCGTTCGGGGCTCCAGGCGCCGAGCGTGTTGTAGTCGAGCGAGTAGGTGCCGCAGGGCTCGAAGGGGCGGGGCTCCTTGCAGCTGTGCGTGAGCGTGTGGCCCACCGGCTCGAACCATTCGGCCGAGTAGCGTGGCGCGCTGAGCCACTCGGGCCGCACCGTCATCACGAACGCCTGCCCCACCGCCGCCCGCTTGAGGTCATCGGAAGCCGGGATCGGCCGGAGCGTACGCCCCGCTTCGTGCTTCCGTCGACCGGTGTGAAAGCGGCGCAGGTTCCTCACCCACTCTTCGGGGCGGGAGTAGATCGACGTCGTGAGCGGATCGACGTCACGGAGGAAGAAGTCGTCCACCCACAACTCGTGCCCGCTCCCCGTGCGAATCACGCCCGGCGCCAGCAGCTCGTACGGTTCGCCCATCGTCAGGTACGCGGGCGACACCCAGTGGGGGTCGTCGAGGGGGATGCCGAGCGTCGGCTTCTCACCCGCCTGAAAGGACCAGCCGGGCGCCTTCGTGGGCGCATTGCCCCACACGGGCTTGGGCGGCTGGGTGCTCAGCGTGTGCGTAGGCACGAGCCAGGCTTGCGACCGGGAGTGTCCGTAGCCGGGCACCTCGAAACGCACGAACCGCCAGTCGCTGCCGCACTCGGCGCTCGCGGCCTGGGCCTCACCGCGCAGGCCCCGGGGCAACAGAACGCCCTCGGCGGGCTTGGGCGCGCAGCCCGCCGAGAAACCCTCCGAGTACGCGGGCGTGTCCTCGACGATCCACATCATCTCGGCGGGAGGGGTGGGCATCAGCGAAAGCTCCGCGCCGCAAACTCATCCAGCTCCTTCACGCGCCGCGCGGTGTCTTCGTCGTCGCGCGCGGGCAGCGCAGCTTGGTAGTCCAGGAGCACGCTCAGCCGCTGCTCCGCGAACCACGCCTCGTGCCACACGCCGTCGGCCAAGGAGCGCCAGCGACCGGCGAGGTCGCGGTAGTCGGAAACGCCGAGCACCTCGGCGTAGAAGCCGGCCCGCACCCGCGCGTGGAAGGCCGCGTAGCCGGCGAGAACGAGGGCGCGATCGTCGGCGGCGGCGCGCGACGCCCGATCCTCGTCACGCACGAAGGCAGCGTCGGCTCGCGCGAGGCCAGCAAACCGAGGCTGGAACGCCTCCCAGAGGGCGCGGGCCGCGCGGGCCTCCTGCGCGGCTTCCACGGCGTCGTCGACGGTGCTCAGGAGGCGGCGGGCGGCCTCGTCGTACCCGAGACGCTGGGCTTGCTGCAGCTCCTGCCGGCGGCCGAGCACCGCGAGATCGTAGAAGCCGTGACGTGAGGCCCAGTCGGTGGGGTTTCGCGGCCCTGAGGTGGGCGAACCGATCGGACCGGGCACTTGAAACGTTCGCAACACCAGCGTCCACGCTTCGTCGCGGCGCCCCAGCGAGAGGAGGAGGTCGGCGTTCTCCATCCGCACCTCCCACGGCCACTCCTTGATGTCACCGAGGAGGCGCCCCACGTAGCCTGCGCTCCCGTGCTCCCGGAGCGCCGTGTGGAACGCCCCCCCCCTTGACACGCTCTCAGCGGTTGCCGCTGCGCGCTCCTCTTCCAGTGCGATGGCCCCCGCCAGATCGCCCCGCGCTTGGCGCACCCTCGCCCGCACCGCGGCCCGGGCGAGGTCGGCCACCGTGGGATTCTGCGGAAGGCTCCCGGCCACGCGGGCTTCGAGGGCGTCAACCTGCGCCCGCGCCTCGGTGACCGCCGCGTGGGCGTACTCCTCGCGCGCCGCGGCCACCTCGGCCGACACCCGCGCGAGGGCCCCCTCCGCGAGCCGAAACCCTGGCTCGAGCGCCAAGGCCTCTTGCAGCGCCTTCTCGGCCCCCGCCCTGTCCCCACGGTCGAGCGCCGTCACCGCCCGCCCGTACGCCGTCACCGCCCCCAGCCCCTTCACCGCTACCTGGCCCACCTCGATGCGGTCCTTGGCGCCGAGCTGCAACGAGAGCGCGGCGATCAGCTGGGCCGTCGCTTCGTCCACGAGCACAAAAAACTCCTCCCCCCGCTCGCCCACCTCCCCGCGCACTTCGCTCGCGGCGAGCACCTTCCCCGTCTCCACCTCCACCACCCGCAGCGACACCGACAACGACGGCAGCCGCGCGCTCACGAGGTCGCCGCTCACCATGTGGGTGGCACCGAGAAGCCTCCCGGCCTGGGCGGCGGTCGCCGGGTCCAGAACGCCGTCCTTGCCCAGCTTCAGCTCCCCCAAGACCGCCGACAGCCGCTCCCGCTCCACCACCTCCAGCCCGTCCACCAGCACCAGCTTCGACACCAGCACGCTCGCCAGACCCGCGCCCGCACCGTCCAGCGAGGCATCGCCGGTGTGATTGCGGAGGTCCAGCACCGCCACGCGCGGCCCCGCGAGCGCCAGAGACAGGCCGATCAGTAGCCCGAACAACGTCGCGCTACCCTTCCACGATCTCGACGCACAGGGCCTCGGGCGAAACCCAGGTGAGCGTACCGTGCCCGTTCACGTCCACCTCGGGCACGAACACCCCCTCGTTCACCCCGTGGTCGTGGTAGGTGCGGTTGCTGCTGTCGTCCTGGAAGAAGGTCCAGACGTTTACGTCGCCTTCGTCGCCCGAGAGCGGGTCGGTGTCGAGCATCAGCGCGAGCTCGTACTCCTCTTCTTCGATGCGATCCTGGTCGTCGTTGTCGAGCAGCGATTCGTAGCCATCCCAGGCGCAGGTCATCGAGTCGAGCACGTAGTCGACCGTGAAGTCGCGGTCACAGCTGTAGCAGGGGTCGTCGGGAACGGGGGTAGGCTCCTCCTCGCCGTCGAGCCGGAAGCTATCTACGCAGTCGGTGGCGTCGCCGTCGTCGGGGAAGAACCAGAACCAGCTCTCGGTGCCGCGCAGCTCGGCGTCGGTGGTGATCTCACCCTCGAAGTACAAGTAGGCGGTGGCGCCGGCGGGGCATCCGACGCTCTCCACGTCCCACCCCGCGGTGATGTCTTCGGGAATGGCTTCGAGGGCGCCCCCTGCGCCCGTGTCTTCCGAACCGCCGCTCTCCGACGCTTCGGTGCAAGCCCCAACGAAAGCCAGAGGGAGAAAGAGGGCGCGCATGAGGACTCCGTTCGACTCCTGCCTATCGCGGTGCCCCTCCCCTGCACGCCCTCATCGTTGTGCTTACACTCTCCACCCGCGCATGAACTTCCCGCGCGGTCAAGGGGAGGGTCCATGGGTCTGTGGGACACGCTGAAGGAACACGCCGGCGCACAGTTTCTCGACGTCTTGGAGTGGGCCGACGACACGCGCGACAGCGTGGTGTACCGCTTCCCCATCTTCCAGAAAGCGATTCAGGACGGCGCCAAGCTCGTCGTGCGCGAAGGGCAGACCGCCGTATTCGTATCGGAGGGCAAGCTCAGCGACGTCTTCGCCGCCGGAACCCACGACATCAGCACCCGCAACGCCCCCATCATGGGGTTCTTCGAGAGCATCAAATACGGGCTGAACATGCCCTACAAGGGCGATGTGTACTTCGTGAACACCCGCGTGTTCGCCGACCACAAGTGGGGCACGCCCAACCCCATCCCGATCCGCGACGCCGACCTCGGGGTGGTGCGCATGCGTGGCTTCGGCAGCTTCGCCTTCCGGGTGAGCGAGCCCGCCACGTTTCTTCGGGAGGTGGTCGGCACCACCGGCCTACTCACCACCGAGGACATCACCGGTCAACTGAAGCGCAAGCTGGTGAGTGCCTTGGCCGACACGATCGGGGAAGCCAAGATTCCGCTCCTCGACCTCGTCGCCCACTACATGGACTTCGGCGACGCCCTGCGCGACCGGCTCAACCCTTGGTTCAAAGAGAACTACGGCATCACGCTCACCGACTTCGTGGTGGAGAACATCTCCGTGCCGCCCGAAGTCGAGAAGATGATGGACAAACGCAGCTCGATGGCGCTGGCCGGCGACATGAACACCTACATGCAGTTCCAGGCGGCCAACGCGATGGAGGAGGCGGCCAAAAACCCCGATGGCGGCGGGGGGTTCATGCAGGCAGGCCTTGGACTGGCGATGGGGCAGACGATGGCGGCGCAATTGGGTCAGGCCGGCCGCCCGGCCGCGGCGCCGCCCCCGCTCCCACCGCCGCTTCCTGCCCCAGCACTGTTCCACCATGCGGGCCCCGACGGAGTGCGCAGTCAGCTCGCCCCGGCCGATGTCGTGGCCCGAGTGAAGGCGCAGCCTGGTCGCCATCTGGTGTGGAAGGAGGGCATGGCCGCCTGGGAAGAAGCCGCCGCCGTTCCCGAGATCGCCGCGCTCCTGCGCGCCGAGCCGCCGCCGCTGCCGCCGGGGTGAACGAGGTTCAATGAGCGAGCTCGCCGCCTGAATCCGGGCGCGGGCCCAGCGCGAAGGGCTTCCCGCCCAGCAGGATCACGCGTCGCACCGGCTTGCCGGGGACACGGTTCATGTTGCCTGTTCTCCGTTCCGGACCCAACGGTTGCGGGCAATGGCCAACCCCCATACTGCGTCCTTCCGGAGAACAGCGATGGAAAGACGATGGTCCCCGGTGAATCTTGTGATCTTGACGCTTGCGCTTGTTTACGGCGGTTGGGTGGGATTGAGCAACGCCAGACTCAAGTGGGCATCGTCGAATTGGATGAGCGTCCCCGGCCAGATCGAAAGCAGCGAAGTCGCGTCCCGTCGCCACAACACGCGCTACGCCCAAGTTGAGTATACGTACAGCGTCGGCGGTTCCGCTTATCGCAATGACAGACTGTCGCTTGGTGACGGAGTGCCGTCCGGATTTGCCGATGCGGATGATTTTGTGCAGCGCCATCCGCCGGGCACTCCAGTCGTCGTTTACTATGATCCTCGCGATCCGTCGAAGTCCTCAATATCGACCGCCGGTTCGCCAGGCGCTTACCTTTTTCTGACCTTACTATGCTGGGGCTTCGCGGGCGTTTCCCTGCGTTCGGCCTTGCGTTCGCGCCACGAGCCCTGAAGCCATTCGTCCTGCGGCGAAGGATGGCGATTCGTGCACAGCGGAGTTCCCCGACGACCCGTTGTTGCTGGCACGCCGAATTTGCAATTCACGTCAGCAGCCGTCGAACGCGGACTGGGGACTGGACGGAAAAACCGCGCTCGTCACGGGAGCGCGCAGCCATACCCGTGGGCCGCCATGGAGCGCCCGGCCTTCGTCGCGTGAACCCGGGCAACGGCGGGCCAGTGGACCGGCCGGCCGTCGTCCACGATCGTGTCCCGGCCGTGCTTCGCGTCGCGCGCCACGGGAGGATTTGGCCGATGATTTCGCCGTCGCGGCTGGCCAATGGAGCCACCTGAAAGCAATCTCATGCCGTCCTCCAGTAGCACCCCTTCAACGATGCCCCCGGGGGGCCGCCAGGGCCCTCGCGGCGAACCGCCCCAACGTCACTCTGTCAGCTCGGCTCGCGCTCCACGTTCCGAACGTGCAACTCCCGGAGCTGCCCCGGGTCCACCCCGCTCGGCGCGCCAGACATAAGGTCCTGCGCGCTGGTGGTCTTCGGGAAGGCGATCACCTCCCGGATGTTCTCCGTGCCACAAAGGAGCATCACCACGCGGTCAAAACCGAACGCGAGGCCGCCGTGGGGCGGCGCGCCGTGCCGCAGCGCGTCGAGAAGGAAGCCGAACTTCTGCTCCGCGTCTTCCAGGCTCAGGCCTAGGTTCGTGAAGACGCGGCTCTGCACCTCGGGATCGTGGATGCGGATGCTGCCGCCGCCGATCTCCGAGCCGTTGCACACGAGGTCGTAGGCGTCGGCGTACATCTCGGCCTCGCGGCCCGTGCCCAAGAGCCCGATCGCCTCGGGGCGCGGGCTCGTGAAAGGGTGGTGCACGGCCATCCAGCGGCCGCTCTCTTCGTCTTTCTCGAAGCAGGGGAAGTCCACCACCCACGTGAACGCGAAGCCCGGCGGGATGAGCGACAGCTCTCGGGCGACAGCCACGCGCAGCTTGCCCATGCCGGCGTTCACGGCGTTCACGGTGCCGGCTCCGAGCAGGATGAGGTCGCCCTCTTCGGCGCCGCAGGCCGCGGCCACGGCAGCCTGTTCGCCGGGAGCGAGCTTCGACAGCGGCCCCGTCCACGGCTCGCCCACCTTCGCGTACAACAGCCCCCCCAGACGGTAGGTGCGAACGAACACCGTCCACGCGTCGAGCTGCTTGCGGCTCACCGCCGCGCCGCCCCCCTTGACGACGAACGCCTTCGCGATGCCACCGGCATCCAGCTGCGAACGCACGACGCCGAACTCCGTTGCCGCGAGGAGCGCGCTCACATCGGTGTGCTCCATGCCGAACCGCACGTCGGGCGCGTCCACGCCGAAGCGGCGCATCGAGTCGACATACGAGAGCACGGGCACCTCGCCGATCTCCAACCCGAGGATGCTGCGCCAGAGGATGCGCACCAGCCCGGTGGCGAGCTCCATCACCACTTCGCGGGTAGCGAAGCTCATCTCCACGTCGATCTGGGTGAACTCCGGCTGGCGGTCGGCACGCAGGTCTTCGTCGCGGAAACACTTCACGATCTGGAAGTACCGGTCCATCCCCGCCACCATCAGAATCTGCTTGAAGATCTGGGGGCTCTGAGGGAGCGCGTACCACTGGCCCGCGTGCACCCGGCTGGGCACGAGGTAGTCGCGGGCGCCTTCCGGGGTGGCCTTCGTCAGCACCGGGGTTTCCACCTCGAGGAACCCCTCGCCGTCCATGAAGTTGCGCACGACCATCGCCGCGCGGTGGCGGGTGATGAGGTTCTTCTGGAGCTCGGGACGGCGCAGTTCGAGGTACCGGTACTGCAGACGCAGGTCCTCGTTGGCCGACACGTGCCCTTCGATCGAAAAGGGGAGCGGCGGCGTGCGGCTCAGCACCACCACCCGATCGGCTACCACCTCCACGAGGCCGGTGGAGAGCTTCGGGTTGGGGCTCGCGCGGAGTTGCACCACCCCCTCCACCTCGACGACGTACTCGAGATGAACGCCGGCCGCGGCGGCCCGCACCTCCGCGGGCGAACGTTCGTCGGCCACGATCTGCACGAGGCCGTGGCGATCGCGGAGGTTCACGAAAACCACGCCGCCCATGTCGCGTGCGTTGTGGGCCCACCCTTGCAGCAGCACCCGCTGGCCCACATGTTCAGGACGAAGCTCTCCGCAGGTGTGGGAGCGGCGCACGGACTTCAGCAAGGGTCACCTCGGGAGGGCGCGAGCTAACCCGGCGAGGCGTCGCGGATCAGAACGCCTCAAGGTTGTCGAAGCCGGATCGGCAGCCGGGGTCTTCGGCGTCCGCAAACCCGTTGGTGTCGTTGTCCACGACGTCGTTGCACTGGTACGAAAGGTTGTACCCCGAGGTGTCGGCCGCGCAGTCCGAGATGCTCTGCTCGGTGTCCGACACCGGCGAGGCGCAGTCGGGGTCGAGCAGGTCCGACCAGCCGTCGCAGTCGGTGTCCACGCCGTCGTTGCAGGAGGTGGCGGGGTCGACCTCGTCGGTGTCGGCGCCTTCCGTGCAGCCCCAGTCGTCGGCGTCGAGGAGGCCGTCGCCATCGTCGTCGAGGCCGTTGTTGCACGCGGCGCCGGCGAAGCCGTCGGCTTCAAAGAGGTCGCTGCCCACGGTGCATGCGGGGTCGTCGAGGTCGCTCCAGCCGTCGCCGTCGTCGTCGAGACCGTTCTCGCACTCAGGAGTGTGCGTTTCGTCGGCGTCGAGGGCGGAATCGCAGCCGGGATCGGCCGCGTCTACGAGGCCGTCGGCGTCGTCGTCGGCAGCGTCGTTACAAACGAAGCCGCTGTCCGTCCCCGACTCCACGCCGAGCCAGGCGCAGTCGGGGTCATCCCCGTCCACCCAGCCATCGCCGTCGTCGTCCGTGCCATCCACACAACTGGAGCCGCCGGCCGACGAGGAGACCTCGGCGTTGTCGAGCCCGGTCGTGCAGTCGGCGTCGGCAGCGTCCACACCGCCGTCGCCATCGTTGTCGAGCCCGTCGTGGCACTCCGACGGCCCGGGCGCGCCGGCCTCGGCGGTGGCGCTCACGCAGTCGGGGTCGTCTGCGTCTACCCAAGAGTCGGCGTCGTTGTCCAAGCCGTCTTCGCACACGGCGGAAACGTCGGTCTCGGCGTCATCGCCGCCTTCGGTGCAGCCCGGGTCGTCGGCGTCGGCGAAGCCATCGCCGTCGTCGTCGAGGCCGTTGTTGCAGGCGGTGCCGGCGTAGCCTGCAACGTCGCAGTCCATGTCGAGGGCATCTGCCCAGCCGTCGGCGTCGTCGTCTTCGCCGTCGGCGCAGTCGGTGGAGAGGGTGTCTTCGGTGCTGCCGAGGCCACTCGGGCAGTCGGCGTCGTCCGCGTCGGCGAAGCCGTCGCCATCGTCGTCCACGCCGTTGCTGCATGCCGAAGACGCGTACCCGTCGCCCTCGGCGAAGCCGAGCGCGCAGTCGGCGTCGTCGTCGTCCACCCAGCCATCGGCGTCGCCATCGAGGCCATCTTCGCAGGTCGCGTCGATCGCCACCTCGGCGGCGTCAAAGGCGTCGAGGCAGTCGGCGTCGGCGGCATCCGCCGCGCCGTCGGCATCGTCGTCCACGCCGTCGTTGCAGTCTCCTGATCGGTACCCGACCTCATCCCCCTGAACGACACAATCGGGGTCGTCGGCGTCCAACCAGCCGTCGCCGTCGTCGTCGTCGCCGTTGTCGCAGTCGTCGGGCGTGACCGCCTCATCGTCGTCCCAGCCCGCCGCGCACTCGGCGTCGTCGGCGTCCACGAGGCCGTCGCCGTCGTCGTCGAGGCCGTTGTCGCAGGCGCGGCTGCCTAGGCCGAGCTCGTCGCCGGAGGCGGCGCAGTCGGCGTCCACGCTGTCGATCCACCCGTCCCCATCGCTGTCTGCGCCATCGGCGCAGTCGTCCGCCACTGCGTCTTCCACCGTGTCGAGCGCGCTGTCGCAGCCCGAGTCGGCGCTGTCGATCCGACGGTTTCCATCGTTGTCCACGCCGTCGTTGCACTCCGTGCTGCCCGCGCCCAGCTCGTCGTCCAGCGAGGCGCAATCGGGGTCGGCGGCGTCCACCCACCCGTCGCTGTCGCTATCGAGGCCGTCGTAGCAGGTGCCCGTGGGGTCGGTTTCGTCGTCGTCGCCGGCGCGGCCGCAGCCTGCGTCGTCGCCATCGGAGAGCCCATCCGCATCGTCGTCGATGCCGTTGTTGCACGCCGTCCACCCGGTGCCGGCCTCGGTGTCGCCTGTGTCACAATCGGGGTCGGCCGCGTCGGTCCAGCCGTCGCCGTCGCCGTCGCTGCCATCGGTACAGTCGCTCAGCGCGCTGTCTTCCAGCTCGTCGAAGCCGTCCGCACAGTCGGCATCGTCGCTGTCCACCGTCCGGTCGCCGTCGTTGTCCAGACCATCGTTGCAGCCTGTTGTCCCGTAGGCCACTTCCGTAGACCCCGAGGCGCAGTCCGGGTCTTCGCTGTCGAGCCACCCATCGCTGTCGTTGTCGAGGCCATCCGAGCACGCGGTGATGGCGTCGGTTTCGCTGTTGTCAGACCCGCTGGAGCAGCCCGGGTCGGCGCTGTCGGCAACCCCATCGGAGTCGTCGTCGGTGCCGTTGTTGCACGCGTACGAGCTTGACGCGGGGCCCTCGGTGGTTCCCGTGCTCGACGCACAAGCAGGGTCTTCGGTGTCGGTCCAGCCATCCCCGTCGTTGTCCACAGCGTCAGCGCAGGCGTAGTCCTCCTCGTAGTCGTCCTCCGCGCTCAGGCAGTCGGGGTCTGCGGCATCGACGAGGCCGTCGCGCGTGGTTTCGTTGTCGGCGCCGTCGTTGCACTCGGTGGCGCCGAAGCCGGCCTCGGCGGCACCCGTGGCACAGTCGGGGTCGGCGGAGTCCGCCCAGCCGTCCGCGTCGTCGTCGGCCCCGTTTTCGCAGGACGTCGCTTCGGAGGCGCTGGAGGCGAAGAGGCAACGACTGTCGGCCCCGTCCACCGTGAAGTCGCCGTCGTTGTCGATTCCGTCATTGCACTCGCCCGCTCCGAAGCCGCTCTCCTCGATGGCGGCCGCGCAGTCGGGATCGTCCCCGTCCGTCCAGCCGTCTGCATCGCCGTCGAGCCCATCGGAGCACCCGTCGGTCTCGGTGTCGCCCTCCGCGTTCGCGCAGGCGGTGTCGGAGGCATCCTTCTGGCCGTCGCCGTCGTTGTCCACGTTGTCGTTGCAGGCCGACTCGCCGAAGCTCCGCTCGGTCCCCAAGAGCGCGCAGTCCGGATCTTCGTCGTCGTTCCAGCCATCGCCGTCGTTGTCAACACCGTCATCACAGTCGCCAGCTTCGCTGTCGTCCCACGCGTTCTCGCATCCGTCGTCGAAGGGATCGATCGCCCCGTCGGCGTCGTCGTCCACCCCGTTGCTGCACTCGCCTTCGTTGTCGATCCCGCCTTCCGAGTCGTCGGTCAGGTTGCTGCAACCGGGGTCGTCGAGGTCGGTCCACCCGTCGCCGTCGTCGTCCGTGCTGTTGGCACAGAGGTTCAGCTCGGAGTCGTCCGTGGCCGAGGTGCAGGCGGCGTCGTCTTTGTCGGTGTTGCCGTCAACGTCGTCGTCCTCCCCGTTGTTGCACAGGTAGTCGCTGAACCCGACCTCATCGCTGCCCGTTAGGCAGTCAGGGTCGCGGGCATCCACCCAGCCGTCGGCGTCGTTGTCGACACCATCGTCGCAGGCGGGGCTGCCCTCGTCGTCGTCGTAGGCCGAGCCACAGTCGGGATCGGCGCCATCCGCGAGCTCGTCTTCGTCGTCGTCTTCGCCGTTGTTGCATTCCGCGTCGCCCAAACCCAGCTCGTCGCCGATGTCGTCGCAGTCGGGGTCGGCCCGGTCCGACCATCCGTCGCCGTCGTTGTCGAGCCCATCGCTGCACCGGTGGGCCTCCGCCTCCTGATAGGCGTCTTGGCAAAAGTCGTCGTCCGCGTCGATGCTCCCGTCGCCGTCGTTGTCCACGCCATCGTTGCACGCAGAGCGCCCGGGGCCCATCTCCGTCGTCCCGGCGGAGCAGTCGGGGTCGTCGAGGTCCGCCCACCCGTCGCCGTCGTTGTCGCGCCCGTCGTTGCACCCCGTGATCGGCGTCTCCAACGGGGCAAACGCGATCTCCACCTCGAAGACGGTGTCGGTCACGAACTCGAAGGGGCCGAAGGTGTCGGTGGTGACGGTCTGCGCGTCGTCGAGCCAACCGGCGCCGCTGAGCCGGAAGGGGCTGGTGTTCGCGCCCGGTTGCAGCTCAACGGTGGAGAACTCGCCGTCGCTGAACGGCACGCTCAGGCGACACTCGAACTCCGCGTCGTCGAGCACCCAGTCGGCGAGGCAGTCGTCTTCGCCCTCGTAGGGCGACTCGGGGTCGGCGAAGAGGGCAAAGCTGTCGGCTGCGGTGAGCGCCGACTCGCCAGTGACTCGCACCACGATCGCGGTGCGCCCATCGCTGGCACTCTCGCACGCGACAAGGGCCGCGAAAAACAGGAAGGAGGCTCGGCTCATGGGAGGGTCACCACGACGTCGCCTGCCGGCGCCGGTTCAGGTTGGTTGCTGGCAACGACGACCGCGGCCGTCGTTGCGGCAGCGGCGGTCCCGCCTCCCACCGCGGCCCAGAAGGCCCACTGCTGCGTGATCGGCTTCTGCTCCGCCAGGGTGGCACCGGCGAGACGAATCGTGAGCGCACCGCTGCCTGGGACGGTGAACTTGCCGGTGACGCGCCGGTCCCCGTCGACCACCGTCACATCGAGGCGGCCTTTGGCAACGTTCGGCACCCGAGCCGGGCCCTTCGCCACCTCCACTTCGTTGAACAGCACGGCGGCGGCCACACCCACGCCCTTGACGACCACCTCCGCCCCGGCCTTGGCGAGCGTGATCTCCACGGCGCCGCGGCCGCCCTTGGTGGTGTCGACCGCACGGTAGGCGGTGGCATACCCATCCAACGAAACCTGCACGCCATGAACCCCGCGCGCCACGCCCCGGTTGCGGCTGGGGGTAGCGCCGACCTCGGCGCCGTCGAGCCGAACGGCCGCACCGGGCGGCGTCGTGCCCACCACGATGACGCCCTCGCTCGACTCGAGCGTGAGGGCCACGACGTAGTTGCGCCCCTTCACGAGCGGGAGGGTGGCGTCGACCTGCTCAAAGCCCGGTGCCTGGGCCCGGTAGCTCAACGCCGCCGCGGTGGGCGCCGGGAGGCGAACGGGCAGCCCGTAGATCTGGTCGCCGATCACCACCTGCGCGCCCGCCGGGCCGCTGAACTCCACCGAGCCGGGACCGGGCGTGAGGACAGCCGACACGTCGAGCGTCTTGTCGACCTGAAGTTCAACGAGGCGCACGTACGGCTCGAAGTTGTCAGCGACGACGCGCAGCGTATGCGAGCCCGCCGGCAGGTACTTGGTGAGCGGCGCAGCGCCGATGAGGGCCCCGTCGAGGTACACCTCCGCTCCCGGAACCGTGCTGCTGAGGCGCAGGACCCCCGTGGAGTCGGCCCCAAAGGCAGAGGACAGGAGCGCGAGGGCGACCACGCCCAGTGAGACGGTCGGCATGGCGCGGAGGGTAGCACGACGGAGCATCCACCTGCATCCGAATGCGGGATCGGGCTAGGGGGCTGGGTGCTCTCCCTCCTGCTCGCCTGCGACCCCGACGCCGCAGAGGGAACCGCACCCACTTCCGTGTCGCTCACGTGGTACCGGAGCGACCCCGCGGAGTCCTGGGAGCTGGCGCTCACCGGGCTGGACTGGGCGCTCTCGCAAGTAGGGGCCACCCCCCCGAGCGACGGCACCGCCGTAGACGTTCAGGAGAGCCGCCCGGACCGGGTGCAGTTCACCCTCCACCTCGACCGCCTCGCCCTCGCGCCCGCCGCGCAAACCTTGCTCGCCGAAGTGGCCGAGGAGATGGCCGCCGCGGAAGGCACAGGCGACGACGATCTGGGCCGCTTCCTCATGCGGAGTCTGCACGAACCCTGGCGGTACTACGCGCTCACGGGAGCGTGCCCGACCCTCGCCGAGTGGGAGTCGAAGCGCCCTGCGCTCACGCTTGAGTACGCAGTCACCACTTCGCTGCTGCTCAGCGAAGAGCGCCTCGTCCTGCTCCCGCCCGCCCAGACCACGCTCGCCGACGTGGCCTTCCGCTCCTCCGAAGGCGCAGGCAGCCTCGCGGATGCCACCTTCGTAGCCTCCGCCTACGAAACGGTAGACCTGATGCCGAACGGCCAGTTCCGCTACGCCGTGTACGACGACGCCGGCAGGCTCCAGCCGGCGGGCGCCACCACGGAGACCGGCACCCCCGGCAAGTGTGCCTGGTGCCACGAAACGAGCATCCACGCCGGCACCGCCGAAAACGAGTCTGCTCCCGGCTACCTCGACTACGCCGGGTGGCTCGTTGAGCGGGATGCCGCGCAGGCGCAGGTGGAGGCGCTCCGAGCGTCCCTCTCCACCTCCGTCGCCTACGCCGGCCTCGCGGCCCATGTGGACGGGGAGCGACTCGTGGAAGGCTTCCTGCACCCCAGCGCCGCACGAGTGGCCGCGGAGTGGGGCACCACGGAAGCCGCGGTGATGCGCGAGCTGGGGGTGGGAGAGCACATGCAAGAGGAGTTCGGCTGGACCGAGAGGTACACCCGCACGCAGGTCGACCACGCCGCGCCGTTCCGGGGGGCGGTGGCCACCCAGCCGAGCGCGCGCGACCTGACGGATGAAGCCGGCCTCGCGGCGGCGCCCGAGCCGGAGTGCCGCTGAAGGCTCGGCGATGCGCCTCCACCCCCCACGCGGTTACCCCGGAGTACAGAGTTTGCCGTTGGCCATCGAGATCATCCACGCCGACAACGCCGTCGTGCTCCCCACCCTGCCCGCAGCCTCGTTCGACCTGATCTACATCGACCCGCCCTTCAACACCGGGCGAGTTCAGGCCCGCACCCAAGTGAAAACGGTGCGCGACGCCGAGGGGGATCGAACGGGCTTCCAAGGCCACCGGTACCGCACCGTGAAGCTCGGCACCCGCTCGTTCGGCGACTGTTTCGACGACTACCTACTGTTCCTCGAACCTCGTCTGCTCGAAGCGCGTCGACTCCTGAACGCGAGCGGGAGCTTCTTCCTCCACCTCGACTCCCGCGAAGTTCACTACGCCAAAGTCCTCCTCGACCAGATCTTCGGCCGAGAGTGCTTCATGAACGAGATCATCTGGTCGTACGACTACGGCGCCCGGGCCACGAAGCGCTGGTCGCCCAAGCACGACAACATCCTGTGGTACGCGATGGATTACGACCACTACACCTTCCACTACGAAGCCATCGACCGGATTCCCTACCTTGCCCCCGGTCTTGTGGGGGCGGAGAAGGCGGCGCGGGGCAAAACCCCCACCGACTGCTGGTGGAACACCATCGTGAGCCCGACCGGCAAGGAACGCACCGGCTACCCCACGCAGAAGCCGCTCTCCATTCTTGAGCGCGTGATCTGTGTGCACACCAACCCGGGAGACCGCGTTCTCGACTTCTTCGCAGGGAGCGGCACCTTGGGAGAAGCCGCCGCGCGGCACGGTCGCAACGCCGTTCTCGTGGACGAAAGCGCCGAGGCGGTGGCGGTGATGCGGCAACGACTGGCGCCTCACCTTGCCCCGTCGGACAGATAGAGGATCCCCGGCTTCCATGCACTACGTCATCGTCGGCAACTCGATCGCAGGCGTAGAGGCGGCCCTCACGCTGCGCCGACGTGATGCGAGCGCGCAGATCACGATGATCTCCAGCGAGTCAGCCCACCCCTTCGCCCGAACGGCGATGATGTATGTATTTTGCGGACAGTTGCGGCTGGAGGACACCGAGTTCGTGGAGCGCGGCACCTTGGAGCGGCTCCGCGTGACGACGCTGCACGACCGTGTGGTGGCCGTGGAAGCCGGCGCGCACCGAGTGATCCTCGAACGGGGAGGACCGATCACGTACGACCGCCTGCTCTTGGCGGTGGGCAGCATGGCCCGCCGCCTCACCCTCCCCGGCGCCTACGAAACGGGCCGCGTGTTTCACTACGTGACGCTGGGGGACCACCAACGGCTCGATGCCGCCGCGAAGAAAGGGATGCGGGTCGCCGTGATCGGCGGAGGGCTCGTGGGCGTGGAGGTAGCGGAGGTGCTGCACGCGAGGGGCCTTCACACCCACTGGCTGGTGCGCGATGCGTGGACCTGGCCCGTGGCCCTCGACCGCGAGGAAGCCGGTGTGGTGGAGGCCCACGTGAGGGCGCAGGGCGTGGACGTGCGCACCGCGTTCGATGTCGAAGCGATTCGGGAAAAGCAGGGCAGCGTCGGCCTCGCCTGCGCAGGGGATGAGCTCGACGTAGACCTCATCGTAGGGGCGATCGGGGTCGTGCCCAATACGAAGTTCCTCGCGGGTGGCGACGTGCCGCTCGCCGAGGACGGCAGCATCCTGACCGGCGACGACCTCCAGTGCCCCACCGCCCGCGACGTGTTCGCCGCCGGCGACTGCGCCTGCGTGACCTGGGCCGACGGCTCCCGCCGACCCGAGACCCTCTGGTACACCGCCCGCGACCAAGGACGCGCCGCCGCCGCGGCGATGCTGGGCGACGCCGTGAGCTATCGGCGAAAAACATGGATCAACTCTGCCAAGTTTTTCGACATCGAGTACACCACCGCCGGGTACGTGCCGCTGAGTGAACCGCTCCCCCGAGCCCCCACCCCCGGCCGCTGGCAAACGTGGTTCCAAAAACTACCTGACGAACCTGCCACGTTACGCGTGGTGGTGAAGGACGACCGCGTGGTGGGGTTCAACGCGCTCGGCCGGCGCTGGAACACCGACGTGTGGCTGCGCTGGATTCAGGAGCGGCGCCCGCTGGCCTCGGTGCTGGCCCACCTGCGTGAATCCACCTTCGACGAAGAGTTCACGCCCCCCTTCCCCCTACTCCCCACCGCCACACTCACGGAGGGCGCCTGATGCAAGCCGGCCTGCTAGACACCTGGAAACACCCCGCCCGGGCCCGCGGCCTCGCTGCGTGGGCCGCGTCGCTCGGCCTCGTCGGTTTCTACCTGCTGCTGTACCTGCCGGGGAGCACGTTCGTTCCCAACTTCCCCGACCTGATCACGCCTGTGTCCTCGCGGCTCCACCTGCCCTCGAAGTGGTTTTTGTACGGGCTCCTGTACAGCGTGGCCATGCTGATCGGCGGCTGGTTCATGTTGAAGAAGCACGGAAACAGCCGGTACCACCGCATCCGCACGATCACGGTGGTGGGCGTGCAGATCGTCCTCGCGTTCAGCCTTCCCTTGGCCCTGAACCTTGCCGGCCAGCCGGAGCTCTACCTCACGTACGTGTGGCCGCTGAGCTACGACAAGCTCTTTCCCGGCACTCTCGCCGGGCTTCCCCTCGCCGCGGCCATCTGGTTCGTTTTCGCCTCGCTGGTGCTGTTCCCGGCGCTCGCGTGGCGGTACGGAAAACGCTTCTACTGCTCGTGGATTTGCGGCTGCGGCGGGCTCGCGGAGACCTTCGGCGAGCCCTGGCGCCACCTCTCCGACCGCAGCACGAAGGCCTGGCGCGTGGAG
>CANKOI010000039.1 GCA_947484175.1 Deltaproteobacteria bacterium
TCCACCCCAACCCGGCCCTGCGCTGGATGGCGTGGCGGCGGGTGGCCGTGGTGGGGCAGTTGCTTCGTGAGCGGTGCCCGCGGGGCGGCCGGGTGCTGGACTACGGCTGCGGCACGGGCGTGCTTTTCGAGACGGCGCTCGAGCGGGCAGGGGAGGTGGTGGGGGTGGACTTGGTGCTCGACGCGGCGCGGATGTGGAAGCAGAAGCGGGGGCTCGACGCGGTGGCCCTGCTGGAGCCCGCGCAGGCGATGGCCTCGGTGGAGGCAGGCAGCGTGGATGTCGTGGTGGCGGCCGAGGTGCTGGAACACATCGACGAGCCCGAGGAGGTGCTCAGCTTCTTCCGCCGCGTGCTCCGGCCCGAGGGCGTGCTGATCGTGAGCTTGCCGACGGAGAACGCGCTGTACCGGTTCGGTCGGAGGCTGGCCGGCTTCAGCGGGCACTACCACGACCACAATGCGGCCACGGTTGCGGGGCGAATCGAGGGGGCCGGGTTTCGGCTGCTCGCTGCTTCCAGCATCCCCTTGCCGGGGCCCGCAGCGATCTACTTCGTAGGCACATACGCGCCAGTGGCGGCACCGTGAAGCGGTCGATGTGGGGGTTGGCAGGCGCCGGCGCGTTGCTGGGGCTGGGCGCGCTGGTGTGGGGTGCCGCGCGCGTCGACTCGCCGCCGCCGGAAGCGATGCCCCGCAAGGTGGTGCTCATCGGCGTGGATGGCGCAACGTGGAAGGTGATGGGGCCGATGGTTGCGGCCGGCGAGCTGCCCACGTTCGCGCGGCTGCAGGCCGAAGGGGCCTCGATGACCTCGTTCGGCACGATGGAGTCGCAGGACTCCCCGGTGGTGTGGACGAGCGTAGCCACCGGCCGTCGCCCCCTCGATCACGGCGTGACCGCCTACACCGAAGCGGTGCCGGGTGTGGGCAAGGTGCCCATCACCAGCAACAGCCGCAAGGTGCCGGCGCTCTGGAACGTGGCCTCGGCCGCGGGACGCTCCGTGGAGGTGGTGAACTGGTGGGCGAGCTGGCCCGCGGAGTCCGTGAACGGCGTGATCGTGTCCGACCACACCAACCCCGCCGCCGCGGGCTGGATGGCGGGGAAGTACTTCGCCGCCGACGCCGCCGCGCTGAAGGCTCGCCTCCAGGACACCTTTCCGCCTGAACTCGGCTCCAGCCTTGACCCCTACTGGGTCGATCCCGCCGCGTTCCCCGAGGCCGCGTTTCAGGCGCGGGCGAAGCTCAGCGACGAACAACTGCAGCAGCTCAGAGCGGCGCCCTTCAACGAGCGCACCCCCTACTCCTGGCTCAAGACGTTCTACATCCTCGACGATCCCCACGCGCGCCTCACCGCGGATCACCTCCGCTCCGCGCCCGCCGACCTCACGATGCTGTACCTGCGCGGCCCCGACCCGGTGCAGCATTACGCCTGGAACTTCGTGGAGCCCGAAGCGTACGCCGAGGCCCCTCCCACTCTCGCCCGCGACCGCGGCCTCGTGGAAGCGGTGTACCGGTACACCGATGCCCTCGTGGGCGACGTGGTGAACGCGGCGGGGCCCGACGCTACGATCGTGGTGGTGAGTGACCACGGAGCCGAGCCCTGCAGGGGGGCAGCGCGTGGCGGCAAGGGTCGCCCGGGATGCCACGGCGCCGCGGCGAAGGGGGTCCTGTTCATCCACGGCCCCGGGGTGGAGCGCGGCGCGCGGATCGAACATGCGAACCCGCTCGATGTGACGCCCACCCTCGCCTGGTTGCTCGGCCTGCCGGTGTCGGAGGAGATGCCCGGGCGGGTGCTGAGCGAGGCCTTCGAACCGGAGGTGGCCGCCCGGATGCCGCTGAAACGGGTGGCTACGTGGGGGCCGCGTGCGGCGGCGAGCGAGGCTTCGACGGCCTCCCCGGCCGACGGGCAGATGTTGGAGCAGCTGCGGGGGCTTGGATACATCGAGTAGGGGCAGGTTACGGTTCGCAGACCTATGGATTCCGCCATGCCCCTGCTCTGCCTCGCTGCGTTCGTGCTCATGGCGTGTGGGAGCTCCACCATCGCCGCCGGCCCCTTCGACGAGGGCGCAGGCCCCGCAGACACGGGACCCGCCGACACCGGCGACGACTTTGTTCCCACGGGTCCAGACTGGTCGCAGGGCGACACCGAGCCGGAGGGCGACGGGTTGGCGAAGTGCGCATGGACGGGGTTTCAGGTGGCCCGGGAAGAGTTCGCCGGGGATGCGCAACTGCTGACCCTCATGGGCAACTCGGATCTCTCTGGCAACGTCGATCTTTGCAGCGCGATCTTCGTTTCGCGCAGCCGCGCAGGGATGGTCGCGACCGTGTACACCACCGGCGGTTCGTCGTCGTTCTCCGAGGAGCCGGTGCCGGATTTGCCCCTGTGCACGAACGGGAGCCTCCGCTACGCCGACGTCGTCGACACGCCGCTTTCGGGCTGGCACGCCGACTCCGACGTGCTCGCGGCGGTCTTTGCCGACGTGCCCTCGAGCTCGGGAGTGTGGGTGGGCGTCGTGCCGGCCGAGATGGTGCCGGACGTCAACCTGTGCTCCGGAGGGAACTACCACCTCGACGTTGGCGGATCGTCCCGACCGGTGCTCGCCGCCGCGGCGCGAGACTGCGGCGAGTCGGGCTCCTACTGTGCCGTTGCGCTGGACGCTGCGTCCGGCGAGGTTCTGGACCGGCAGTAGGAGGGCGGCGTGCTTCTCAGAATGACCCCTTGGCTCCTTGCGGCCTGCGCCGAGGAGGCGATCGCCGTGGTCGAGACGTACCAAATCGAGGGCCGTGTCACGGACATCCGGTTCGTGGATATCCCCTCCAAAGTGAAGGGGGGCGCACCGTGACCGTCGTTCCATTCATGTTCGCCCTCGTCGGGTGCGTTGAGCGAGAGGGAGCGCAGGCGCCGACAAATCCGCCGGTGGACGGTGACACGGCACAAGGGGATTCCGGCGTGCCCGCTCCGGACTCCGGCTACGCGCCTGCCGATTGCAGTTCGGAGCCGCGTGCTGCACGGCAGGGCTTTGAGCTCGTCGAGAGGGTCACCTTCGAGGAAGGGGGCGGGCTCAGAAGCGTGATCAGCGACCAAAACGGGGACGGTGCGGCCGACATGCTGTTCGACGATGGTCGCGTGCTGCGCGTTCCGCTTGAGGAGGTTGATGAATCGGCACTGCTCATCGCACAGCTCCCGGGTGCGGACTGGGTCCCCGTCCACATGTGGCTCGGCGCCGACCTTGATGGGGACGGAGTCAGCGAGGCCATCTTCGTGGACTGGACCCAAACTACGTTCACCTACCGTCTGTTTCACATGGGTGACGATCCGGTGCGAACGGAGCCGCTCTGGACAGAGACATTCAAGAATTACTGGCAGACGGGGATGACGAATGCTGCCTTCGTATCGAGCGTCGATGGCGAGGGTGGCCAGGACGTGGAGTTCAACGAATATTACGCATCGCCGGACGGGACGATGTCCATTGTCACCAACGACTCCGCCGGGTGGAGGTTGACGCCGACTTCGAGGACGAGGGGCTACGCTGCGAACCTCGTGGGCGTAGGCGATGTGGATGGCGATGGTGCGGTGGACCTCGCCCTCGTGGAGCAGGATGTCGAGGTGATCCGTGGGGGGCCGTTCCCGCCGCCCGGAAGCGAGGCCTTGGCCACATGGACAGACTCCGGGGGAGTCGGGCCGTACACACCTCTGGTCTTCTCCGGGGATTTCGATGGAGACGCCGCGCACGACGTGTTCGTCCAAGACAGCGGGTGGGTGAGTCCCGGCTATGTGGTCACGGACCCGCTCCGCAGCGGCGCCCTTGCCGGCCTTGCCACCGCCTCCCTGTCCGGTTGGTACTTCGACGGGGCGGACGCCGACGGAAACGGGGTCATGGACATCGCGGGCATCGCGGAACACATGTGGGGCAATACGGTAACGTTGGTACTCGGGCCGATGTGCGGTGTAGACCCCGTGTCGGCGACGTGGACAGCGCCTGCCGATGCCTACGCCACCCACCTGAACTGGCTCGGTGATCAGGATGGGGATGGGCTAGCGGAGCTCGCGGTGCTGACGAGCGGCGCCACTGCTTCCGAGATGGTGATCCTGTCGGTGCGGCCAATCGCGCGGTGAGGGCGGGCCGCGCCATGCCGTCACCGCGCCGGCTCGGGTTCCTCCCACGCGCGCAACAGGGCGGCGCGCTCGGCATCCGGAGTGTCGGGCTGCCAGGGGCTGCCCCACGGCTCGGGGTACAGCGGCAGCACGACAGACTGTAAAAAGGGGAGGAGCGCACGCGCGTCGCTGGGGCAGACAAGTCCGACGCCCGCCGCCCCGGGGTGGGCCTGCCGCCAGCGGGCCAGCCCGGCGAGGGCGTGGTCGCGGATGGGGGCGAGGTCTTCGGGGCGACAGTGGCAGCGGTGTACCGCCTGGAGATGGTGGACGATGGCTTCCACCCGGACCCACGGGAGGGACAACCGGTCTTCCTCCCCGACCGCGCGCACCACGGCGAGGAAGGGGAGCGGAGAGAGTGGGGTGGTGGCGAGCGCGGGGTCGCGGAAGTCCGGCTGCGCGTAGGGGAGGATTTCGGGTGGGACGAGCCCGTAGCCAGCCTTTCCGTAGGCGAAGAGTCGCACTGCACAGGCGCGGTCGGCCGGATCGACCAACTCCATCTCCGCGACGAGCAGCACCTCGCCCCGCTTCACTCCCGCCCGGTGGAGGGCGCGCCGGGCGAGACCCACGGGGGCGCAGCGCAGGAGTGAGGCTACCCCGGAGCGCCGGAAATCGGGGAAGACGAACGTGTGGGACAGCAGTACGACCGCGAGGCCGGCCGCTGCGTCGACGGTGACGAAGCAGTCGCGCACCCCCGCGAGGGCCCCGTCGCGGTCGCGGGCCAGCAAGAGGTGGTAGTGGGCCTGGATGGGGAAGCTAGGCTCGCTCAGGGAGCCGGCCTCAAACCAGCGGAGCAGCGTGTCCCGCCGCTCAATCTCGCCGGTGGGCCCGAAGACGGCGGCGAGCACGGCGTGGCCAAGTTCGAACTGCGGATCGTCGCTGGCCTCCTCGAGGGCGAAGCGGTCGAGCGCCGCGCGCACCTTGTCGGGCCGCTCGCCGGGGTAGACCTCGGCGAGATCGACAAGGGGGATGCCGCGACCGATCACGCCGCTACCAGCGCGTCCGCACCGCCGCCGAAAGCACGGTGACGGTCTCGCCGCCGAGGTTCGGTGCTGCGAGCAGGTGCCCGCCTTGCAGGAGCAGCGCCGGCTGGAGGTGCCAGGTCTGCTTCAGCGGGAGGTCGCCGAGCTTGATGGCCCAGTCGATCTCGGTGCCGAGGTCGTAGCCCTCGGTGGCCTCGCCGAGGTGGTTGGTGGGCACGCCGCCGTTCCGCGCCGTCGTGAACACCTGTTGGACCGGCTTGGTGTTCCACGCGAACATCACGCCCGCCTTCACGCTCAACCACGGCTTCGGCGTGACCTCCACCACCGGCTGCAGGAACGCTGCGTGCCGGAAAGCCCCCTCGGCTACGATCGCCTCGGCGCCGTCGGGGGCCCCGCCGCTGTGGGCCGAATCCTCCAGTTGGGCGTAGGCTGCGGCGTCGACCGCGCCGATCAGCTCGTCGAACAGCACGCTGCCGGCGTCGAAGTCGCGGTCGAAGGCGAAGTCGTTGCTCTGGCCGTCGTCGGGGTCGGCGTCGCCGCTCGCCCAGCCGGCCCGCAGCGCCGCGCGCAGCGGCAGCGCCTTTAGCTTCGCCTCGGCGATGCCGGTGAAGCCGGCCGACTTCACCACGAGGCCCTCGCGGCTGGAGTAGCTCTGGCCCCGTGAGGTGGTGCCAAAGATGCCGGCGCCTTCCGCGGCGAAGCGGATGTCGGCCCGTGCGGTGGCCACGGGCAGCTCGCCGTAGGCGTCGTAGATGTGGGCCTCGGTGGTGCGGACGCCGTCGAGCTCGGTCTGGTTGCGGTACACGTAGTAGAGGCCCGCTCGGCCGCTCTCGCGCTCGCCGAAGATCAGCGAGGCGAGGGCCTGCCACGCTTCTTCGCCCCCTTCGAGCGGGCTCCACTCCGCGAGCTCGTCTTCCACCACGCGGTCGCCGGCCACCACGAGGGTGACGGACTCGCCGGCGATGGGGCGGGTGGCCGCGCGCAAGCGAATCACCCGGTCGCCGAAGTCGCTGCGGCCGAACTCGGGGTCGACTGCGCCGTCGTTGGCGAGCATGCCGAGGCCCCAGCGACTGGTGACGAGGCCGCCTTCCAGCGCCACGGGGCCTACCCGGCCGCCGAGGCTCAGGCGACGAGCGGTGAAGGCGTCGGGCCTAGCAAGGAGATCGAGGGACTCACGGTGACGGGCGTCTTCGCTGCCCCGGATGTCCCACGCGTCGCCGGCGATCTGGCCGTCGAACAGGTCCCACTCGGTGCGGGCCTCGAAGCCTTTCCACGTGAAACCGAAGCCCGTGCGCAGGCGACTGTCGAGCACCATCGATTGGCCGAGGGTGTGGCCTTCGTCGTCTACCGTGAGGGTGGCGGGCGGGAGGCTGGCGATGAGCCGCGCTTCGCCCGAGGTGGTGAACCACTCGGGGAGGCCGCGGTCTTTGGCGAGCGCCGCGGCGGCCTCGGCGGGGCTCGGAGCGCCCGTTGCATCCTTCTCGGCGGCGCGGCTGGAATCTACCAGACCCACAGAGAGCCAGAGAGCGATCATTCGCCACCCCCCGTGTCCACGCCGTCGATCGCGGGAATCCAAGCGCACGAGGCGTCTTCGAGGCAGGGATCGTCGACGACTTCTTGGCCGCCATTCTGGAAATAGGTGGCGATCTGCATGACCATGTAGGTGCTGATGTCGAAGGCTTCGTCGGGCTCGGGGAGGGCGAACCCGTGCGAGCCGCGGGTGCTGGTGTAGGGCAGGCGCATGGCGCTTTCGCCGGCGCTGGTGGTGAGCGTGAGGCGGAGGGGTTCGTCGCTCGGGGCGCCGGTGCCGTCGTGGCCGTCGTCGAGGTCGTCGGCGTCGAAGAGGCAGCTGGCGCCGGTGTTGTCGACGTAGGGGCCCCACTCTTCAAGGCCGGAGACGACGCCGCGGTCGATGAGGTACCGGTCCACGGTCATGCCGTAGCGGTCGTCGACCGTGGTGTCGTCGATCCAGCCGGCGGCGCGGGCGAGGGCGATCTCGGCGTTCACGCTCACGATGGTGTCGCCGGGCGTGGGCACGACGAGCATGTTGCGCGGCACGCCGTTGAACGGGTCTTCGGTGAGCATGCGTGCGTAGCCGACCGGGTCGCCGCCCTCGAGCACGGCCCCGAAGATGAAGGCGGTGCGGCGCAGATCGGGGGTGCCGCGAATCTTGCCGAGCCCCTCGGCCGCAGCCACGAGCGGGCTTCCGGCGGCGAAGGTGGCGCCCTGCAGGGTGGCGTCGGCCTCCCAAGTGTCCACCACGGCGATCTCCTCGCCATCGGCGCTCTCGAAGGTGAGGCGCAGGCGGTCGCCCGCTTCGGTGTTGTCGGGAATGAGGAAGCGGGAGCCGGCGGGGGCCCCGGTCTCGGGGATGCCGGCCAGCACGCGCTTCTCCCACGCGCTCGCGGCGTCGGCGGGGATGCCGAGGCGGAAGCGGCCGTCGGCCGGCACCAGACCCTCGCGCACCTCGCCATTGTCGAGGTTTTCGAGGCGCACCAAGCCGCCGGCGGGGAACGACGGGAGCGTGGCCACGGGCAGCTCCACCATGTCGCGCACGGAGTTTACCACCTGCACGATCGTCAAGCTGCCGTCGTCGGCGGGGTAGCCGACGAACAGCGGCGACATCAGCCGCCCGTGCATCGCTTCCACCGCGCCGCCGATCTCGGTGCGGAGGGCCACGTCGAGCAGCCCCGCGCCGGCCACGATGGGGGCCCACGCCTTCACTTCGTCGATCACCCCCGCCGCCACCGCCACGTTGATCCCGCCCAGAGAGCCGCCGATCACGAACTGCGGCGCGCTGGGGCCGCCGATGTCAGCTGTGCCGTCGCCATCCCAGTCGCAGGCCACGGCGGTGCTGCCGTCGGGGAGCGTCATCGTGCCGGAGCCGCAGGCCATCGTGGCGTCTACGAGACGGGCGTGGTCGACCGCGGCTTGGCGCACCATGTCGCGAGTGTGGAAGGCGTCGGCCGTCCACTGGTCACCGCCCGAGTCGCCCACGCCGTCGTTGTCGAGGTCGCGGTACCGGCTGTCCTGAAGGTGGGTGTAGAAGGTGAGGAGCCCCTTCGCGCCGAGCATCGCCTCGATGAGCGCCTCTTGGTCGGCGTCGACGCTGGGGCCGTGGCCGGGGTAGTCAAAGGCGCAGGCGGCCATGCCCACGCGGTTGAAGCCCCAAGCAAAGCCGAGGAAGTCAAAGCGGCTGGAGCCGTAGCCGTGGCCGAAGGACACGACGGGGGCGGGCTGCGGCACATCCTTGGGGAGCACACAGGTGAACACCACCCGCTCCCCGCGGGCGCGTGCCCGGCCGGCGCCGAGGTCCACATCCCAAAGGTCGTCGCTGTCGTCCGCGGTCGGCCACGCCGCTTGCGTGCCATCGAGGTCGGCCATGAAGTTCGGGGTCACGAACGTGCCGCCCACGACGTAGCTTCCGAAGGCGGCGTAGTTGGCGATCAGCGCGTCGGCGCCGGCGCCCTCGAAGAGGCCGAGGTCCACGAGCGTTTCGAGCAGCACCCCCACCGGGAGGGTGTGCGGAGCCACCCCGTCGATCGCGTGCAAGGGCTCCGCGGTGAGCAATCCAGCCGGGAACTGCTCGGCCAGATCGGCGAACTCACCCCGGCCTAAGAGCCCCTCGCGCACGGCGCGCAGGTCGCCCGTGACGTCGCCGGTGGTGAACGTCCACGCGTAGGCGACATCGTCGACGGCGAGGTCGAGGCTGGGGAGGAGGTCGTGAAGCGGCAACAGCGTGGACGTTTGTTTGAGGTGGTTCACCCACGGCCACGGGGAACGCACGGGCGCGCCGTCGGCGCCGACGAGGCGGTTGGTGAGCACCACGGCGTAGGTGGTCTTTTCGCGAAGCGGGCGCTGCGGGCGCCAGAGGAGCGTGTCCGACTGCCGTTCGTAGAAGGTGAGCAGGTCGGCGCGGGGGTCGCCCCCTTCGGGGTACACGTTCGCCACGTCGAGCACGCCGTCGTTGTCGGTGTCCTCGCCCCAGTCGAGCACCCCGTCGCCATCGAGGTCTTCGTTGGTGGTGTCGAACACGAGGGTGGGCGACGCGGAGCGGCTGTCGTTGGGGAAATACCGGTTGGGGTTCGGCACGTCGAGCGGGAAACGGCCCTCGCCGAAGTCGAGCGGCACGGCCTTTCCGTAGTCGGGGGAGTCGGCGGTGACGTCGATCACGTACACGGCGTCGTCGGCGAAGGCGGCAGCGCCCCGCTTGGCGTCGTCCCGGTGGCGTTCGGCGACGTTGTCGAGGTCGATGGGCGCGTCGAACCGGACGGCCATGGGGGCGTACACGCCGAAGCCCGTGAGGGTGTTCATCTTCTCGCGGGCGTCGCGCTCCATGCGTGTGGCGGCCGCGGTCGGAATGTTCAGCCGGAGTCCGGTCGTGCTCGTCACGTCGGTGCGGGTGGCGAGGTCGTTGGGGAAGGGGAGCTCGGGCAGCGGCTGGGCCTCCCAGTCCACGACGATCATCGGCCCGGTGCCATCGGGGGTGGTGCGGAGACCTTCGGGGTAGGGGGCGCAAGCCAGGAGAGCGAGGATCATGGCCACCGGGCTATCCGGGTGGGCGCGGGCGTGCCTTCAGGAGCGGTTCGCGATCCAATCGCTGCCGTCGGCGTACCGTTCCCGTTTCCACACGGGAACCCGCTCTTTCAGTTCGTCGATCAGGTAGCGGCTGGCTTGGTACGCCTCGTCGCGGTGAGCGCTCCCCACCGCGATGACGATACTCGCCTCGCCGATCGCCACGAGCCCCGTCCGATGCACCATGGCCACGCGGGTGCCCGGCCACCGCTCGGCAGTCTCCGCCTCGATCTTCGCCATCTCCGCGAGCGCCATCGGCGCATAGGCTTCGTACTCGAGGCCGAGCACTTCGCGGCCGCGGTTGTGGTTGCGCGCGACCCCCGCGAACACCAGAATGGCGCCGTGCTCCGACGAGGACACGAGCGCTTCGAGCGAGGCGGTGTCGATGCGATCGGCGGTGAGCTCCACCATCAGCCTCCTCCGAGCGGGGGCAAAAAGGCCACCTCGTCGCCGTCGTTGAGCAGGGTGCTCCCGGCCACGCGCTCCAAGTTCACGGCGAAGGCCACCGGAAGGTCGACTGGGAGGCCGAGGTGGCGGTAGGCGTCGGCCACGGTCAGCGGCGCGGGGAGGTCGACGACTTCGTGGGGGCGTCCGCGCAGGTCGCGCAGCACGGCGAAGTAGTGGACGGTCAAGCGCATGGCGGCGGCGTAGCCTGCTCACGGGGGCGGGGCCGGTTTCGGGTTGAGGCTGCAACGGGGGGGACCCATCCCCGTCCGAATGCGACACTTCCCGGACCCATGCCCCTAAGAATGCGACACCTGGCGTTCTTGGGGAGTCCCCGCCTCGGTCTCGCCACGGAAGAAGGCGGTGTATTTGGATGCGGCGCGGCAGCGGGCCGTCTCCGGAGTGGGAACTGTCGCATTGGACAGGGGATGGGTAGGCGGGGTGTCGCATCGGAGGGGGGATGGGTCATCGTAGGATAAGCCAGCCGCATGGACCCCTCCTGGCTCGAAGCCGTCGTGCTCCTCACCATCGGCGGCTCCACGTGCTCGGGCACCTTCGTGGAACCCTCAGGCCTCGTGCTCACGGCGTACCACTGTGTTGCGTCGGGAGCGCCGGTGCGGGTGGAAACGCGCTCGGGGGGGCGGGCCTTCGGGCGCACCGTGGCGGCCGATCCCACTCACGATCTCGCGCTCGTCGAGGTGCCCGCGCTCGGCCCCGCCGCCCCCACGCTCCCCCTGCGGGCCGACGACCCCGCCTTGGGCGACCGCCTCTGGGCGATCGGCCATCCCTTCGCCGCCGCGGCCACCGGCGCGATGGAAGGAACCCTGCGGTGGAGCGTGACGGAAGGGGTGGTCTCGGCAGTCGGCACCACCTTCGTGCAGACCGACGCCGCACTCAACCCCGGCAACAGCGGCGGGCCGCTGCTCGATGGCGCCGGGCAGATCGTCGGTGTGGTGAGCCGAAAGGTGAACGCGGACAATCTGTCCTTCGCAACGCGTGCGCCGCTCGTGATCGAGCTGCTCGCCGCCCGATCGAAGCCCGCGCTGCTCGGCGGCATCTGGGGCTCCGCGGGGCTGCTCGCGGCTACCCGTTCCCAGCAAGTGGCCGGCGCCCTCGAACTCTCCGTCGTGGTGCGCGACCGGGTGTGGGCGCGGGTCGCCGCCGGCGGCACCCTCGTGGGCGACCCGACGCCCTATGCCTCCGCCGGCCTCGGCATTCGCCAGCGCCTCGGCACCGGGCCGCTCTCCACCACCCTCGATCTGGGCGCGGAGATCGACGCGGAAGCCCCCCTCGACCCGTCCGTGGCCGCTCGAGTCGGGCTGTTGACCGTGGCCTTCGGCTACCGCTGGGCGCCCATGTCGGGCGAGATGGGCGCCGAGCTGGCGTTCACGATGCCCCTCCATGGGGTGTGGTGAGCGTCGAACGCCTACCGCGCGTACGCGACAAACACGGAGGTTGACGCGATGGAGAGGGGCCGCGGGGTAGCGAAGGAGGTGTCGGTCTGGAGGATCGTCCCCTTACGCTCGCCGATCAGGATGCTTCCGTTCGCCCGGAGGTCGAGGTCGAAGGTGTTCACGACTCCGTCGAAGTCGAGGCGAGCGAGCTCCGTACCGTCCGGTGCGACCTTCACGGCGAAGTTGCTCCACGACACGCCGTAGATATTGCCGTCGGCATCGGCAACCACGCCGGCTTCCCCGGTGGCCAAGTCTATGCTCAGCTCCCGCTGGAACTCGAGCGTTTCGAGGTCGTAGATCTGCACCTCGCCGAGGTCGTCCTGCACGTAGAGGAGGCCGTCCAGGCCCACGCTGACATCCTGAATGTCGGTGCGGCCGACGGCAAACCAGGTGGGCTCTCCGCCGTCGAGGTCGAACCGGATGACGGCGGCCTCCGCGGTGATGATCGAGTGATTCACCACGAATACGAAGTGATCGTAGGTGGCCAGCCCGCCCGCGTACACCATGTTGGTGAGGGCCCAATCGGGAGCCGTGACGTGGGTCCATTCGGTCGTCGCCGGATCGTAGACGCTCAAGTACGGCTCGAAGGTGCCGTTGAACACGGCGATTCGTCCATCGTCGGTTTGTGCGAGGTCGCGCGGTTCGCTCCGGGCCCCCTCCTCCGCGGCATTGGGCACCACGATGGTGTCGAGGATCTCGCCGGTGCGGAGGTCGAAGTAGAGGATCGACTCGTCGGCAGTCGCGTAGGCGAAGCAGCTGCCGTGGGGGCCGAATTCGCAGTCGTCGTCGGAGGTGGCCGGGTCGCAGTCCTCGTCAATGCCCGTGTACGCGACTTCCGTAGCCTCGGGGTGCACGCTGGCGCGGGTGTCGTCGCAGTCGTCCCCTCGTGTGAGGAGCCCATCCTCCTCACACCCGTCCGCGGCCGAGGCGGGGTCGCCAAAGGCATCGCCGTCCGCGTCCTCGTAGACGACGGTTTCGGTGCAGCCGTCCGCCGTGTCGTGGTCGACGGGGGCAGGCTCTGTGGCCGGCGCGGCGCCCGCGGCGAGCGCCCGAAGCCTTCACCCGCTCCGCTCGCCCCGCTTCCGCTGACGCAGGTGAAAGAGGTAGAAGCTCTCCAGCTTCTCCCGCGCCCACGGTGTGCGCCGCAAAAACTTCAGGCTCGAGGCCACGCTCGGCTCGTTCGTGAAACAGGCGATGCGGACCTGCAGGCTCAGCTCCTCCCAGCCGTAGGCCTCGACCAGCTCGGTGAGCATCGCCGCGAGGGTGATGCCGTGGAGGGGGTTCTTGGGCTGAGCGGGTTTGGCGGGGTCGTCCACGGGCGGGGGGTATCCCGGCGGGGGAGGCGAACGCCAGATGGGTGTGGTAGGCTCAGCCGGCTGGAGATCTCGGCATGAAAACACAACCTTTCCATCGCCCCCGTGCGTGGTTGGCCGGGTGTCTGCTCGTAGCAACGGCGTGCCCCGGCGGGCCGGACGAATCGGCGCCACCTGGGCAGTCGGTGGGCGCGGTCGAGACTGGGGGCGACACCGCGGGCGACACCGGCACGGCGGCGACGACCGCGGTTTCCGGCTCTACCCTCTGCGCGGGCGGTGGCATCTCAACCGACGGCGCTCATTCGCTCATCCTGTGCGTCGGCCCGGCGGACGTCGGGGCCGGCGGTCGCGCCACGGACGGCGCCTACACCCTCGAGTCTGGCGCGCTGCAGCGCATCTCCCCCTGACCCTTCCCATCGGAGGCTCCGTGCACCTACTTCCCCTGCTTCTCGTCGGCTTCGTATCGCCGGCCTTTGCTGTGCCCGCCCACCTCACCACTCAGGGCCGGCTGCTCGACTCTGAGGGTGTGCCTGTCTCCACGACCATGGAGGTGACCTTTCGACTCATCGATGCCGAGGAAGGCGGGGGGTCGCTCTGGTCGGAGGTGCAGGCCGTCACCTTCACGCAAGGCTTCTACACGGTGATGCTCGGGGCCAACGAGGCCGAGAATGTGCTGTCGGATGAGGTGCTCGATCAGGCCCCCCTGTGGCTGGAAGTGCAGGTGGAGGGGCAGCCCGCGATGTACCCGCGCACCAGCGTTGCGAGCGTGCCGTATGCGCGCGTGGCGGGAGTTGCCGAGTCGGTTGCCGGGGGGGCGGTGGACGCGTCGAGCGTGTCGGTGGGCGGGGTGGAGGTCGTGGACGAGTCGGGAGCATGGGTCGGCGCGCCGCAGGCCGTCGGGTGGTCGGACCTTAGCGGCATCCCCGACGACTTCGCGGATCAGGTGGACGACGACGTACTCGCAGGGGTGTCCTGCTCGGACGGCTCCGCGCTCGTGTACGACACGGCGGCGGGCTGGGGATGCGGCGACGACTTCGCTGCGTCGTTGGATGAGACCGCAGCCGTCGTGGCTGCGGCCGAGACCGCGATCGCGGCCGTCGAGGGCGATCTGGCCGCGCTCGAGCTCACCTGTGACGCCTTGGACGATCGCCTCGGCGCGCTCGAGTCGACGGCCGACTCCGACACGCTCGGGGCCCTCGCCTGCGCCGACGGCGAGGTGGCGAAGTGGGACGAAGGCTCTGCGGCTTGGATGTGCGCAGCCGACGACGACTCCCCCCTCACGGAGGCGGAGGTGGAGGCGATCGTCGCCGACGATGGGTACGCCACGGCGGCGGAGGTCGAAGCGCTCGACTCGGGGCTGGCAACGCTGGAGGCTTCCCTGTCGGCGTTGGGTGTTTGGGTCGTGGCGGAGCTCGCTGCACTCTCCACCGACCTGGCCGCGGTGGAGTCCGACGTGGCGGCGCTCGCTGCCCGCGCGTTCTCCGGCAGCTTTCTCGACCTCGCCGACGTGCCGATCGGCCTCGATGACGGCGACGACGATGCGCTGGCGCAGCTCTCGTGCACCGATGGTGAGCTGGCGAAGTGGGACGAGGGCTCCTCGGCTTGGACCTGTGCGGCCGACAACGACACCCCCCTCACGGAGGCGGAGGTGGAAGCGATGGTCGCCGACGACGGCTACGCCACTGCGGCGGCGCTGGCTGGCGTCGATCTGCGGCTCTCCGCTGCGGAGAGCGACCTCGTGGACAGTCAGGTGGCCGATGTCGCCCACGACGCCGCTCTCGCCGTACTCGACTCGGGCTTGGCCACGCTGGAGGCTTCCCTCGCGGCGTTGGATGCTTGGGTCGTGGCGGAACTGGCTTCTCTCGCGACTGACCTGACCGCTCTCACCTCACGCCTCGCTGGGGTGGAGTCCGACGTGGCGGCGCTCGCTGCCAGCGTGTTCTCCGGCAGCTTTCTCGACCTCGCCGACGTGCCGATCGGCCTCGACGACGGCGACGACGATTCGCTGGCGCAGCTTTCCTGCGGCGATGGTGAGCTGGCGAAGTGGGACGACGCTGCGACCGAGTGGGCGTGCGCCACGGATGAGGGCCTGTCCGCCGCGGCCGTGACGAGCCTGCTCACCTCCACGCCCGTTGACCTTGCAGCGGGCTCCACGATGGACGGCGAGGATATCGGAGGGGTGCCCTCGGGGGCCATCGTGATGTGGTCGGGCACCGTCGCAACGATCCCCTCCGACTGGGTTCTCTGCGATGGGAGCAGCGGCACCCCCGACCTGACGGACCGCTTCGTGATGGGGGCCGGCGACAGCTACAGCCCGGGTGCCACGGGGGGATCGACCAGCCTCTCCACGGGAACAGAGTCGGTGATGCGCTGGTGGGGCTCCTGCTCCTACGCCGCCGGCTGTGTGACGGCGCTGACGACGGGAGGTAGCGCGTCGCTTCCCCCCTACTACGCGCTTGCCTTCATCATGAAGGTGTAGCGCCGCGGGCGCGGCTCGCGCCGCTGGGCCCGCTTGACGGACCGTCCACGTGCACGTATGATTGTGGAGTCAAGGATACGTGCATGACCGCCAAACTGACGCTCACCGTCGACCCACGAATCATCGCGGACGCGAAGCGCTACGCCGCCGACGCAGGCACTTCGGTGTCGCGGCTCGTCGAGGACTACCTCGCCGCCATCGTCGCACAGCCGACGCCGGCGGTCGGCTCGCCGGTCTTGGAGCGGCTTCGGGGTTCACTGCGGGGCGCCGATGTGGACGACTTCAAACGGCATCAAGTCGAGAAGTACGGGTGAAGAGAAGGATTCTCGTTGACCTGAACGTGGTGCTCGACGTGCTTCTGGATCGCGCTCCCCATGTCGAGGCCGCTGCAGCGGTATGGGAACTTGTGGAGCGGCGGGAGGCGGAGGCTTTGCTGGCGGCGCATTGCGTGACCACGCTGCACTACTTGGCTACGCGTTCGCGCGGACGCGACTTCGGGGATCGGTGCGTGTCGGATGTGCTCTCCGTTTTCGCTGTCGCCCCGGTGGATCGTGCCGTCATCTCCGCCGCCGTGGCCCTTCGGTGGGCCGACTTCGAGGACGCCGTTTGCGCGGCCAGCGCCCACGCCGCCGGATGTCACTGGATCACGACCCGCGACCCTCGCGGGTTCAAGGGATCGGCGTGCCCAGCGCTGACTCCGACCGCGACGCTGGCGGCGCTTCGGGCGCCCCTTGGGCGGGCGCCTTTGGGGGGGTGAGGACAGAGGACTGGCGCGAGCGGCAGCAGTCCCCCCGCCCCCCCTACCGCACCACCTGCCCGCGCGGCACCACCCGCACCGACGGCGCCAACGCGCCGCCCCGCTCCGCGAGAAACTCCACCTCCCGCAACGGCTCGCCGAGGAAGCGGGCGCCCAGCTCCGCGAAGCGTGCAGGGTCCCCCGTGGAGAGGCAGCGGAGGGAGCCCGTGGCGGGGGAGGCGAAGCCGGGATGCCGGTCGAGCCAGGTGACGAGCCGGGCCGCCACTCCCGGCGCCGGGTCGAGCAGCGCGACCCCCGCGGGCAGCGCGGCCTCAAACGCCCGCCGCAAGAGCGGGTAGTGGGTGCAGCCCAGCACGACGGTGTCTACGTTTCCGAGCGATTCGACGTAGTGACGCACGGCGGCAAAACCCACGTCGGTCTCCTCCCACCCCTCTTCAACGATCGGCGCGAGCAGGGGCGCGGCGCGCTCGACCACGGCCATCGCGGAGAGCTTCCTGACCTCCGTAGTGAAGGTGCCGCTGGCCACGGTGCGGGCCGTGCCAAGCAGCCCGATTCGCCCGCGGCTCGCCGCTACGGCGCACTCAGCGGCCGGGATCGTCACCCCTAATACGCGTCGGTCCGCCGTCGCGTACCGCCCCTGAAGGTGCCGCAGCGCCACGCTCGACACGGTGTGGCAGGCCACGACCACGAGGGCGGCCCCCTCCGCGAACAGCCGTTCGACACATTGCTCGGAGAAGTCGAGCACGGTCTCCACTTCGCGGCCGCCGTAGGGCGCCCGACCGGAATCCCCCAAGTAGACGAAGTCGTGAAGGGGCAGCGCCCGCCGCAGCTCTCGGAGCACCGTGAGACCGCCGAATCCGGAGTCCAGCACGCCGATCGGGGCGCAGAAAAGGGCGGGGTCGCGGGCCACGCCTCCTGCTATCGCGGCGGCCTTCCGGATATGCGCGTGCGCCATGCGCCTGGTCCTCCCCCTCGTTGTGCTCTTCGTCGGCTGCGGCCGTATGGGCCTCGAGTATGCCGAGGAGAACACGGCCGACCTCGCGTTTGAGCCGGAGGCAGGCTGGGACTTCGGCGAGCTGCTGCCAGAGTACGAGGCCTCCGTGCACAACTTCTCGCTGCAGTCGGTGGAAGAGGACCGTGGCGCCTACGTGGAGGATGCCTGGCTGGAGGGCGATACGGGCGCGTTCCTCGTGGTGCGCCAGCCCGAAGTTCCGGCGGTGATCGAGCCCGGCCGGCACGTGAGCATGGTGGTGCGCTTCAAGCCAGTGGAGAGCGGGTCTTTCGAAGCCCAACTCAAGGCCGTCGACGGGAACGGCACCCGCTACCGGCGGCAGCTCACCGGCCAGGGGTGCCGCAACGACGATGACAACCGGCGCTGCGACTGACGATGCTGAAACTCTCGCTCAGCATCCAGCACCTGCCCCGCGACGACGCGTTCCCCGGCGACGACGACGCGCTGGGCGGCGCGCTCTGGTCGCGGTTGCGGGGGCAGCTTCCTCGCGGGGTGCCCCGCCCGGTGCTGCTCACCGTTTTCGCCGAATCCGTGCAGGTGGTGGACCTGCCGCCGATCCTCGCCTCGGGGCACGATGTACACCGGGCCTGCGCGGCCTTCGCCTCGCAGGAAGGGGCCGAGGCCCTCGCAGCGGTGGGGGTGATGACGCGGCGGCGGGGCGCGGCGGCCCTCGGGCAGTTCGCCGTGGCCTTCGTGGAGTGGGCGGACGGGCGCTGGTGGTGCTGTACGCGTCCGCTCGATCCGCTCGGCCGCCCGCTGGAGGGTTCGGAGGACGATGTGCAGCGGGCGGTGGACGGCGCCTCGAAGCCAGGCGGGCTCGGCGCCTGGTTTCGGCGCGCTCGCTTCGAGCAGCTTCACATCAGGATCGACAGCCCCGCTGTCAACTGAGCGCGTACAGCGCCCCCCCGATCGACCACGCCCAGCGCTCCCCCGCCACGGTGAGCACTCCGTCGGCGGGCAACGCCCACTCCACGCCGCCCACGCGCACGGCGCTCGGCTCATCCGGTTCGGAGAGTCCGGCGTCGGCGTCGCTGGCCACTTCGGGGAGCCAGTCTGCGCCGGGCTCCCGTCGGCGCGGCGTCCCGTCGAGCGAGAAAGCCGCCAGCGCGCCGCCGGACGTCTGCACCCGCACTTCGTCGTCCACGATCGCCGCCAGCTCCACGGCTTCGTCAGCGCCGAGCGACAGCCCGTGGGCGAAGCTAGCGCCGTCCAGCACCGTCACGTCGTTGTCGTCGGCGACCAGCACCCTCGCGCCGTCGGTGGCGGTCACCCCCGGCGGCAGCCCTCCGCGCAGCCGCTCCCCCGTCGATCGTGACCAGACCGCCCCGCCCGGACCCACCAGCCAGTCGCCGCCGAGGGCCGCTCCGCCGCCCGCGAAGCCCCCGAGGACGACGTTGCCGTCGGCGGAAGTGAGACACCCCGTGGCCTCATCGAGCCACGTGGGGGAGGGGGCGTAGCCGACCGGAGTGAGCGTGCCCTCCCAGCGGCGCAGCGTGCGAGCTGTGCGCAAGTCGATCTCCTGAATGCCGGCCTCGTCCGCGAAGAGGGCCCGCAGGCCGTCGGGAGAGAAGCGGGCCGACTCCACGTCGACCGGCTCGCCGAGCCGCACGGCGGGAGCGCCCGGTGCTGCGCAGAGGGTGTCGTCGTCGAGGGCCACCAGGAGCGCTCCGGAAGGTCCGACGGTGAGCGCCAGAGCGCCGCTGGCCCTGCCGAGCCCCTGCGGCCGCTGGTCTGCACCCATTCGGTACAGCGAGTCGAGGTCGATCCACACCATGCCTACGCCGGTCTGAAAGGGAGCGGCGAACCGGGCGCGGGTGGCCGCGTCTGGCACCGGGATGGCGCCTGTGCCGGTGAAGGGCACCAGCGAGTGTTCGGGAACGCTGAGTACGAGCACACAGTCGGCGCCCGGCACAACGCCGAGGGGCTCCCCCTGATCAACCGAGAGCGCCGCCCCCACTGTGCCGTCCGCGCTCACTCGCATGGCGCCGTAGCGCGTGGCGAAGGTGCACCCTGCCGCCGACACCGCGCAAGTGGCCACCTCGTCCGGGAGCTGCGCCGTCGTCACCCCGCTGCCGTCGAGCACGAACAGCACGTCGTTCACCGCCCACCACACCCGCTCGCCGTCGGCCCCGATCCAGTCGGGCGTGCCGGGGGCGAGGAGGCGGGGGAGGGGGCCGGTGCCGAGGGAGAGGCGCATGCGGGCGGCTAACGCGCGAGGTGTACCGCGGCGGTCAGCGCACCCACCGGGCGATGTACAGGTCGGTGTCGTGTTTGCCGGCTTCCGTGGCGCGGTTGCTGGCGAACACCAGCCACTTGCCGTCGGAAGAGAACATCGGGAATCCGTCAAAGCCCGCGGCCGTGGTGATGCGCTCTTCGTTGCCCTTCCAGTCCACGAACCAGATGTCAAACTCCCGGGCGTTCTCGCCCTTGTTCGCGGCGTAGAGTACGCCCTTGCCGTCGGGGGTGGGGTACGGCGCGAAGCTGCCGACGCCGTGCCTGGTGAGCTGCCGCAGCTGGGTTCCGTCGGCGTTCATCACGAAGATTTCCAACTGGGTGGGGCGTACGAGGCCGTCCTTCAGCAGGCTCCGGTACTCGTCGAGCGCCGCGCCTTCGGGCCGCGAGGCTCGGAAAACGATCTGTTTGCAGCTCGGCGTGAAGAAGGCGCCGCCGTCGTAGCCGGGAAGGTCCGTGAGCTGTTTTACTCCGCTGCCGTCGTGCTCAGCCACGTAGAGGTCGAGGTCCCCGTTGCGGGTGCTGGTGAAGAGGATGCGGCCATCCTTGGCGCACTCCGTGGCCTCGGCGTCGTAGCCGGGGGAGGTGATGAGCGGTGTGCGGGTGCCCTTCAGGTCGTCGCGCACGATGTCGTAGCTGGCGTAGATGGGCCACACGTAGCCCTTGCTGTAGTCGGGCTTGGCGGGACAGGTGGGCCCGGCGCCTTCAGTAGTGGCGTAGATCAGGGAGGCGCCAGCGGGGTAGTCGAGGTAGCCACAGGTGGTGCGGCCAAGGCCGCTCGAGGCGAGGGTGACCGCGCCGGTGTCGAGGTTGTAGAGGTACTGTGCGTCGCACCCGCCTTCCGGCATCGTGCGCTGGAACGAAAGGGTGCGGCCGTCGGGGCCCCAGTAGGCCTCGGCATTCTCACCGCCGAAGGTCAGCCGCCGAAGCTCGGTGAGGTGGCGCTCCCCTTCGCCCACCAGCTCCGGCACTTTCTTTCCAGCGCCGGGGCTCCATGCCCCCTTCGCCGCGACTTCGGCCGCCTCCGACTCCACCTGGAAGCTGGCGTGCACCGGTGCGGGCGTGTGGGCACCGTGCTCGCTGGACGCCGGCCGGGTGGCGAGGGTGGCCAACAGGTGCAGTTCCTTGCCTTCGCGCTGCACGACCACCTCGACGCTCTCCCCCGGTTTGTGTTCGCGCAGCACGAAGGTCAGGTCGTAGAGGTTCTGCACGCTCACGCCGGCCATGCCTACAATCACGTCGCCCTTCACGATTCCGGCCCGCGCGGCGGGGCTGCCGGCGCGCGTGTCGCTGAGCTTCACGCCTCCGGAGGTCGACGACATTGCGGTGTAGTCGGGCACCGAGCCGAAGTAGGCGCCGTAGCCGCGGCTGTCGCCCATCGTGGGGGCGGCGCTGGTGCTGGCCGCGAACACCGGGCGTGCGGCTGATCGCAGCCCGCCAACCAGGGCTGCGGTCAGGCGAACAACGTCGGCACCGCCGTCGAGATTGAGGGTGGCCTGATCGTCGGCGGGTGTGTGGTACTCCTCGTGGGCGCCGGTGAAGAGGTGCGCAACGGGGATTCCCACGCCGTAGAAGCTCGCTTGGTCGCTGGGGCCGTAGCCGTCGCCCCCGAGCGCGGGCACGAGGGAGGGCGCTGCGAGGTTGGCGGCGGTCACGAGAGCTTGCCACGCCGGGGAGCTGTCGGTACCGAGGACGGCGATCTTGCCCTCGCGCACCCGCCCCACCATGTCGAGGTTCACCATCGCCACGGTGTTGGCGAGCGGAAAGAGCGGGTGCTCCACATACCAACCGCTCCCGCCGAGCCCCATCTCCTCGGCCGAGAAGGCTGCCACCACGATCGTGCGAGCGTTCTTGGCCTGAGGCGCCCGCCTGAGGCTCCGAGCCGCGCAGACGATGCCGGCCACCCCCGAAGCGTTGTCGTCGGCGCCGTTGTGGATCTCGGTCGAGTCGGGCCGCATGCTGCCCTGCCCTCCGTGGCCGAGATGGTCGAAGTGAGCTCCGAGGACGACCACCTCTTTCGCTAGCGCGCCGCTCCCCTGGATCACGCCGAGCACGTTCTTGGTGGTCGCGACCGTGGGCACAAGGTCGATGCGGCCGGAGGCCGTGGCACCGGGGAGCACCCGCGAGTCGGGCTTGAAGGAGCGGTCGATGCCGGCTTGAAGGTCGGCGAGCGCCGCCGAACCCAGCCAGCGTTGGGCCTGGCCCCGACTCACCTGAAGAACGGGAATCCCGGAGTCGCTGACCGGGTCGAGCAGTTTTAGCGGGGGGAGGCGGTCGGGCTCGTCGGTGGTGCTGGCCGGGCTCACCAGCACCAGCGCGGTCGCCCCGGCTTCACGAGCCACGATGGCCTTGGTGCGGAGGTCGCTGTACCGCGTGGGGCGCCGCCCCTCGAAGGGCGACTTCTCGTCGTTCTCGCCGGGCTCGTAGCGCAGCGCCAGCACCACCTTGCCGCGTACATCCACGCCGGCGTAGTCGTCGTAGCCGAGGTCGGGGGCCCGGATGCCGTAGCCCGCGAACACGACGTCGCCTGCGAAGGTGCCACTGGCGGAGAAGCCCAGCGGAGTCCAGTCCTCCTCGAGTCGTGCCCCTTCGAGGTGGTTCGCCACCCCGAGGCGAACGCCGGTGCGCACCTCGAAGGGCTGCATCCACCCCGATCGCGGTGCGGTGAGCGCCGCTCCCTCGAGCCACCTGCGGATCTGCTCGGCGGCCGCGTCGTTTCCCGCCGTGCCGACCCCGCGCCCGTCGAGGGCATCGGCGGAGAGCGCGGCGGTGACGGTCTCGAAGCAGGCGCGGGGGTCGTCGGGGAGAGGGTCGCCCGCGAAGGTCTTGGCGAAGAGTACAAGCATGGGGCGGCGGCTATCGCGCGACAGGCCGGCCGTTGTCTACAGGGTGCCACCGCCTCGTCAACCGGGAGACTTTTCAGCCTCGAACACGAGAGAGGCCGAGTTGATGCAGTAGCGTTTTCCGGTGGGCGCGGGACCATCGTCGAAGACGTGGCCCAAGTGCCCCTCGCACCGGGCGCACACCACCTCTTCCCGCAGCATCCCAAAGCTCATGTCGCGGTTCACGCGCACGCGGTCGGCCCGCGCCGGCCGGGTGTAGCTGGGCCAGCCCGTGCCGCTCTCGAACTTGTCTTCGCTGGCGAAGAGCCGCAGCCCGCAGCCCGCGCAGCGGTAGCCGCCCTTCTCATGGTTGTTCCAGTAGCGGCCCGTGAAGGCCCGCTCCGTGCCCTTCTCACGCAGCACGTTGTGCACGGGCTTGTCGAGGAGAGCGCTCCACTCGGCTTCGGTACGGGTGATGGCGCGCACCACGGCCGGGTCGGCTTCGAGCTCGGGGAGCGCGATGCGCGCGGGCGAGGACTCGGCGGAAGCGCCGTTGGGGGCGCAGGCCGCCAGCGCGGCGAGGGTCGCGAACGAGGAGGTGAAACAGCGGCGGCTCAGGGTCATCGTGGCTCCCGGTGCAGGGAGGTACGAGGCCAGCCAGCGGATCGGATTTTCCGCCGGGGTCTTGGTTTGTCACGGGCGCGGAACCAGCGCCGGTGCTTAGGGTCGAAGTCCCGATGGACTGTCCCTCCGAACTGCCCGAGCTGCGCGCTGCCGATCACGTGGTCGTCGTCTGGAAGGCTGAGCGCCTCATGGGCCTCTACGCCTCGGGCAGCCTCGTTGCGAAGAACAACGAGCCTCACTGTTTTCCGATCGCGCTCGGCGATGCTCCCGCAGGCGATAAGGCCCGCCAGGGTGACGAACGCACGCCGGTTGGCACGTCTCGCATCAACCAGAAGCGCGGCATGCCCCCCCGCGACACCGCACTCGGCGGCGACATCTATCTGCACGGGGGCGGCAGCGTTCCCGACGACTGGACCGACGGCTGCGTGGCCGTTTCCAACGAGCACATCGACCTGCTCTACGCCTGGGCCCGGCCGGGCGTGGCCGTGGTGATCGTTGAAGACGCAGAGGCGCCGCTGTCATTGCGGTGACGCGGAACCGAGGGCGGATGCGGACCTACAGCAGCGCCGCGGCGGCCTCGGCGAGCGAGCTGCGTTCGCCCTTGCGGAGGGTCACGTGCCCTGCCATGGGGCTCGTGCGGAACCGTTCCACCACGTACGAAAGCCCGTTGCTGGTGGCGTCGACATAGGGATTGTCGATCTGGTAGCGGTCGCCGGTGAGGATCACCTTCGTGCCTTCGCCCGCGCGGGTGATGACGGTCTTCACCTCGTGCGGCGTGAGGTTCTGCGATTCGTCGATCACCAGGAACTGCCGCGGCAACGACCGGCCGCGGATGTACGTGAGCGGCTCGATCTCCACGATCTTCTGGTCGAGCAGCGCCTGGTAGTTCGGGGTGTTGCCTTTCTGACCTCCGCCGTTTCGGCCGTTGCCCCGTTCATGCCCGGTGCCGGCTTGGTCTTCCCCGCCGCACAGGAGCTCCAGCGAGTCGAAGATCGGCTTCATCCAGGGGTTCAACTTCTCTTCGAGGCTGCCGGGGAGAAACCCGATGTCCTTGCCAAGGGGAAACACCGGCCGGGCCACCACGAGGCGCCGATACAGCTTCTCGTCGGCCACGCGTTGCAGGCCACACGCGATGGCGAGGAGGGTCTTCCCGGTGCCGGCCATGCCGTCGAGGGTGACAAGGGCCACGGAGTCGTCGAGCAAGAGGTCGAGCGCGAAGAGTTGTTCGCGGTTGCGGGCGAAAATGCCCCACACGCCTTCCTTGTGCCGCCCGACCAGCGTGAGGCGCTGCTGCCGCTTGTCGAAGCGGGCCATCGCCGTCTGCGAAGGGTTCGCGCCGTTCTTCAGGATCACGAACTGGTTGGGGGAGGCGTGGCTGTCCTCGGGCTCGGGCACCCAGCCGCGGGAGTAGAGATCGCCGATGAGATCGCCGTCCACCTCCCGTTCCACCACGCCGCTGTAGGCCTCATCCACCTCCACGTGGGCGTGCTCGAAGTCCTCGGCATGAATGCCGAGCACCTCGGCCTTGATGCGCATGTTCGTGTCGCGGCTCACGAACACCACGGTGCTGTGCGCTCCCACCTCACGGAACACCTGCATCGTGATGCGAAGGATGGTGTTGTCGGCGCTATCGAGGGCGCCGGCGAAGAGTTCGCCGCATGCGCCGGGCTCGCCACACTCCACGCGGAGCGATCCGCCGCTCGGGAGCGACACCCCTCCGCGCAGATTGCCCTGCTCCCGCAACGCGTCGAGCTGACGGGAGACCGTACGCGCCGCCCGGCCGCGCTCATTCAGCTCACGCTTGAACTTGTCGAGCTCTTCGAGGACCGTGATGGGCAGCACCAAGTCGTGTTCGTCGAACACGTAGATGGAACCCGGGTCGTGGAGGAGAACATTCGTGTCGAGGACGTAGGTCCGCTTGCCGGGACCGTGCACCGATGGAGGGGCCAGGGGGAGCTCCGAGGGGGGGGCGCGGGGAGGGGGGAGGGCGGCGGGGAGCGGGCCGGGGAGGCCGGGAGCAGCGGGGTGCCCACAATATCTCCCGCGGACGTTGACGCGTCAAGCTAGTGTGATTCGCTCTCAGGGCACCTGCACGGTGAACACGGTGTCACCGCCACCCCCGAGGTCGATCGCCCGGCGAGTGTAACGAACGTCGGGAGTGTCCAAGTTCACGGTGCCGTCGCCCGCTCGGCCACGGCCCAGGTAGACCACGAGCGCGCCTCCGCCGTAGCGGCCGGGGGAGGCGCGCAGCCTCACCTCGTTCGCACCCCGCTTCAGCCACGCCCCCACATCGATGATCATCTGGGGTTCACCTGAGCGAACGTGGCACACCGACACCCCGTTGAGGAGGAGTTCCACGTTCTGGCCGTCGCTCCCGTTGTCTTCGGTGGCGAGCCACCAGGTGGCTGCGGGCACCGCGCCCGCGGCGGGAGCGGCGACTGAGAACGGCGTAGGCTGCGGAGGGGGGCTCGCCGTTACGGCTGGCGTGGCGCCCGCGGCGGCTTGGGCGGCCGGAACGACCGTTACTCGGTACTGCGGGGCGTCGATCCAGACGTTCCCTTGCTCATCAAACCGCACCGACACCGACTCCATCGTGACGACGGGCGGCACGTCGGCCCGAACCCCGTTGATGTAGATGTCCCCGGCCAGTACGGCGCCGGCGAGAAGCAGCATCATTCCTCGCCTTCGAGGCGCAGCTTCAGCTCCTTCCCCACTCGAAACACGGGCAGGACTTTCGGGGCCACCACGATGGCTGCGCCGGTGCGGGGATTCCGGCCTTCGTACCCTTGGTACTGTTTGGCAGCGAAACTTCCGAAGCCGCGAATCTCCACCCGTGCGCCCGACTGCAACGAGCGAGAGATGCCGCTGAAGAAGCCATCCACCACGGCCTCAGCCACCTGCCGCGACACCGAATGCCGGTGCGCCAGTGCATCCACGAGCTCGCTCCTCGTCATTGCGGCCGCTCTGGCCGGACGGCTTCTGCCTCGTCGGCCGGCGGGGCCGCGTCGAACCCGAACAGCTTCCGTATCTGGGGTTCGTAGTTGCGGAGGGTGAGGGTGATGGGCGCGGCCACGTAGACTGACGAGTACGTGCCCACGACGATTCCGATCAACATCACCATGGCGAACTGCTTGAGCACCTCTCCGCCGATGAACAGGAAGGGAATCATGGCCAGACTGGTGGCCCCGGCCGTCATGATCGTACGCGACAGGGTCTGGTTGATGCTGTCGTTGATCAACACGCCGAAGTCCTTCTTCCGGTACCGTTCCACGTTCTCACGGATTCGATCGTACACGATGATGGTGTCGTTGAGCGAGTACCCGGAGATGGTGAGGAGCGCGCTGAGCGTGGAGAGGCCGAACTCTTGCCGGAAGATGACCAGGATGCCGCACGTGAACAGCACGTCGTGAACCAGGCAGAGGGTGGCGCCGGGCGCGAAGCTCAAGTCGAATCGGAGCGCCACGTAGATCAGGTGAAGGATCGTGCTGACGATCAACGCGGTGAGGCCGGCCGTTCGCAGGCTGCTGCCCACCTTCGGACCCACGCTCTCGGCGCGGTCGATGGTCAGCTGGTTGTCGGGCATCGCCCGTTCGAGAGCCGCTTTCACCGACTCCGAAACGCCGGGGAGCCGCACGTAGGCGGAGTTTTCGTCGGTGCCGCCCTGCACGGACACCCCTTCGATCGCGCTCAGTTCGCGGGCGATGAGCTCCGGCGCAACGGGTGGCCCCGAGTAGGCGAGCGAAACGCGCGCTCCCACCTCGTTCTCCACCTCGAAGGACTGAATCCAGTCCTTGCCGTGGGCGGCCTCGAGGGCGGTGCGAACGGCGTCCAGATCGGTCTGCTTCGCTGCCGTGTCTCCCTGCATCCGCAGCGCGAACTGGTTGGCCGCGGGGTCGCCCACCTGCGCAATCGCATCCTCGCCAACGCCTACGGCCTCTAAGGACTCGCGGACGTCGGCGATCGCTACGGGCTTGGCAAAGTGCAGCTCGATCTCGGTTCCACCCGTGAAGTCGATGCTCCAATTCGGGCCCACGAAGATGAACAGCAGGAGTGACGCGGTGGACGTGAAGAGCGAGACGTACGCCCAGAAGTGCCGCTTGGCGACGAAGTCGTAGTAGAACGTTTTGGGGAGGAAATCGAACATCAGATGCTCACCGATTGGCGGCTGCGAGTGGTGAACATCAGCTCCATCAGCGTGCGCGAGACAAAGAGCCCCGTGAACACCGTGGTGAAGATGCCCAGACCGAGGGTGACGGCGAAGCCCTTCAGCGGACCGGTGCCGTAGCTGTAGAGGACGACCGCAGCGAGCAGTGTGCACACATTCGCATCGATGACGGCGACGCCAGCGCGGTCGAAGCCGGCCTCGATGGCTGCTGCGGCGGGCTTTCCATTTCGCAGCTCGTCCCGGATTCGCTCGAACACGATGATGTTCGCGTCGACCGCCATGCCGATGGTAAGCGCGATCCCGCAGATGCCGGGAAGCGTGAGTGTCGCGTTCACCGCCACGAGGAGGGCTACGCAGAGCACGGCGTTCAGCGCGAGGGAGACGTCGGCGAGGATGCCGCTGACCCGGTAGTAGGCCGCAGCGAGCAGGAAGACGAGGAGGCAGCCCAGCACCGAGGCCAGCGTGCCGTCGTGGATAGCCTTCTCGCCCAGTTGCGGGCCGATCTGCCGGACTTCTCCGACCGTCACCGGAGCCGGGAGAGCGCCGCTGCGCAGGAACCGTGCGAGGTTGCTGGCGTTGTCGAAGGAGTCCTGCATGTTGCCGCCGCCCACCGTGATGCTGGCGGTGCCGGAAATCTTCGATTGGATCTCGGGGGCTGAGCGCACTCCGCTGTCGAGCACGATCGCGAGGCGCTTGCCGATGTTGTTGCCGGTGACATCGCTGAACACCGCGCCGCCGTGGGGCTTGAAATCCAGAGCCACGTAGTACTGGCCGGCCTGCTCATCGAGGCTCGTGTAGGCGGTGGCGATGTCGTCGCCCGTGAGCAGCACCTCATCGCGGAGCACCAGCGGGTTCACTCGCTGGCTCGGAACGTCGTCGGTGTAATGCCAGAACAGGCGCTGGCCGGGCTGGAGAACCCCCTGGTCGATGAGCGTCTCGGAGATTTTCAGGTCGTCCTTCGCCTCCTCGGCCGAGAGGGTCGCGATCAGCGTGTCGGCAGCGAGCTCGGCGGCCTTCTGGTCGGCGCCTTCGTCCACCAGCATGAACTCGAGGCGCGCGGTGGTGCCGAAGCTGGTCTTCGCCTTCTCGATGTCGGTTTCGCCCGGCAGTTGCACGTTGATGCCCGTTTCGCCCTTGCGGGTGATCGAGGGCTCCTTCACGCCCGAACTGTTGATTCGGCTCTCGATCACTTCGCGCGCCTGCTCCACGGCCTGCTTGCGGATCTCGTCGGCCCGGGCGTCTCCCATCCGGAACACCATCCAAGGCACCCCGGCCTCGTCTCGGGTGGTCTGGTAGCTGTACGACTGCAACCGGCCGTCGATCACGCCGCGGACGGCATCGACGGTCACACCCTCGCCTGCGTGCACCAGCATCTGCGGCTCACGACGGTCGCGGCGCACTTCCACGAGCGCGACACCCTTTTCTTTGGCGGCAGCCTTGAAGGGCTGAATCTCCCGCTGAACGGTGGAGCGAACGGCCTCGTCGACGTCTACGTACAACGTGAGGTCGATGCCGCCTTGTAGATCGAGCCCCTTCACGAGGATGTTGCAGGGCAGCCACCCCGTGTACCACTCGGGCTCGGGCGTGTTCGCAGGCTTCACCTTCACCTTTTCGAGTTCGCAAACCCGGGTGATCTCCGCCTGCACGTCAGGGGGAGCAAACGTGGGCGTGAGCACCCAGAGGCCGGCGAGCAACGAGCCGACGGTGACAACGAGGCGAACGACCAGTCCCGCTTCCATCAGGCCTTCTTTGCCGGCTCGGCCGGTTTGTCGACGATCTTGGCCCGGACCTTCTCTCGGTCGATCGTGAGGTAGGCGCCGGGCGAGATCTCGAGGACCAGCTGCTCACCCTTGGCCTCGTGCATCTTGCCGTGGATGCCGCCTTCCGTGACCACGCGATCCCCTTTCTGGAGGCCGGCAATCAGTGTTTTCCGGGCCGCTTCCTCCTTGCGGTTGGGCAGGTACACGAGGAATACGAACACGGCGCCGACCATCAGGATCGGCATCAGCGTGGACCCGAAGGCCGATGCGGCGTCGGCGGCGAAAGGGTAGGTCGGCAGGTTCATTCTTGGGGCTCCGATTCCCCGCCCTCTGGCAACATCCATCCCGCCGCCTCCGTGCGCAGCCGTGCGAGGGCTTCGGAACCTTCGCTGACGGCGGCACGCAACCGCGACATCAACGACTGGTAGAAGGTGACGTTGTGAAGGCTCAGCAGGCGGGGGGCGAGAATCTCGTTGGCGGTGAAACAGTGCCGGAGGTAGGCCCGGCTGAAACGGGCGCACGCATAACACGGGCATTCCGGGTCGAGGGGTCCCGGATCGTCACGGTGCTTGGCGTGCTTGATCGTGATGCGGCCGCGACTGGTGAACGCGTGCCCGAAGCGCGCGGTGCGGGTGGGGATCACGCAGTCGAAGAGGTCGATGCCAGCGAGCACTCCATCGACCAGATCGAGCGGGTAGCCCACGCCCATCAGATACCGCACCTTGTCTTCCGGGAGGTGGGCGGCGCCGACCCGGGCCATGGCGAACAGCTCGTCGCGAGGTTCGCCCACGGAGAGGCCCCCCACCGCGTAGCCGTCGAGATCAAGGGCCGCGATCTCCTCGGCGTGCGCTGCGCGCAGGTCTTCGTACATCCCGCCTTGGACGATCCCAAACAGCGCCGTCTCTTCCGGCCGCCGCCGCGCCTCCATGCACCGCTTGAGCCAGCGGGTGGTGCGCGCGGTGGACTCCGCGACGCGATCACGCTCCGCCGGCCACTCGATGCACTCGTCGAAGGCCATGGCCACGTCCACGCCGAAGGCCTCCTGAACCTCGACCGCCACTTCGGGCGTGAGGTTGCGCCACTGCCCGTCGAGATGTGAACGAAAACGGACCCCTTCTTCGCTGACCTTACGAAACTGCTTGAGCGAAAAGACCTGGTACCCGCCGCTGTCGGTGAGGATCGGTCCGTCCCAGGCCATCATCCGGTGGAGGCCGCCTAAGGCGCGGATGCGTTCGTGCCCCGGCCGCACCCACAGGTGGTAGGTGTTCGCCAGCACCATCTCGACCTTGGCATCGTGCAGGTCGACAGGGGTGAGCGCCTTGACCGTACCTTGTGTGCCCACCGGCATGAACGCGGGGGTCTGGACGGTGCCGTGCGGGAGGCGAAGGGAGCCGCGACGTGCGGCTCCGGCGCGGGCGGTGAGGGTGTAGCGGGCGGCAGACATCGGCGGCCGGCGTTTAGCGCATGCCGCCGAGCGGCGCTGGAAAGAAACAGGCGTCCCCATAGCTGAAGAACCGGTACCGCTGGGCAACGGCATGTGCGTAGGCAGCGAACACTCGGTCGCGGCCGGCGAACGCAGCCACCAGCAGGAGCAGCGAGGAGCGGGGGAGGTGGAAGTTCGTCAACAAGGCGCCCACGCGGCGGGGAACCCACCCCTCGCGCAGGAAAATGCGGGTCTCGCCGGCCCCCGGCCCGGTCGCCGACTCGAGCACGCGTACCGCTGTCGTACCCACGGCCACCACCCTCCTTTCCTCCCTTCGCGCTCGCTCGATGGCGGCCCAGCTCGCTTCGGGCACCTCAAAGCGTTCCGGATGCAACTCTCCTCGTTCCATCTGCTCGGCGGTGAGCGGCCGAAACGTGCCGAGGCCGACTTCCAGGGAGACGGCGACACGCTCGACGCCCGCCGCCGCGACGCGCGCAAGCAGCTCGGAGGAGAAGTGGAGTCCGGCGGTGGGGGCGGCCGCGGCGCGCAGGGCGCCCTCGTGCGCGAACACGGTCTGATAACGCTGCTCGTCGTCACGGCCGGCGGGGCGCGTGATGTAGGGGGGCAACGGCATCGCGCCGACGGCAGCTTCGAGAGTGGCGAGGTTGGGGTGGAAGCGCAGCCGCGCCCGGCCCTCACCGAGGTGCTCCAGGACCTCCACTTCCCCCGGCCCTGCGGTCAGCCGCTCCCCCTCTCGGAGCTTCCGCGCAGGGCGAAGGAGACCTTCGCCCTCGCCGCCAGTCGCCCGCAGCACCAGCACCTCCACGGCCCCGCCACTCTGACGCCGGCAAGCGAGACGCGCGCGCCTGACCGTGACGTCGTTGACCACCAGCAGGTCGTCTTTTCGCAGCAGCGAGGGAAGGTCGCGAACCTCGCGGTCGTGGAGCGCGTCGTCGACCACGAGCAGCCGGCCCCCATCTCGCGCAGCCGGTGGCGACTGGGCGATCAGCTCCGGCGGTAGGGGGTAATCCCAGCAGGCGAGGGGGTCGGCGGTGTCGATCGGGTGCATGGGCGGGCGGGCGCCGGTATCTTGGGATAGCAGCCGCCGCCCGAGGAGCCTGCCATGAGCGAAGTCGCCGACCCCCGCCTGCCCCGCCGCCGCGGAGGGCCGCGTGAGCGAGTGAAGCCCCCGCCTGAGGTGGCGCCGGAGCGCAGCGAGGCCGAGGTGGCGCCGGTCGCGGTGACGGTCTCGGTTCGCGCCGCGCCGCGCCCCGAGCCCGCGGGGCCCGCTCCGCGGGAAGCCACCGATTTCGAGGGCCTCCGTGCGATCGGCGAGATGGACCCCGCGGCGGTTCGGGCCGCGATGGAGGCCTTCTCCCAGCCTCGAGGCCACGGCGGCTTCAAGGTGGGGCAGCGGGTGGTCGGGCGGGTGACCAGCATCGGGGAGCAGGTGGTGTTCTTGGATGTAGGCGGCAAGGCCGACGCTTCGCTCGACCGCCTGGAGCTGGGTGAAGTGGCGCTCGGCGAGGAGATCGCGGCCTACGTGGCAGGTTTCGAGGGCGAGGTGCGCCTTACGCGCAAGCCCTCCGGGAGCGCCGCTCGCGAGATGTTCGCGGAGGCGATGGCCGCGGGCGCTCCGGTACAGGGCACGATCGTCACGGCGGCCGACTCCGGCTGGCAGGTGTCGCTCGGCGATGGTGTCCGCGGTTTCTGCCCGGGCTCCCACACCGGTGAGGAGGACTGTGCCGCAGCCGAACACGGCGGGCGTACGCTCTCGTTCCTGGTGCACGATCTGCGAGGCCGCGACGTCGTCCTCTCGCGGCGCGCTCTCCTGGAGGCGGAGAACCGCGAACAGGAGTCGGCGCGCTTCGGTGCGGCCGAAGTCAACGCTGTGGTGGTCGGCGTGGTTTCGCGTCTCGCGGATTTCGGTGCCTTCGTGAAGCTGGCCAACGGTTTGGAAGGCCTCGTCCACATCTCCAACCTGAGCGATCAGCGGGTGAAGCACCCCTCCGACGTGGTGAAGGAGGGCGACGAGGTGCGCGTTCGCGTGCTGGCTGTCGATCGAGCCCGCCGCCGGATCGATCTGGGCATGAAGCAGGCGGCCGACGCGCCCGCCGCCGCTGAGATGACTGCCGCTCCGGGCGGCTCCCGCGCTGGTTTCGGCCTCTTCGCGTCGCTGCTCAAGGACGTGAAGGTCAAGAAAAAGTAGTGGGCAGCTTCGGCCTCCCCACCCCCGAAACGGCGCTGCCGGGCCGCCCGCAACCGGGCTACCGCGTGCCTGAGCGCCATTGGGTCAACGGCAACCGGCTGGCGCCGCCCTTTCCCGAGGGCACCGCCGTTGCGGTGTTCGGAATGGGTTGTTTCTGGGGAGCCGAACGAAAGTTTTGGTCGCTGCCTGGCGTGTTCGCCACTTCGGTCGGCTATTCCGCCGGCCTCACGCCGAACCCCAGCTACCGCGAGGTCTGTTCGGGGCGGACGGGGCACAACGAGGCGGTGCGCGTCGTGTTCCACCCCGAGCGGCTCGCCTACGCAACGCTGCTCCGCACCTTCTGGGAGAGCCACAACCCCACCCAGGGCATGCGCCAGGGCAACGATGTGGGCACGCAGTACCGCTCGGGCATCTACGTTTTCGACAAGGAGCAGGAGGCCGAGGCGATCGAAAGCCGCTCCGTGTACGGGGAGCGGGTGGCCGCCCGGGGGTTCGGCCCCATCACCACGGAGATCGTGGCTGCTGGCGACTACTTCCTCGCGGAGGAGGATCATCAGCAGTACCTGGCCAAAAATCCGGGCGGCTACTGCGGGCTCGGGGGCACCGGGGTGGCGTGTCCGATCGGGCCAGGCGCGGGCTGAGCGGAGCGTTCACCGCCGCGAGGCCACCTGTTTGAGAACGTCGAACACCGCACGTTTGTGCGCGGCGTCGCTGCCCTGCTCCGACGGGTGCCAAGTACCGACGGCGTCCGTACCTGCGAGTCGGGTCCACGCGCCGGGCGGGGAGCGGGTCATCGCGCGGGCGAGGGGCCCGAGCGCGAGGATGACGCGTGGGCGGATCGCCTCGAGCTGAGCGACCGCGGCTTCGGCACAGCTCCCACACGCGCGCGGTTCGAGCGTGAACACGTCCGCCGGCTCAACGCCGACCACCCGTACCAGCATGTTCGTGAGCACCGACTGGTCGGCCTCCGCACCGCGGTCATAGAGCAGCGCCATGCCGCTCTCCAAGCCTCCGGAGGCAGCAATCATCGGCTCCCCGCACCCGGAGCACCGCTCTCCCAGTCGCTCTTGAACGACGCGCAGCCGCTCGGCGGGGCCCGCCACCTGCGCGGCCCAGCGCCCGAGGAGGCCGCCACCCTGCACGGGTGCGGCGGGGGGTAGCGGCGGGGCGGGCAGCGTGGTGGTCGGCGTTGGTGCGGGCGTGGCAGGAGCCGTTGCCGCGGGCGCCCTTGGGGGGGGCGCCGGGCGGACTACGGGGGGCGCCGGGCGGGGGGCGGGGAGTACCCTCGGGGCCGCGCGCGCGCTCGGAACGGCCACCCCCTCGGGTTCGCAAGGAACGTCGGCGGTGCCGAGCAGCCTCGACGCTTCCACAGCTTCGGCTACGTCGGCCGACAGGGTTGCGAGCTCCTCTCTCAGTTCACGCATCCCGCTGTGGTATACCAGCGCCACGCCGTCTTCAATGGCCAAGCTCGACGCCCCCCTTCGCATTGTGCTTGCCTCCAGCTCACCCTGGCGCAAGGCCCTCTGCGAGCAGGTGGGGCTCGCTGTAGATGCGCGGGCCCCGCAATGTGACGAAGCTCGCATCGTCGGCGGGGCACCGGCGGCCCTCGCACTGGCCCGCGCGCGCGCCAAGGCAGAATCCCTGCGCGTGCCCCATTCCATCGTGATCGGGGCGGATCAGGTCTGCCATCTCGGCGATCGGGTGTTCCACAAGCCTGCCGACCGCGAGGAGCATCGGTCCCAGCTGCGCGCGCTTCGGGGGCAGACCCACCGGCTCTCCGACGGTGTGGTGATCCTCGCGCCCCACGGCCGCGAGGAGTTCGTCGTGCACGCCGACGTCACCCTGCGCGCCGACCTCACGGACCAGGAACTCGACGACTATGTGGACTCGGGAGACGCTCTCGGCTGCGCGGGTGGGTACCGGGCGGAGGGGCCGGGCGCCTGGCTGGTCGAACGAATCGTGGGCGACGGCTTCACCGTAGTGGGTCTGCCCCTCTACGACGTGTTAGCGGCCCTACGTCGGCTCGGATGGCAACGGGGAGGTCCCCGACATATTAAGGCGGCGTTCTTGCCGGGATCGACCGAATGACCACACGCGCCGTCGGCATCGACCTCGGTACCACCTTTTCGGCGATCGCCCACGTCAACAAGTTTGGCGTGCCGGAAATCCTGCATAACGCCGAAGGGGAGCGCATCACGTCGTCGGTCGTCCTCTTCGAGAACGACGACATCATCATCGGCACCTACGCCAAGCAGGCCGCCGTCGCCTACCCCGAACAGGTCGTCGAGTTCATCAAACGCCACATGGGCGACGACAACTTCTCGTTCGAGTATCGCGGAGAGGCCTACAGCGCCGAGCAACTGTCCGGTTTCATGTTGGCGAAGCTGAAGCACGACGCCGAGCTTCGGCTCGGTCATGGCGTGGATCAGGCAGTGATCACCGTTCCCGCCTACTTCGGCGACAAGCAGCGGCGTGCCACCATCCGGGCCGGTGAGCTGGCCGGGTTCAACGTGCTGGCGCTGCTCAACGAGCCAACGGCAGCGGCCTACGCCTATGGCCTCGCCAATCCCGGCGTCGACAAGCGCCTCCTGGTCTTCGATCTCGGCGGCGGTACGTTCGACGTGAGCATCGTCCGTGTGCGGAACAACGAGATCACCGTCCTGGCCACCACGGGCGACCATCAGCTCGGTGGCAAGGACTGGGACGACGCGCTCATCCGCTTCGCGGCCGACCAGTTTCGGGACCGCCACGGCATCGATCCGCTGGACGATCTGGCGGCCTACCACGACCTCCGAAGCAAGTGTACGAGCGCCAAGCTCTCGTTGAGCAAGCGCCCCAAGGTGCAGCTGTTCTACGACTTCAAGGGCAAGATCCTCCGCCTCGAGGTGGCGCGCGAGCAGTTTGAGTCGCTCACGGCGCCGCTACTGGCGCGCTGCGAGGCCCTCACGCGCGACGTGCTGGAAGACGCGAAGCTCTCCGCTGACGACATCGACACCATCGTGCTCGCGGGTGGCTCCACGCGCATGCCCATGGTCCGGGACATGATTCGCCGCCGCTTCGACAAGGAACCCGCCGTCGACATCAACCCCGACGAGTGCGTGGCCCTAGGTGCCGCGCTCACGGCAGCGATGGAGTCGAGCCGTATCGCCGGCGAGGCGCCGCCTGTCGACATTCGCACGCACGACGTCACGAGCCACTCCCTCGGCATGGTGGTGTACCGAGACGGCCAGCTTCGAAATTCACGGATAATCGAGCGAAACAGCCGGATTCCATGCGACCGCACGCGTGACGATTATGTCACCACCCACGACGGTCAGTCCACGATGGACCTGTGGCTGGTTCAGGGTGAAAACGAAGATCCGCTGGAATGCAGTGTGCTTGGGCACTTCGAGTTCTACGGCATTCCCACCCGGGCGGCGGGTAAGTCGAGGCTCTCGGTCACCTTCCGCTACAACGCCAACGGAATTGTCGAAGTGGAGGCCATGGACATCGACAGCGGGCAGACGCTCGCCCACCGCCTCGCGGCCGGAGCGGTCACGCTCGATGACTTGGCGCGCGACCGTGCTCCGATGGCCGTCGCTCTGGTGATGGACTGTTCCGGCAGCATGTACGGGCGCAACATTGAGGAAGCTCGGAAGGCTGCGCTCTCGTTCGTGGAGCGGTCGCTGGGACCGAACCGTTCGGTCGGCGTGGTCGGTTTTCCGGGTGGCGTGAAGTGCCCGCTGACCAACGATGCGCGGCGCTTGGCTGAGGCCGTGGCGTCGCTCACTCCGATCGGCGGCACGCCGATGGCGGAAGGTCTGCGGGTGGCGCGCGAGTTGATGAAGTCCCGGGCGGGGGCGCAGCGCGTGTTCGTCCTCCTCACCGACGGCCACCCCGACGATCCCGACGCCGCCGCAGCGGAAGCCCACCGCATCCGCTCGCAGGGCGGTCGCCTCGTCACCATCGGGGTGGGGCAGCAGGTGCGGCAAGACTTCTTGCGTGCACTCGCCTCGCGCCCGGCCGACTTCCACTTCTGCAACGAGTCCGTAGAGCTGCAGGGCACCTTCATCAACCTCGCCACCGAACTGGCGCAGGGAGGCTAGCATGTCGACAAGCGAGCGGCAGTTGGAGGAGATCGCGGCGCTCCTGCGCGATCGGTCCCGACAGGATGAGACGCAGCAGAAGGCCTTCGACGCGTTGTACGAGGAGCTGAAACAGTACAAAGAGGACTTCATCTTTCAGGCGGAGAAGCCGTTCCTGCTCGACTTGCTGCTCTTCTACGACTCGCTGAATTGGTTCCACCAGTCGCTTGAGCGGCGGGAGATGAGTCCGGACGTCGTGAACGACAGCTTCCAGTACCTTGTCGATGAGTTTTTGGAGTTGTTGTACCGCCGCGACGTGATTCCGTGCGAGGGCGCGGACCGCTTCGACAGGAAGGTCCACAAGGCGGTTCGGGTCATTCCGGCGGCCGCGGCAGAAGAGGATTGGAAGGTGGAGGCCGTGCTGAAACGAGGTTTCGTCCGAAATGACAAAGTGCTGAGGGCGGAAGAGGTCTCGGTCTACCGGTATGGCGCAGAAAACACTGGAAGGCAGGAGTAAGCTTGTCGGCCGGCGACGAAATCATCCTCGGAATCGATCTCGGAACGACGTTCTCCGCGATGGCTTTTGTCGACAAACACGGCAAGTGCAACATCCTGCCCAACGCGGAGGGGCATGCCACCACCGCTTCCGTGGTGCACTTCTACGACCACGAAGCCTGTGTTGTGGGCGAAGAAGCGGTAAAGATGGTGGTAGTCGATTCCGCGAACGTTGTCAGGTTCATCAAGCGGTACATGGGCGAGCCCGACTTTGGTTTGGAGTTCTTCGGCAAGACGTACACGCCGCAGGAACTGTCCGCGATCCTCCTCCGAAAGCTGAAGAACGACGCGGAGGAGGCCTTGGGAATCCCCGTGAACGATGCCGTGATCACAGTCCCCGCGTACTTCAACGCAGCGCAGCGGTCTGCCACGGCCGATGCCGGCTCGCTCGCCGGCTTCAATGTCCTCTCGATCATCAACGAGCCCACGGCGGCCGCGATCGCCTACGGTCTCGAGCGGCTCGGCACGGACCGAAACATCCTCGTCTTCGATCTCGGCGGGGGCACGTTCGATGTGACGGTGATGGAGATTCGCGGCACCTCCCTCCGCACCGTGGCCAGCGGCGGCAACGCCGAGCTGGGCGGCAAGGACTGGGACGATCGCCTCCTGAACCACGTTGCCGACAGCTTCCAGCAGCAGTTCGGGCTGGACACACGAGACGATCCGCAGCCCTTTCAGGAGCTGTACGAGCGTTGCCTGCATGCGAAGATTTCGCTGTCCACCAAGCCGAGGGCCGTGGTGCTGGTGAACTATCGGGGGCACCGTGCGGTCGTGCCGGTCACCCGGGAGGAGTTCGAAA
>CANKOI010000040.1 GCA_947484175.1 Deltaproteobacteria bacterium
CCCGTCGTATTCACGGAGGGGGGAGGGAAGCGATTTTGGAGTCGCGACGTGACCCGGTTCCGGGTCGGGCGGACGCTGTGGCAGGGTTCATGCGGTGCTGATCCGTTGGATGGGGTGGAGGGCGGCGAGGCGGGCCCAGATGGCGGACCACAGCTTCCCGGCGGCGGCGGCGGCGACGACCGTGGCGCGGCGTGCGTGCACCACCACGCGCGCCGCGGTCTTCAGGACGCGATCCCGGAGTCGCTGGACGCTCCAGCCCTCGCCGCTCACCTCGCTGACCACGACGCGCAAGGCGTGGGCGAGGTTGTAGGCCATGGCCGAGACGAGGAGAATCGCCTCGTTGATGGCGAAGGGATCACCGCTGGGCGTGCGCGTTTCGGGCTTGACTCCCTGGTAGTGGGACTTCGGCCGACGCGCAGAGGACAGCGCCGGCTGGATCACGTTCATCCACTCGCCCATGAGCGCCTCGGCGCTCCCCCGCTTTCGGTAGAGATCCAGCAACTTCATCCCGGACATCTGCTCGGGACTCCACGAGGTGATCAGCCAGAAGTGCCTCGGAAGAAGCTCGCCTTCGCGGCGCACGACCACCAGGACGACGCGGCGGTCGCGCGACCAGGAGTCGGCTCGGTAGCGGAACTCGACGAAGATCTCGTCGCCGGGCGTGAGCGCGGCAACCTCGGGGATAGCGAGGATCGGACCGGCCATCTTGTCCAGGCGGCTGTTGTTGCGCACCCGGGCGACGTAGGGAATCGAGCTGGCCCGGTCCTCCAATCCGGACAGGAGCGGATCCGCCGGGAAGCCAGCGTCCATGCGCACGAACGCGAGTTCGCACACCTCCCGCTCAAGGCGATCGACGAGCGGCAACACAACGTCGAGGGCGCCCTCGGCGGTGTGCACGGTGCCCTCGCGGAGGCGAACATCGACGATGTCCCCCAACTCGCCCAGGCTCGCGACGATCGGGTGGTAGATGCGTGCGTGGTAGTGGGCGTTGTAGGCGCTCCCCTCCTGACGACCTTCGACCTCGACGGGGAGCGAGTCGATGTCGAGTCCCACGAGGTCGTACTCCGCACGGGCCATGGCCCGGCGGTAGAGCCGAGAGAGAGTGGGCTGCGACGCCAGGCCGTCGGGCGTCCCCCGGAGGTCGCCGTCGGCGGGCGGCGGCGGTGCCAACAGCGGGGCCACGCCGCGCCGGCTCGACACCGAGAGCCGGAACAGCGGGTCGTCGCGCAACGCGTCCGCGTCGTCCTGGTCGCGCCAGCCCTGCGCCATCAGCAGCATCGTGGTCGCGAGCAACTCACTCTGCGGATGGGTGATCAACTCGGGGTCCCGCTTGTCCTCCAGATTTGCGTCGAGCCAGCGGAGGATGCCCGTACGCTCGGCCACCTCGCGGAGCAGCAGCGCGCCTGCGTCGGAGCTGAGTCGCTCGGGCCGCGCCTCGATGCGGATGGAGGAGTTGAACAGCGGGACCGCGCCGCGATACGCTTCACCCATGGCGACACCTTCCGGAGCGGGTTGGATTCAGTCTTCAACCGCTTCCTATGCCGTTTTCGGAAGGTTCTCCCCCTCCCCCTGGATGAATACCACGGGCTCAACCCAGCCAGCGAGGGCGTCCATGCCCTTGCGGATGTCGACGGGCTCCGACGCGACGTAGATCTTCGTGGACGCCGGGATGTTCAGCATCGGCGCAGCTCCGCGGCGAGCTCGGCCACCCACGAGGCGGGCGGGATGGCCTCCACCGGGACCGAGGACGGGGCAGCTACCGGAGCCGCCGGAGCCCCGGAAGGGTGATCCGTCTCGCTATGTTTTCGGCGTCCAACGCGAAATGTGAAGTTGCGCTTGATGTGGTTGGCCTTTCCCTTCGGGCTCACGGCGTACCGTAGACGGATGGCCACCAGCGACGTCTTCCGGCCCGCCACCCGGCAGGCCTCCGAGCAGTAGACGTGCCCTCGCCAACACGAGTAGCACAGGTAGAAACGCCCCTTACAATGCGGGCAGTCGAGGTCGAGGCCGAGGGTCATCCCGCTGTCCAGCCCAACGAGGAAATGGGCGGGAAGTGTAGCGCGAGCCACCCAGAGAGCGGAAGCACGCTGTCCAGCTGCGTCCAGGGGGGTCGAGTGGCTAGACTCGGCCCCCCACCTACGTTTCGGGCCGGGGCGGCTATCCCGTCAGCATCGAGCGGCGCTCACCACGACCACGCCGTGGCCGAACTGCGGTCGGACCGGCGGTCGTGCGGAAACCAGCGGTTTTGGGTGAGCGTTGACACGGCTCGGCCGGGATCAGAGAGTCACGGGAACGGACTCTCTGGTGGGATACGCCCTCCCCTTGCCAGCGACCGCGCCCTGACCCCCCTCCACGAAAACGCCGACGTCCACACCTTCCTTCGGGGAACGCCCTCTGTGCAACGGGGCTGGCTCCTGGCCCGCGGTTTTCCGCCCGCGACCCTGCTCGCCCTCCACAACGCCTGCGCTCAGGCCTGCTTCTTTTGTGCTGGGCCCGGCACCACCGGCGTACCGGACCACGCGCGGAGCACCGTGGAGGCTGGGCTGGCGCAGCTCCGGGCGCGCCCCGATGGCGTCACGCGCCTGCTCGTGGGCGGCAACGAGCCGACGCTCCATCCCGGCTTTCCCTCGCTGCTCGCTGCGGCTCGAGAGGCGGGTTTTGAGCGAGTGGACCTCATGACCAATGGCGAGGGGCTGGCCCGGCACGCCGAGGAGTGGGCGCGGCTCGGGGTGGCGGAGGTGGTGGTGCCCCTCTACAGCGCCGAGGCCGCGGTTCACGATGCGATCGTGGGGGTGCAGGCGTGGGGGGAGGTGGTGGCGGGCCTCGATGCGGCCGCTGCAGCGGGCATCTCGGTGCGGGTGCACACGTTGCTGCTCGTGGAGAACCTCGACGGTATCGGCGCTCTGGCGTCGTGGGTGCGGAGCCGCTGGGGCAGCCGCCTCGGGGTGGCGTTGCTGCGGAACAAGGGCAGCTTCGACTTCGGGCGCTCGGCGCCATCGTTCACGGCGATGATCACCGCCCTGCGCGCCATCCCCGTGCCCGACCGCCCTCTCGGAATCGGGACCCCCGCTTGCCTGCCCACCCACCGCGACAAGCCTGCGCTGGTGGCGGAGCTCTATTTCCTCACGCAGCAGCGGCGACGCGGGCGTGGCTGTGTGGGGTGCGCCGCTGCGGACTGTGCCGGACCGGTGAGCGGGTACGAAGATGCCGGGGTGGCGATGGCGGCGGACTAGAGGTGAGTTGGATACAGCGCAAACATGCGCCTGGGCCTCCTCCTCCTCCTCGGATGCTCGCCGGGTTCCGAGGGCGGTAGCAACGCGCCGAAAGCGGGCGTCGACGAGCCTGGCGACACCGGCACCCCCGACAGCGCCCCCCCCACCGACACGGGCGATTCGGCCCACACCGGCCCTGTCGACTCCGGCGATTCCGCCCCGCCCGACTCGGGCGACACCGCCGAGCCGGAACCCGAGTCCTGTCTGGACCGCCTGTTTGCGGCGAACGGATTTTCTACCGTCCCCGACTATCTCGGCACGGGCGCCACCTTCAACGCCGATTGCACGGGCACCAACCATCAGGAGATCGCGGAGATTGAGCGCGTCGTCTTCTTGGGCGACAGCGTCACTGTTGGCTCCCCGCCGAACACGGTCGAGGAGTTCTACCGGAGCGAGCTCACCAACTGGCTTGTGGCCCGGTACGGGCTCATCGCGCCCGAATACCTCTGGTTCTGGTACGACGTTTTCGCCGGCACTGGGTACATGATGAACTCCGGCGATTTCGCGGTTTGTGCCAAGTGGGGGGCCCGCACCGACACCGACAAGGAGCGTTTCCCGGGCAAATTCTACGTCGTTTTCGCCAACGTTTATGAGTTCACCGACGGTTTTGGCGATGTGGATGCCTGTCCCGGCGCCGACCTCGCGGGCTACCATTACGACCTCGGTTCGCCCATCATTCAGGACCTGCTGGCCTCCATCCAACAGGAATACCTGCAGATCGCGGCCGACACCCAAACGGACATGATTTTCTTGGGCGAAGCCTTTTGCGGCCACGGTTACAACCGCGACGACACCACCGGGCGCTGCTACCGCGATCCCACCGCCGAGCTGTGGTTCGACGAGAGTTGTTTCCACCCCAACAACACCGGCCACGGCGAGATCGCCACGCTTTTCTCTCGCACGATCGAACAGTAGTGTCCACGCTGTTGGGTGCCTTGCTCCTCGCCGGATGCAGTTCGGACTTGTCCGACGCGGAACGGTCTGCCGAGTCCCGAGGAGCGGCCGACGTGAGCGCGGCGCTCGCAGCGTGCCCGGAGCGGGATCGGGGGTGCGGGGTGGAGGCGGTCGTGCGCTTCGCAGCGTGGGAGCGGTGCGCGGACCTGGTCCACCCCGCTGACGACGAGTGCCGCTTTCGGCAAGCCGAGGCCACGGAGAGGGCAGGGGAGGGGGCAGCGGCGCTCGACCTGTGTGCCAGCACGATCTACGAGACCGGCTGCGCCACCCATGTGGTGGGGCAGGTGGCGCGGCGCATGGAAACCATGGACGAGGCGGTTGCCGGCTGGGAGGCCATGCTGGCCCACACGAACGTACGTTTTAATCATGCTTACTGGCGGGCTTGGTGGCGCTCCAGAATCGACGCCGGCTTTGCCCCTCCGCTAGAGTCCTGCCCGGCCGAGAATTGCCGTCGGGCTGCGGCGCAGGAGATGGAGGCCACCGTCGACACGCTGGAGGTTCCCTGCGCCGCAGCCGACCGCGAGCCGCCGGGCTGGGTGGCCGAGGGTTCCGCGCTGGCCCTGTCGGCGTGGACGGAAGCGATCTCTCACCACTGTGCTCCCGACGCGGAACACCCCGTTCCTCGGCCGCTCCGCCGCCCCGAGCCGTCTCGGGCCGGCACCCTTAGGCCGGCCGAGGCCCTGCCCCCCCGTTCACGTTAGTTGGTCCTGGGAGTCGCGCATGGCCGAAACGAAGGACCCGGTTGCTGCGTTGGGGGCGAAGGAGATTCCCCTGCGAGCTGCCGGCGCACGAGACCTTGCGCTGGCCGGTTTGCCTGAGCACATCGACAGGCTCATCGCGGTGGCGATTGGCGACAAGTCGCCGGGCGTGCGCCTCGCCGCCGCAGGTGCGGCCGCAGACATCCTCAGCCGCCACCGCCTGCCCCCCCGCCGCGATCGGGTGTCAGCGGAGTCACGCGCAGCGTGGCTGCGTGCAGCCACCAGCGCCGACCCTGCGGTGAACCCAGGATTGTTCGGCATCTGCGGTTGCCTCGGCACCGAGGCTGCGTTCAAGCGCGTGCTGCTCGGCCTGCGCGACCCCCGGCAGGACATTCGGGCTGGCGCGTGTGTGGGCCTCTGGCGCACGATCGTGAGCGCAGGCGCCTCACTGCTCGAGAACGTGGAGGCCTTGGTAGTGGCCACGGTTTCCGACACCCGGATTCGTGTGGAGTCGCGGGTGGAGATCGCCAAGATCTGTGCGGACGTGGGCTACCTGAGCGCGCTGGCCGGGGCGCGGGAGCTGCCCGCGCAGTGCACCCGCAACACGCGGGAACTGGCGGAGGCGATCGTGCTCCGCCTCGAAGCGTTGCCCAATCCGGCCGGGCTGTGGGTGCGCAGCGGGCTCGATGCCGGCGCCATCGATCCCAAGTGCACCGGCAACGACGTGCTGCTCGTGCTCGGCATCGGGGATGCCGTGTGGGCCACGGGCCGCGATGTGCGCAGCGCTCCGCTCGAGCCGGGCTGGCGCGTGCTCTCCATTCGTGAAACCGCACGCGAGCAGCCGGGCGCGGCCCTCCAGATCGGGCTCGACACGTGGTGGCCCGCCGACGGCGACGACCTGTGCCGATTCGGGGATCGGCTGCTGGCCCAGGGCCGCGCCGACCTGCTTGCCCGCTGCGACGAGGCTCTTGGAACGACCTCCGCTGCGCTCCGCGTGCGCGGAGCCGCTCTCCTCGCCAGTGGGCGTTCCGCGGAGGCGCTGCTTGTTCTCGAGGCGGCCGTGGCCGGCAAGAAGGTGCCCGCCGACGCCTATTGGTTCTTGGCGCAGGCGCTTCGGGGAACGGGCCGCACGAGCGAAGCGACAGCGCACCTCGAAAAGTTTGTGGCGAAGGCTGCCAAGAAGGCGCCCTGGCTCGAAGAAGCGAAGCGGCAGCTTGCCGGCGAGCCCGCGTAGGCCGCGCGGCTCACCCTTTCTTGGGCTTCTTTCCCTTTGGGGGCCGTGCGGCCGGTTTGTCGCCCCCGCCGCGGTCGAGCCAGAATTGCACCGCCGTTCCCGCCGCCGCCAGGCCGAGCACGAGCCCGAGGCTATCGGGGCTCTTGAGCGCCCACGCCACGCTCCACGCGCCCACCAGAGCCGTGACCGGCCGTAGCAGGAATCGGTAGACGTAAGGAAAGACGATGCCGCCGACGATGCTCGCCACCAGAGGCGCCCAGAAGGGGAGCTCGCCCTGTTTCAGCAGCGGCCAGCCCAGCCACACCAAGGCGCCGAAGAGGCCGGCGCCCGCCACGCGGATGGCTAGCCCTTCCACAAAGTGGCACACCAGCGCGCCGATCGCCGCCAATACGACCGTTACGACGATCCCCGTGGGAACGCTGTAGTGAAGGAGCTGCTGCGCGATCGCGCCAACGTACACGCCGGCGAGGATTCCGGGCGCGAGCACGACGACGCGGTAGAGGCGGGCGCCCCAGCCGCAGAGCACGATTCCGGTGAGGAGCGCCGGCAGGCGCCCGTCGAGCAACAAGGTGGCGAGGGGGTCGGGCGCGACGGGTAGGTCCATTCCTGCTTCTATTGCGGCTACGATGCCGACGTGCTCCTTCTCGCCACTCTCGCTGAGGCCATCGAACGCCCCGACCTGACAGGCTCCTGGCGGCTGGTGCTCGATGTGGCAACACAGGCCGACATCCCGGTGCTCGGCACGACCCGGATCCGCACGGTTCAGGTGATGCTTGTCGACGTGGCCGTCTCCCCAGCCGGCCTGTGGGCGCGCCACGACACCTGTTCGTTGGAGGCCGAAACCCAACCCTCGATCGCCACGACGTCATTCCCCGCCGCGTTCGTCGATGCCATCCCGTCCAAGGAGTACCTCGTCGAGCTGACACCATCAGGTTCAGGCTGGGGAGTGCACATGGATCTGGGGTCGGTCGCGCTCGGTTATGACCCCGAGGTCGGGGGCTTCCCCTCGGCCCTTCAGGCTCCGGGCGTGATCGACTGGGACCACGACGGAGCGCCCGCCGCCACGATCCAGATCACGGTCCCGCTGTTCGGCATGGTCTCGGTGTACCGCGCCCAGACCAGCCGGGCGGTCTTGGACGGCCGCGTGACCCCCGCGGGGCAGGTGGAGGGTGCGGTGACGGTGTCGGAGCTGCAGCAGCGAACCCTCGGGGCCTCCAGTCGCCTGTTCATCCAGAATCCGGAGGTCCGCTCCGACCCCGCGAACAGCAGGTTCACCATGCAGCGCGTGCCGAAGGGCAGCACCTGTCTCTCGGTGGCGCGATAGGCGTGGGGAGGAGGCTGCATGGACTTCATGACCACCCCGATGCTCACCGCGCTTGGGTGTGGCTGCTGCTGTCTCGCCGTCGTGGTGATCGTGGCGATCGCCGCCCTCCTGGGGATGCGGAGTCGAGGGAAGACCGAGGCTGCCGTCGGCGGCGTTGAGTCGGCGCCCGAGCGGGGGTCGAGCACCAACGCGAGGCTGACCTTCATGGAAGAAGCTCAGCCGGAGAGGACGGCCCCCAAGGGGCAACCCCGCGAGCTTCCGAGCGTCGTCGTGGACACTGCGAACCCGCCGGAGGGGCCGCGGGTTTTGCGCGCGTCGCCCACCTTCATCCCCCCCGACGACCTCGAGTAGCAGATGGGCCTCAACCGCTCACCCCTGTTCAGCCTGCACGTTGCGGCCGGAGCCAATTTCGCGGACGTCGAAGGCTGGCTGCTGCCGGCCAACTTCCGCACCGTAGAGGAGGAGGCCGCCGAAACCCGCCGGGGGGCCGTACTCTACGACCTCGCCCCCCACGCCGTTCTCCAGTTCGAAGGTCCCGATGCGCGCCGCTTCGCCAACGGAATGTTCACCAACAACATCCGTGACCTCGCGGTAGGCGCCTGCAACCAGAGCGCCATGGGCGACGAGAAGGCGAAGATGCAGGGGCTCCTCGGGGTGGCCCACGTGCGCGAGCACACCCTGATGGTGGTGCTCGACGGGGTGGCGGCCAGCGACTTCGTGGAGCGGTACGAGAAGTTCATTTTGTTCGACGACGTGGAGCTCACCAGCCTCGCCGAGGAGCGCACCGTCGTGCATCTGGCCGGGCCGAACGCTCCCAGCGTGCTCGCGGCCGCGGGCTTACCCGCGCCGGGGCTTGGCGAGGTGGCCACGGCCGCCGAAGTTCACCTGCTCGGGCGCGATCGCACGGGCTTCGGCGGCGTGGATATCGTGGTTCCGACCGGGGCTGCGCCCGAAGCGTGGGCGGCCCTGCGCGCAGCGGGCGCCGGGATCGGCGGGAGCGATGCGTTGGAGTCGCTGCGGGTGCGCGCGGGCCTCGCGCGCTGGCCGGTAGACATGGGGGAGCGGGCGCTCGTTCACGAGATGCGCCTCGTGGAGCGGTGCTGCTCCTTCACCAAGGGCTGCTACATCGGCCAAGAGGTCATCAACCGCATCGACGTGATGGGCCAGGTGCAGAAGAAACTCTGGGGCCTGCGTATGGTCGAAGACGCGATCCCCCCTGCGGAGGCCGAGGTCAAGCTCGGCGACAAGGTCGTCGGGTTTACGCGTTCGGGCGCCCGCGAAGGCGGGGTGGCGCGTGTGCTCGCGCTCCTGAAGAAAGCGGCGTGGCAGCCGGGGCTGGAAGTGGAAGTCGAAGCGGCCGGTCGCACGGTTCGCGCCGTGGTCTTCGACCTTCCTTTCTCCTCGTAGCGTTCGGCGGTTCTACCGCACGGCCCCCGCCAGCACCCACCGCGCTGCGGTCTCCACCTCCTCGAACGGAGAGCCGAGCTGCGCCCGGACGGCAGCTTCGCAGCCGGGGGGCGCCAACCGTCGATGGACGACCACCTCCGCGAAACCAAGCGATCGCAGCGTCACGGCCCCGCTCCCCGGGGCCTCTTCGCCCGCGTGTACCGCCCCCGGGCGCGACCGTGGTAGCCCCCCGCACGCGGTTTGGAGCCGCCGCGCTTCGCCGCTTCGCATGAGCACGCTGTCTGCAGCTTCGTAGTTCTCGGCCACCGGTGCCTCGTGGGCGACTTGAAAGAGCCAGTAGGGGCGGCGGCTGCCGTACATGGCGGGGTCGGTGCGGTTGTCATCGATGGGGAGATCGAGGACCGGGCCGGAGAAGGTGGCGAAGGGGGGAGCGGGCAGGGGAGCGGCCACCCGGGGCCAGCGTGTGCCGGAGAGCCCGATGCTGTCGAGGAGAACGAGGGCAGCGAGCGCGGGCGCAAGCAGCGCGGCAAACCGCAGACGCCCGCTCCCGGACAGCCAGCCCTCGAGGCGGCCCGCCCCCACCGCCGCGCCCGCCGCGAGCAGCACCGTGGCGGGACCCGCCGCACGATACCAGTGCGTGATGAAGCGCAGGAGCGGCACCCGATCCACCAACCATCCTGCTGGCATAAGTACAGGTTCTTCGAGTGTAACCGGAACTCCGCCCACCCGCAGCCAGTGGCCGAGCGCGAGGACCCAGAGCGGGGTGGCCATCAGTAGCCACGGGAGGCTTCGCTTCGCCCCCACCGCCGCGAGGAGCACGACCACGACTCCGAGGTACACGCTGTAGCTGGGGCTGAACTGGCTCGTGGAGGGCAGAAACCGCAGGAGGTCGATGCCGTAGCGCTCCACCGACAGCCAAGCGCGAATGGGCGCGGGGTCGCTCAGGCCCGCGGCGCGCTCCTGCCACACCTCGAGGTGGGGCAACAGGCCCCAGAATCGCGGAAAGACCAGCACCGCCGCCACCGCTCCCGCCAGCAGGGCCTCGCGGTGCCCTACCCGCAGCGCGAGCAGGGGCGCGATGAGCAGCGCGAAGCAGGCATGGTACCATCCGCTCAGCGCGAAGGCGGCGAGCAGCACACCGGCCACGACGGTGGTGCGGCGATCGGGCCGGTTCCGCATTCGTTCCATGGCCGCCACGTGCGCGGCGTAGAGCCCGAGTGGCCAGGCCTCCGTTACGCCGAAGTCGATGGCGCCTGCCAGAAAAGGGCTGAAACCCGTGGCGGCCGCGGCCACCCACGCTCCCGAGCGCGTGCGGCTCACCTCCCACCCCAACCACGCTCCCCCGCAGAGGCCAATCGCCACGTTCGCCACGGCCGTGAGGTTCCACGCCACGACGGGCGACACGAGCCAGCCGAGCCAGAACCACAGCAAATTCGGGGGGTCCATCAGCGGCACGTCCCATCCATCCGGAACGTTCACCTCCAGGCCGAGCCGGGCCTGAGCCAGCGCCCACAGGTGGTTGTGCGTTTCTCCCCCCGGGTTGCCGAGGAGTCCCAGCCGGGCCGGCCACAGGAAAACGGCCACGCCGCAGGCCGCGAGGAGCAGGGCGCCGCCTCGTTCCTTCACCATCCGGCCGCGACCAGAGCGCGGCGAATGCGGCCGGCCATGGCCACCGCGAGCGGCCGGGTGGCGATCAGGTCCTGCCGGACTTCCAGCTCCAAGTAGGGCACGCCAGCGGCCCGGCCGTGGAGCGCTGCGCTGTAGATGAGCCCTGCTTTGCCCGAGTAGGGTTCGTTGGGCTCGGTGCGCAGCCCCTCGACGCAGAGGGCGTTCACGAGGGCCAGCGCCGCTGCGTCGTGGCGGTCGAAGAGCACCCCGGCCTCGACGGCTCGCGGTACCCCTCGCCAGACAGGCGTGAAGCTGTGCACCGAGAACAGGAGCCGCGGGGTGGCGGCGTGGAGCTGCTCGCGGACGGCGTCGTGGAAGGGAGCGAAGAATCGCGCGGTGCGGTCCCGCCGGTCGGCGGCGGTCACGTTGCGGTTGAACGAGACAGGGCCGTCGTGGGTATCGGCGAGGATGGAGGAGGGCTCGGTAGGATCACGGTTGATGTCGATCACGAGGCGGCTGGCGCGGCCGAGGACGGCTGGGTCGCCCCCGAGGCGGGCCAATTCGCCGGTGAGCCAGGCGGCGCCGATGTCCGAGCCCCAGTGGGTCTTCAGCAGGGCGCGGTCGCCCGCGCTCAAGGAAAACGGTCGCGGCACACGGCGGCTGGCGTGCTCACACGTGTAGAGGATGCACCCTGCATGCGGCTTCCCACGAAACTCGACGGCGTCGGTGAGCACGGGCGAACGGCTAACCGCCCCCGAGCGTCTGTTTCCACCATGCCAGCCGCTCGCCGATGGTCTTCTCAGCCCCCTGCGTGGTCGGGGTGTAAAAGCGAGTGCCTACGAGCGCGTCGGGGAGGTACTGCTGCGCCACCACGTGCCCCGGAAAGTCGTGCGGATAGCGGTACTCGGCGCCGTGCCCCATCGACTTCGCCAAGCCGGTTGGAGCGTTCCGCAGATGCAGGGGCACTGGCAGCGCGCCGCTCTGCTTCACCTCCGCAAGCGCGGCGTTTATAGCGGTATAACTCGCGTTGCTCTTCGGGGAGGTGGCGAGGAAGGTGCACGCCTGCCCGAGCAGGATTCGGGCTTCGGGCATACCGATGCGTGCGCAGCCCTCCATCGTGGCCACGGCGAGCGGGAGCGCGCGCGGCTCGGCGTTTCCGATGTCTTCACTCGCGAAGATCACGAGTCGACGGGCCACGAAAACCGGGTCTTCTCCGCCCTCAAGCATCCGTGCCATCCAGTACAGCGCGGCATCGGCGTCGGAGCCGCGCAGCGACTTGATGAAGGCGCTCACCACGTCGTAGTGGGCATCGCCGTCGCGGTCGTGGAACAGGCTGTTGCCGGCGGCCCGGAACGCGTCGAGGGTCACGTCGCCGCGGTCGGCGAGCCGTTCGAGGATGGAGAGGGCGCGGCGGGCGTCGCCGTCGGTGGACCGGGCGATGGCGTTGAGGGCCTCGGGTTCCACCACGAGGTCGGGGGGGAGCCCGCGCTCGGGGTCGGCGAGCGCCCGATCGAGCAGCGCGCGCACAGCCTCGGTCGGGACCGACTGCAGCACCACCAGCTCGCATCGGCTTCGCAGCGCGGGGATCAGGTGAAATGCAGGGTTCTCGGTGGTGGCGCCCACCAGCACCAACGTGCCGTTCTCGACATGGGGGAGCAGCGCGTCCTGCTGCGCCTTGTTCCATCGGTGGATCTCATCGACGAACAGGAGGAGCGGCCGAGGATCGAGCGCGGGGCGCTGCTCGATCACCTCGCGCAGCTCCTTCACGCCGCTGAGCACCGCAGAGAACGCCACGAGTCGGAACCCGACGGCATCGGCGAGCACTCGTGCTAGCGTGGTTTTTCCGCAGCCGGGGGGGCCCCAGAGCAGCATCGATCGCAGGCGCCCGGAGTTGAGCGCCCGGCGGAACGGGGCATCGGGGGCGAGCAGCGCCGGCTGCCCCAGAATTTCGTCCAACGAACGCGGGCGCAGGCGCTCGGCGAGGGGGGGGCGGGGAGGGGCCATAAATAAGCTCTTATCGCCCTCAAGTCCTAGCTGGCGCAGCCGATCCGGTGCCATGCTTTCGCCGCGCTGGCCCCTCTTGTTTCTTTTGCTGCCCGCGCTGGGCTGCGAGCGGGCGGTGGTGGGGGTCGACGACGTGGGCACGGTGGAGACGACACCGGCCGCGCCCGGCGAGGAAATCGTGAGTGATACCGGTAGCATCGGGGCACCCGACGTGAGCGAGCAGCCCGATCGGCCGGACAGCGGCGACGCGGAAGGCGACGACACCGAAAGCAGCAGCACCGACAGCGGCAAGCCCCCGGGCGACTCGGGCCTCTACGACTCCGGGCTTCCGGGCGATAGCGCCAGCGGCGACGACACCGCGTCCGGCGGCGACACCGCGGCCGGCGGCGACACCGCGGCCGGCGGCGACACCGCGGCCGGCGGCGACACCGACTCCGGTGGTTGGGTTGATACGGCCGGCGGCGGTGGTCCTGTCGGCCTCCCGGAGCTCTGCAACGGGGTGGACGATGATCTGGACGGCACGGTAGACGAAGAAGCGCTGGACGCCACGACTTGGTACGCCGACGGCGACGGCGATGGGTACGGCGACCCCGCCGCGGCCACGCTGGCATGCACCGTGCCGGCCGGCTTTGTGGCCGATGGCACCGATTGTGACGACACCGCGGCCGACTCCCGCCCCGGTGCCGCCGAGCACTGTGACGGCGCCGACAACGACTGCGACGGCACGGTAGACGAGCTCGCCGTCGACGCGATCGCTTGGTACCCCGACGGCGACAACGACGGCTACGGCAGCGCGGCCGGCGAAGTGTGGAGCTGCGAGGCGCCCGCCGGGTACAACGCGAACGCGACCGACTGCAACGACGCCGACGCCACGGTTTCTCCGGTCGCCGCCGAGTCGTGCAACTCCGTGGATGACGATTGCGACGGCACCATCGACGAGGAGCCCGTTGATGCCGTGGTTCTCTATGTAGACCTCGATGGCGACGGCTTCGGCGGCGAGGCGGCGCCCCCGGCTTGCGAGACGACCGACCCTGGGCTCGTGTTCGAGAGCGGCGACTGCGACGACGAGCTCGCCTGGGTGTACCCCGACGCCGCCGAGTTCTGCGACGGCATCGATTCGAACTGCGACGCCGACGCCGACGCGGGCGCCGTGGACGCCCCCGTGTGGTACCAGGACCTCGACGGTGACGCGTATGGCGACAGTGCCGTGGCGCTGACCCAGTGCGACAACCCCGGCGGCTGGTCGGCCGACGCCAGCGACTGCGACGACACCGACAGCGCGCGGGCGCCCGGCCTCGTGGAAGTGTGCAACGGTGTGGACGACGACTGCTCCGGGGTGGCGGACGACAACGGCGGCGAGTGCGACAGCGGTGGCGGCGGTACGGACACCGGCGTCGGCAGCGACACCGCAGACGGCGGCGGCGGCCCTCCCTCTGACACGGCGGACACGGGCGTGACCGTGGAGCCCAGCCCCTGCGACGGCGAGCTCTGGTACGCCGACCTCGATGCCGACGGCTGGGGCGACGACGCCGACACGTTCGCGGGTTGCCAGCCCGACGCCAGCTGGGTGGATCAGGGCGGCGACTGCGACGACAGCGACCCCGACCTCTCTCCGGGTGCAACGGAGCTGTGCAACGACGTGGACGACAACTGCGACGGGACGGTAGACAACTCCCCCGCAGACGACAGCGTGTGGTACGGCGATACCGATGGGGACGGCGTCGGCAGCGCCAGCACCTTCCGGTGGGCGTGCTCGCAGCCCGTAGGTTTCGTAGCCAACGAGGGCGACTGCGACGACAGCGACCCCGCGGTGTTCCCTGGCGCAGTAGAAACGTGCGATGGGATCGACAACGACTGCAACGAAGGGGCCGACGAAACCAGCGCGGTGGATGCGCTGTCGTGGTTCGTGGACCGGGACGGCGACACCCATGCCGGAATCTCCACTCGCAGCGCCTGCACGCAGCCTTCGAACGGCTACCCCACGGCCGACGACTGCGACGACGACAACTCCGACACCTACCCAGGGGCGGCCGAAGTCTGCAACGACGTGGACGACGACTGCAACGGGCTGGTGGACGACGGCACCTCGATCGGCGCCCGCTACCTGTACGCGGACACCGACTCCGACGGCTACGGCGACCCCGCCACCGCGACGTGGAGCTGCTCGTCGATCGCCGGGTACGTGACCAAGGGAACCGACTGCAACGACCTTGAGGCGGCCGTGGCACCCGGTCGTGCGGAGCGCTGCGACGGATTCGATAACAACTGCGACGGCAGCGTCGACGAAGAGGGCGCCTCCGGCGAGCGCACTTGGTACGCCGATGTGGACGGCGACGGTGTGGGAACGGGTGCCAGCACGGTGCGGGCCTGTTCGCAGCCCGCTGGATTCGCATCTAGCGCAGGAGACTGCGACGACGCGGATGCGGCCGCCTTCCCGGGCGCCACGGAGGTCTGCGGCGACGGCGTGGACAACGATTGCGACGGCGTGGCGTCCCTTTGCGGTGTGTGGGGCGAACACCCCATCGCCGACAGTGACAGCTGGTACATCGGAAGCGCGCCGGGCGACGACGCGGGCCGAAGTGTGGGCTTCGTGGGCGACGTCAACGGCGACGGAACGCAGGACTGGGCCGTGGGCTCCTCGAGCAACAACGAAGGCACGACCGATGCCGGGGCGGTGCTGGTGTTCAGCGGCGGGGCGTTTGGCGCAGAGTCGACCGGATCGGCGCTGGCAACGGTGTATGGTCTCGCGGCCAGCGACTTTGTGGGCTGGTCGATGGGCCCCGCGGGAGACGTAGACGGGGACGGCGCGGACGACCTCGTGGTGTCGGCCTATGGCTCCGACACGGCCTCGGTAGACGCGGGAGCGGTATACCTGCTCGCCGGCGGCCTCTCTGGCAACGAAGATGTCAGGGGCGCCCGGCTCACGGTGTTCGGCGACACCACGCTCGACCTGGCGGGGTACTCCGTTTCGGCAGGCGTGGACGTGACGGGCGACGGAGTCGGCGACATCGCCATCGGCGCCCCCTATCAAGACGCGGGGGGCAACCGGGCTGGCGCCGCCTACCTCGTAGACGGCACCGACACCGGAATGATGACCACCGCCTCGTCTGAGGCCATGCGCACCGGCGAGGTCGCTCTCGACCGCGCCGGAACCGCGCTCGCTCTCGTCGGTGACTTGGATGGGGACGGCTTCGGCGACCTCATGGTCGGGGCTTGGGGCGACTCCACGGTGGGTACGCGCTCTGGCGCGGTGTACTGTGAATACGGGCCCATCACGGGCACGGCATCGCTCGCGGCGGCAGACGCCAAGTGGCTTGGGGAGCGCGGAAGTGACCGAGCCGGGCTCGCCGTGGCTGGCGCCGGGGACGTGGATGGCGACGGCCTGGACGACGCGCTGGTAGGGGCCCCCTACGGCACCTCGGCGTATCTCGTCGGAGCGAACGTGGGCGTCGCCTCGCTCTCAACAGCCACGGCCATCTTCCGGCAAGAAGACGCAGGCGGCCGGATGGGCTCAAGCGTGGCGGGCGGCGGCGACGTGGACGCGGACGGCTTCGCAGATGTCCTCATCGGTGCGCCCTACAGCAGCGCGTATGTCGCGATGGCCGGCTCGGCCTACCTCGTTCGCGGGCCCCTCAGCGGCACCGTACTCCTCGAGGGAGCGGACGGACTCCTGCGCGGAGAGGTGGTATCGGACTTCGTCGGAACCTCCGTAGCCAACGGTGGAGACAGCGACGGCGACGGCTTCGACGACGTCCTTATCGGCGCGGTGGGGCGCGACGACGGCGGCTCTGCGGCGGGCGGCGCTTGGCTCTTCTACGGAAGTACTCCCTGACCGAAGGCTGGATCGGGTAGAGTCGGCCGCAGTCATGACGCACTACCCTGAAGGCTCCCCCGAGCCGATCGACGGCAACGTGGAAGAGCGCTTCCGCATCGAGGGCCCGGTCACCACACCGGAGCGTGCGTGGCGCCTCGTGGGAGACACGGACTGGATGAACCGGGTGGCCGGCAACGGCAGCGTGCTGGGGATAGGGGTGTCCACCCAGGACGATGGTTTCGCAATGCTCACCGGGGAGCTCGCCGCACCGTTGGGAACGCGGGTTGCTTTCTCAGAGGTGTGGTCGTCGTGGGTAAGTGAGCGTTTTTTTCGCCAGGTACGCGACCTTCGTTCCCCATTTTTCGCGCGGAGCGACTATCGCGCCGAACTGGTGCCCTCGGAGGGCGGCGTGCGTCCTGTCGTGGAGATGGCGTTGCAGGGTCCGGGGTGGGCCTCGCTGGTGCGGCGTGGAATCTCGCTGAACGGCATGCACCGGAGGTGGGCGGCGGCCCTGCAGGGGTTGGCGAAGCCGGACGGAGCGGGCCCTGGCCAGGCCCCGCGCGAACTGAATGCCGAGGCGCTGGCCGCGCTCGCCCGCTGGCGGCTGGTCTCGCCGCCTGAGCTGGTAGACCGTTTCGCGCACGCGTTTTCCCACGCCCGTCCGGGCGAACTCACCCGCTTGCGCGCGTTCGTCCTTGCCGATCAGTGGGGCTTGGAGCGGGAGGATGTCCTCGATGCGCTCGTCGGCGGCGTGGACGGCGGCGCTGTGGAGCTGTTCTGGTCGGTGCGCTGCAATCGCTGCTACGGGCAGTTGGCGGGCGGGCGGCTGCTCTCCGATGTGGCCGATCACGTGGACTGCCCCGCGTGCGGAGTCCGGAGCGACACCGATCTGGGTGAGAACGTGGAGGTATTGTTCGCCCCCCATCCGAGCGTGGTGCGGGCGTTGGATGTCAACTTCTGCACCATCTTTCCCGCTGCCGCACCCTCTCAGCAGGCCGTTTTTACGCTGCTCCCTGGTCAACGGGTGCAGGTCGACGTTCCGCTGCCCCGGGGGAAGTGGCGTCTCGGGGCGGGAGGGTCGGTGCCCGACCTCGAGATCACGGCGGGAGGTCAGGGAGAGAGCACGCTTCGCTGGAGTGGCGATCCTTGCGAGCCCACGGAGGTGAAGGCTGGCCTCGTGGCGCTGGACATCCAGAATCCCAGTGCGTCCCGAGCGCGCGTGCAGCTCATCAAGCTTGGCGGCGCCTTGCCGATGGTGCCGGCCAGTCTGCTCACGACTCGAGACCGCTTTCGAAGGCGGCTCGGGCATCAGGTGCTCGCACCTGACCTGCGCGTCGGCGTGCGATCGATCACCCTGCTGTTCACCGACCTGAGCGGGAGCACGGCGATGTACGAGGAGTTGGGAGACGCCCGGGCCTTCGCAGTGGTCCGCGACCACTTTGCCATTCTCCGCGCTGTTGCAGCCCGCCATGAGGGTACGGTCGTGAAGACGATCGGAGATGCCGTGATGGCGGCGTTCTTCGACGCGACCTCCGCCGTGACCGCGGCGCTGGAGATGCAGTCCGAGTTCAGGGCGTGGGCTTCGGGGCTCGGCATGGCGCAGCCGATCTCCCTGAAGGTAGGGGTGCATCGCGGGGCTGCGCTCGCCGTCCATAGCGACCAGAGCGGGCTCGACTACTTCGGTGGTACCGTCAACCTCGCCGCGCGGGCTCAGGGGGCGGCCGGCGCCGGGGATGTCGTGTGGACCGAAGCCATCCAGTCCGAACCGCTGGTGTGTGGAGTGCTGGCCCGCATCGGCATCGTGGGCGAGCCGTTCGCGCGGGAGTTGAAGGGGCTGGGGATGGTGCGGCTGTTCCGGGCAGTGGCTCAGAACGACGAGCCCGCCGCGAAGTAGAGGCCGTCGGCGGAGCCCGGCTGGATGCCCTCGCCCAGCACGCCGAACGCGTAGCCGGCTCGGCCGTACAGGCTCATGCCGTAGAAGGCGATCGCGCTGAGGCGGATTTCCGCGCCCACCCCCACCAGGGAGCGGTCGAAGCCGGCATCGGCGGGATCGTCCCACGCGTTGCCGGCGTCGACCACGACGGCGCCGCTGAGGTGCCGCAGGAACAGCGGGATGGTGCCGAAGCCGCGCTGGATCTGCCAGATCGGGAAGCGGTACTCGCCGCTGGCGAGCCAGTACGCCTCGCCGTCGCGGGTGCTCGGGTAGAAGCCGCGAAGGGCGCGCCACTCCGCGGGAATCACGGTCACACCGTTCTCCGAGAAGGTGCCGCCGAGTCGGAAGCTGCCGTACTGGAACGTGCTGCCCAGCGAAAATCCTCCGGACGCTTTCCACGCCAATACGTGGTTCGCCGCCCAGGGGGCGGTGACGTACTCGCGCCACTCGCCGGTGAGCTGAACTTGGTCGAAGGGTGTGGGCTGATTGGTCTCGTCCAGACTGTTGCTGCCGAGCCAGCCGGGCGTGTACTCGATGCCCGCTCCCAGGGAGCGCGCTTTCTCCGGCGAGATGGAGAGCGCATACGCTTCGCCCCGCCCGTAGCTCCAGCCTAGCGCGAAGGTGTTGAAGAGGCCTCGGCTGGGCAAGGCGGGGTAGTACACGTCGGCGGGAAGGGTGTCTTTCGGCTGGCGTAGTTCAGCGCGCACCGCAGCGGACAGCCCGGAACTTTCGTCCAGAGGGTAGTAGCCGCTGAGTCCTCCTCGGATGCGGTGGTCCCAGTAGCGTTGGTCGGTGGACTGCACCCCGGGGATCAGGGCTCCGCCCTCGCGAGGCGCCGGGGTGAGTACGGAGATGGTGCTGTACGGCGACACGTAGGTGCTGGCGCTGAGCTGGAAGATCGGCCGCCACTTGTTGACGGTGAAGCTTCCGCCCCCTCCGAGGAATTCCGCGTCGGTGCGCCACGTTGCGTATCCAGCGTAGCTGAGCTGCCGGAGCGCGTCGGCACCGCCACTGAACGCGCTGAGGAAGAGCCCGAAATCTTCACCCGTGGTGGTGAGCAGCGTGCCGGGCACCCAGAAACGCGGCGGGATCAAGGTGGGGAGGGGGGTGTAGGGGCGCACGCGCGGGTCGGGAGGAGGGGCTTCGGGCGGCGCTTGAACGGGCGGGGGCGGCGCTTCGCTCTCGACCTGCGTAGACGGCTGGGGACTCTTTCGGGCTTCGATGCGGGCCTGGCGGGCGGCCTTGCGGGCCGTGCGGGCGGCTGCTTTGAGCTTTCGTTCCTCGCGGGCCGCCTGACCTGCCCGGGGTGGTTCGGGCGTTCCCGAGCGGATTCGCAGCTCGGGCGTCGGAGCGCTGGCCAGAGCAGGGGAGACCGGCTCGTAGCTGGGGAGCACACCTAAATCGCGCCAAGTTTCGCGCGCGAGGGGGAGGGTGGCCACGACGGAACCTGCGGCCGAGAGGCTCTGTACCGCGAGGGTGAGCCCGTCCGGCGACGGAGAGGGGGCGAACGCGCCGATGACCGCGTTGGTCACTCGGAAGATCCGGTCGGACTCCACCTCGACCGCGTACACGTTCAGGACCCCGCTACGGTCGGAGGCGAAGTACAAGTAGCGCCCGTCGGCGCTCCACGCGGGTTGCACGTCGAGCGCGGCATCCCAGGTGAGGCGCCGAAACGACGTGCCGTCGGGGTGGTAGAGCCACAGGTCGCGTTGGCCTTCCGACCACAGGCTCACCGCAATCAGGCGCCCATCGGGCGAGAAGCGGGGGGCCCCGAACTGCTTGTGGCCGTGGGCCTCCGTGAGCGGGAGCAGCCGCTGGTCGATCGTCAGTTCAGCGAGGCGGGTCTCTTGCAGCTCGTTCGTTACGCACACGACCCTCCCGCCGTCGGGGGAGAACGTCGCGTTGCGTGCCCGCTTGCCCCGCGTGAGCGCCGTGGACGAGCCCCGATCGAGGTCGTACACCAGCACATCATCCACTACCGAGTACAGTTCGTGCCGGCGGCTGCTCGTGTAGAGGAACGCCTCGCCGTCATTTCGCCACTGGATGTCTTCTGCCGCCGGGCCGCCCGCCACCAACGTGGCAGCCTTTCCCGGCGCCTGCTTCCACAACCCCGAACCCCGCCGAGGGTCAGTACAGCTGTACCAGAGGTCGCCGGTCACCGGATTGTAGATAGGAGACACACACCCCTGCGAGACCGGGCTCACGACCTCCAACTCCGTGGCACCGTCCGCCTCGACCGCTGCCTTCTGGGCCGCATATCGGGACTCCAGCGCCGCCTTCCATTCGCCGTGGAGCGCAACGAACGAGGCGCCGAAGGTGCGGCGGGCTTGGAGGAAGAAGGGCACGCTCGCGCCGTAGCGGTGCACCCACTCCGTCCATTTGTCCTCGCCGCGGCTGTCGGCGATGAACTGCATGAAGTCCTGACCGAAGAGATACCGGAGGTTTCCGCCCGGGCTGAGCGGCTGGAAGCCGTCGAGGTTGCCGAGCGGCGGGAAGGCGCCCTCCAGCACCGCCACGCGCTTCACCATGTCCACTGCGGCGGCGCGGCCGCGGCCTCCGGTGGTGTGGCGCGTTTCTTCGAAGGTGGCCAGCCCCTCCACCGTCCAGAGCGGCGCGATCTGGTGCGTGGAGATGAGCGTTCCAAACAGCGCGCGCGCTACCCGCGGCAGACCCTCCACGGTGTCCATCTGCAGGATGTGCGCGAGCTCGTGGGTGACGATCCCTTCGTTCCAGTCCTCGTAGAGCCCCAGCGTGGAATCCCCGCCGGGGCTGGTCACATAGATGGTGATCTGGTTGTAGGGCAAGGACTGCGCCATGCCGTTCGCGCTGTCTGTCCAGTCCACCAGCACGATCTGCACGACGCCCTTCGGTTCATGCTCGAGGTCGACCGTAAGCGCAGTCCATGCCGCCTCCGCCGCTTCAGCCATCTCCTTGGCGATCTGCTCCTCGCCGTCGTGGAAGGTGATGGCGAAGTGTTCGGTGTGGAGGGTCTGCCAACGCAGGTCGGGGTCCCACGAGGCCGCCGAGGCCACCGTCACGAGCGCAGACAGGAGCAACACGGCCTGTTCGTATCCTCGAACGGGTGAGCCGGATATGCTCGCCGGCGCCCATGTTTCGATTCAGCACCGAGTTTCGTGTAGGAGCGCTCACCCTGCTCATCCTGGGCATCGTCGCCGCCGCCATTTTGCGGGCCGACGACAAGCCGGGCGAGTCAGGCGAGCCGTACATGCTCTACGCCGACTTTCCCACGGCGGAGGGGGTGTTCCCCACCACGCCCGTACGGGTTGCCGGGGTGATCGTGGGGCACGTGGACAGTCTTGAACTCCGCGGCGGCAGCGCCCACCTCACGCTCGCCATCCTTGATCACGTGCAGCTTCCGCGCGACAGCGTGGCGTCGCTGAAGACCGAGGGCCTGCTTGGCGACAAGAGTGTGCGCGTGGTGCCCGGTGTGGCGCCAGAGCTGCTTGTCGAGGGCGACACCCTCACCGTGGGCGACCTACCGCCCGACCTCGAGAAGGTCATCCGTCAGGTCAACGACATCGCTGGCGATATCAAGGTGATCACCGCCAACGTGCGCGCGGTCACCGAGGACGAAACCACCAAGCAGGAGCTCCTGCTCACCATTCAGAACGTGCGCGTGCTCTCGGAACAGCTCACCGCGATCGCTGCTGCGAACAGCGACGACGTGGCCATCATCACGGCGAACCTCCGCGACGTCTCGGCCTCCTTGAAGGAGGTTCTGGAGCGCACCAGCGAGGATGTTGACGAGGAGATGCAGGCCGTGAAGGCCGCCACCGCCAAACTCGATGCGTCGCTCGCGCACATCGAGTCGATCACCGGCGGCATCGAACGCGGCGAGGGCACCTTAGGGAAGTTGCTGAAGGACGACTCCACGATCGTGTCGATCAACGAAACGATCGACTCTGTGAACGGCCTGATCGGCGATGCAGGCAAGCTGCGAACCGAGGTGTTCTACCGGGGCGGGTACTATTTCGGGAGTGACCCCACGAGTGATCTGCTCGACGAGAACCCCGTCGCTGGGCGCTCGCGAAACGGAGTGGGTGTGCGCCTGTTCCCTACCGAAGATCACTGGTACGCCTTTGAGCTCGCCGGCCATCCGCAGGGCGACATCTCCTCGGAAACACATGTTTTTCCCGACTTCGGCTCCAGCTACGAAGAGGTCGTCGTCAAACCAGGGTTCCGCGTGTCCTTCCAGTTCGCGAGGCGGTGGCACGACGCTGTGTTCCGCTTCGGCGTGAAGGACAACAGTGGCGGAGTGGGGTTCGACTACTACTTGGCCGACGACAAGTTCATGCTGGGCGTGGACCTCTTCGACTTCGCGTACGGCAGCTACCCGGTGCTCGACGGCACCCCGAACCTCCAGCTCAACGCCCGCTGGATGCCGTGGCGGCACCTGTACTTCGAGGCTGGGCTCGACAGCGTCATCATGGGCGCCAACCACGGCTACTTTGCCGGCTACGCAGGTGGAGGCTTCTACTTCGACGACCGGGACGTGAAGCTCATCCTCGCCGCCTTGCCGCTGAAGCCCTGACCAACCGCTGACTGCCGGGCTCACTTCTTCGCGCCTCGTCGGTTACAGTCAGCGCTCCCCCAGCTAGGAGTCGCCGGATGTCGCGCAAGAACTCGAACGACCAGGGATTCGAAGACCTGGAGGACGACTTCTTCAACTCGGGCCCCGCCGACCCGGAGGCTGAAGAGGCGAAGAGGCTGGCTGACGCCCACAATGAGGAAGAGGCACGCCGTGGCGCGGAGCTCGCCCGGCGTGCGGAAGAGGCCGCAGCGAAGGCGAAGGCGGCGGAAGAGGCGGCGGTGCTGAAGGCGAAGGCGGCGGAAGAGGCGGCGGTGCTGAAGGCGAAGGCGGCGGAAGAGGCGGCAGCGCTGAAGGCGAAGTCGGCGGAAGAGGCGGCGGCGGCGAAGGCGAAGGCGGCGGAAGAGGCGGCGGCGAACAAGGCGACAGCGGCCGCCGCGGCCAAGGCCAAAGCGGCGGAGGCGGCTCTGAAGCGGGAAGAGGATGCGCGGCAGGCCGCGTTGGATGCGGAGGCGCGGCAGGCCGCGCTTAAGATGAAGGATCAGGCCACGAGGGTGTTCAAGCGGAAGTCGCGTGAAGAGATCCTGGCCGAGGAGGATGCAGCAGGCGCGCTCGTGGAGCCGGAGGCGGGTGCCGCGGAGCCCGCGGCCGAGCCCGCACCAGCTGTGGCCGAGGCGCTGGTGCAGCCTCCGCCGTCCGCCGAGACCACCCCCGACGTGGCGCTGCCCCCGTCGCTCCTTTCCCTCCTACCTGAGGTTGTGAGCGAGGAGGCGATGGAAACCGAGGTGGTGTCGGCGCCGCCCACGGAGGAACTGCCAAGCGGGCAGGGCTTCTTGGCGCAAGATCCGTCGTCGGTGCAGGCACACGCGGCGATGCTGGCGTGGACGCCCCCGAGCGACACTCGGGCGGCCTGGAAGGTGGTGGTGGACGAGTTGGAGGCCGCCGCGGCCGCCGCGTCGGGCTCCACGCGTGCCTCGTTGTTGGGTTCGGCCTCGCATCTGGCGCGTACCCGCTGTGTCGATACCGAGCGAGCCGCCGCCCTCGCTGCGAGTGTCGACCCCGCGTCGGCTCCGGCCTCCGCGGAGTGGTGGAGAGAGCGCGCGGCGGTCGCGATTGCTGTCGGGGATGGTGAGCTGGCCCGCGCGGCTTTCGACGGGATCGCGGCGCAGTCGACCGGGGGAAGCGCGGCGGAAGCCATGGTCCTAGCGGCGCGCATCGTGCGCGACCAGATCGGTCAGGAGCAGCTCGCGCTGGCGGAGCTGCAACGTGCCCGTGCTGCGCATCCGGAAAATCCTGGAATCCTGACGGTCCTGCGCGAGCTCGCTCGCGCCTTGCAGGACGCCCCGCTTGAGGTCTTGGCGTTGGAGTCGTTGAGCGCGTTGCACCCGCCCGTGTTGGCGAGCCAGACCCACCTCGAACGGGCCGACATTCTGGAACGGAAGCTCAACCTGCCGGAGGAGGCGCTGGCGGCTACGCAGGCCGCCCGCGATGCCGACGTCACCAGCGGCGCGGCATTCTTGGCATTGGAGAGGCGCCTCCGCGTGTCGGGAGCATGGACGGGCCTCGCCGAACTCTACTCGGCGGAGGGAGCCCGCTTCGGGGCCCTCGGGCTGGGGCAGGACTCCGCGTGGTGGTACGCCCGTGCGGGTCGGGTTCGCCGCGTGCAGTTGCTCGACGAGGTCGGTGCTGGTGAGGCGCTGCGCGCCGCTGTCACAGCCGCTCCGTCGGCGCACGATGTGCGGCGGGAGTACCACGTGTGGTGCGCCGAAGCCGAGCAGTGGGAACCGCTGGTCGTTTCCTTGCGCGAGGAGATCGAGGTTGCGCCTTCGGAGTCGCGGTCGTTCCTTCAGTACCGCCTCGGCAACGTGCTGGAAGAGCGCCTCAGCGACCGTCAAGGGGCCTTGGAGGCCTATCGCGCCGCCGCGGAAGACCCCGGAGCAGCTCCTGCGGCCGAGGCCGTGTTGCGCCTGCTGCAGGCCGCCGGGGCCTGGGCCGACCTTGTGGCCTTCCTCGAGATGCGGCTCGGGCGTCTCGACGATCCGTCCGTCATGGTCACCGTCTTGTACCGGATGGCCGAAACCTGCGAGGGCCCCCTGGCCGACCACGAAGGCGCCCGGAGGCACTTCGAACGGGTGCTCGACTTTGCGCCCGGCTACCTCCCGGCACTTGAGGGATTGGAGCGTGTCTACACGCGGCTCTCCGCGTGGGGGGAACTGGCTGCGATCTACGAGCAGCGGGCGCTGCTCTCGGAAGACCCGCACTCCATTGCGCTCCAGCGCCATCGCGCGGGCGCGGTGTATGATTTCCGCCTAGCCGATGGCCCGCGCGCGCACGAGCAGTACCGCCTCGCGCTCGGCGCATTGCCCGACTTCGCGCCCAGCTTGGACGCCTACTCGCGGGCCATGGAGGCCTCTGAGCAGTGGGCAGAGCTCGCGCGAGCTCTCCGCACTGCGGCGGCCGCCACGCGTGACAGCAACGAGGCGGTGAGCCTCGCCTACCGCGCGGGGCGTGTCCTCGCCGATCGCACCGATCTCCTGCCCGAAGCGATGGCGTCGCTGGAGCGCTGCCTCGAACTCTCGCCGGGATTCCTTCCCGCAGTGCTGCTGCTTAAGGAGCTCGCGGCCCGGCAGGGCGACTGGTCGTTGTGCTTCCGACTCGAGCGGGGTCAGGCGGAGATGAGCGAAGACCTCGGGCGCCGTCATTGGCGGCTGTATGCGGCGGCCGAGGCTGCACAGCGGCTTCCCGACGCCGACCCCGCCCAACTCGTGCGCGAAGTTCTGCGCGACGACCCAGCTCACTTCGGCGCCACACAACTGGCCGAGCGCATGGCCTGGAGCCAGAGCGACGTAGGCGCGCTCGTTGACCTCCTTGTGAAGCGCGGTGCCGCAACGCAGGACGAGGCGGAGCGGGCACGCAGCTTTGCGCGCGCCACGGAGCTTGCCGCAGACACCGGCAATTCCGAGGTTCTCCTGAGCGGCATCGGCGAGGTGCTGGCCGCGACGGGTGTCGCGGGTCGCCCGTTGGGGGCCATTGCCCGAGTGGCTGAGACCGCCGGCTATCCCGAGGAGTCTCTGCGGGCGTTGCAGGAGGCCGGTCAGGCCGACGGGGTCGACGCGGCCCGGCTGCGGCAGCACGCTTTGGGCGACGCCGAAGGCGCCGTGCGCATCCTCGCGGCCGTACTCGAAACCGCGGACAACCCCGTCGCCGCCACGCTCCTGTCACGGCTCTCCCGCGAGCCGGACTTGCGAGCCCGCGCCCATGCGGCGCTGAGTCGAACCTCGTCAGGCGGCGAAATTCGTTCGCTCCATGCGACCGAGGCCGCCGTGCTCTACGAAGCCACCGGCGATGCGGAGGCCGCGCTCTCCTCTTGGTGGTCAGCCTTCGAGGCGGCTCCGCGCCCCGGTCGCGCCTTCGACGGCCTCCGGAACGCACTGGTCCGCCGCCAAGACAGCGAGTCCCTCTGCAAGGCCTTTGATCAGCTCGATCCCGACGCCCGTGCCGGTCTGGGCGACGCCCTGGAAGAAGCCGGAGACGTTGGGGGGGCGGTGAACGCTTGGCGGGTGGCGCTCGCCGCAGCTGAGGTGCAACTGCCTTGGCTCCTCCGTCTCGAGCGGGGACTGGAGACGGCCGGAGATTGGCAGGGGCTCCTCGCCGTGCTCCAAGCACGCGCATCCTCATCGGACGGTGCTGCGCAGGAGCGGGTCAATAGCCGGGTGCGGTGGCTGCTCGCCGAGAAGCTCGCCGACAGCGACCAAGCGTGGGACTGCTATCGGGAACTGCACGCTCAGCGCCCTGAGGACGGCGAGGTTCTCGAAGCGCTGGCTCGCATCGCCGGTGCTCGCGGGGAGCACACCCTCGCGGTCGGCTACCTCGATCGCCTGTCGGAGAAGACAACGGCTGGGGAAGACAAGGCGCGCCTGCAACGACGGCGGGCAGAGGTTCTGGAGCGCCTCAACGATTCCGACGGGGCCCGCGCGGCCCTCACTCGTGCACTCGACCACGCGCCCGAGGACCGCGAGGCGCTTGCCGGCCTGGAACGCCTCGCGGCGGCGGCGGGTGACTGGCAGGGAGTTGTCGGGGCGCTCGCGCGCCAGGCCGCGCTGAGCAAGGGCAGGGAGCAGGTGGAACTGTCCGCCCGAATCGCTCGCACATGGGAAGAGAAGATTGGCGATGCCCCCGTGGCCGTGGATGCGTGGCGCAAGGTGCTGGAGCTCTCCGGGGAGGACCGTGAGGCGCTGACCCGGCTGTGCGCGCTTACGGAGGCAGCGGGCGACTGGTCGGGATTCGTCGAACATGGGCGCGGTCTGGCCGCACACCTTGGCGGAGCGGAACGAAGCGCGCTCCTGCGTCGCCTCGGCGAGGCTTCGGTGCAACACTTGCGCCGTGACGACGATGCACTGCGCTTCCTAGAGGCCGCGACGAGCGGCGCCCACGCGGATGCCGAGGCCTTCGTGGTGTACGAGCGCCTCCTCTCGGGGCGCGGCGAACACGCACGATTGGTCGACGTGCTGCTGCGCCGCGCGCGGAACACCCAGGTGCAGTCGGAGAAGCTCGATTGCCTCGCGCGTGCGGCTCGCACACGGCTCGATCTCCTGCAAGACAAGGCCGGCGCCGCCGCAATCTACGACGAGCTGTTGGCGATCGACCCTGCGCAGGCCGATGCGCTCCGCTTCCGCGGGGACTACCTCTTCGACAGCGGCGACTTCGCCGGGTCGACGAGCCTGTTCGAACGGATGGAGCCGGCCGAACTGGCCGCGAACCGAGATGACTTCGACGACCAAATCGATGGGGCCTCCTTCTTTTACCGTTTCGCAGAGGCGCTGCGGCGCGCCGGGCGGGCCGCCGACGCGGTGGTTCGCTACGAGCGGGCGCTTGAGCTGAACCCCACGCATCTGCCCACGTTGGAGGCCGTCGGCCCCCTCTACATGGACGAGAAGTCCTGGGCCAAAGCGGAGCGGGTGTACAAGCAGGTGATGCAGCTCACGGGCGGGCAGGGGCAGAGTGAGCAGATGGCCCGCACCTATGCTCGGCTCGGAGTTGCCGAGTTCCATCTCGGCCAAGTGGACCGTGCGCGCAAGCGCCTCTCGAAGGCGTTGGAGCTACGGTCGAACGACGTGGACGCGCTGAAGGGCCTCGGTCTGGTGATGGCTGCTCAGAAGGACTGGAATAACCTTCTTAATATTTACAACAACATCATTTACCACACCCACGAGCCCACCGACGTGACCGACGCCTATCTGGCGAAGGCGCTCGTCCTCGACGTGCACCTCGGCATGCCCGACAAGGCAGGGCAGCACTACGAGAAGAGCCTCGCGTTCGACCCCTCGCAGCCACACGCCCTCCTCCGCTTGTCGGAGTTGGCCCTGCGGAAGCGGGATTGGCCCGACGCCGCAGCGCAGGTGGACCGCGCCGCAGACCTCGAGTCTACGCGGAATGATGTCCGTGCTGCCCTGCACGTGGTGCGAGCAATTGCCTGTCAAGCCTGCGGCGACGGCGATGCGGCGCGGGCGGCCTGGGTGCTCGGCGAGGCGGCCGACCCAACGCTGATGGCGGGCCTCCCCAGCGAGGGCCTTGAGGACTACGACAAGGTGCACGAGGCCTTGCGCGCGCGAATCGTAGACGGCCAACTGTAGGTGTTGGGCGGCTGGTTGTTCCGGCATCGGGGGTGGCTCCCGGTGCCGCTGGCGGCGCTGTGCCTAGTGCCCAGTCCCTCGTACTGGGCCGCAGGAGTGGTGCTGGTGTTGGGGGGAGAGGGGATTCGCCTATGGGCGGTGGGCTACATCGGTCGTCGGAGCCGCACTCGTGGCGGCGAGGTGGGCGCCCTGATCGATGTGGGCCCCTACGCGCGGCTCCGGAACCCGCTCTATGTGGGCAACCTGCTCATCTGGACGGGCTTCGGCGTGGTGGGCTGGCCGGCGGTGGGGGCGGTACTGCCGCTGCTGGGCTTGCACTACCAGCTCATCACCCTCTGGGAGGAGAGGCAGCTCGCCACCCAGCTCGGCCCGGCCTACCTCGACTACATGGACCGAGTGCCCCGCTGGTGGCCGTCCGGGCCGCCTCGCGCGGGTTCGTGGCACCCGGGCGAGGCGGTGCGCTCGGAGCGCGGCACCTTCGTGGCGATCGCCGCGATGGGGGCGGCGTTCGGTTGTCGGTGCTATCTTCCACTCTGAGGTTCGTGTGAACCGTACTGACCGGCTCCGGCGATACGAGGGCAAGGACTACACCCAGCGGGTGAAGTTCCCTGTTGAAATCGTGGGCCCCGACAATCAGGTGAGGCGGTACCCCTTTGAAGCGGCCGTGCTGCTCTACCAGCGTCGAGTGGGCAGCGCTGTGGCCCGGTATGGCGATCCGGCCACGGTGGCGGCCGAGGTGCAGCACTGCCGGCTGCGAATCGCGCAACTCCGGAAGAGCTTCCTTCATGCCGGTGGGATCGGCACCCCCAGCGGCGATGGCATCCTGGCCAGCCCGCTTGCGGCCGAGGTGTTGTCGTTCCTTCAGCGGGTCTTTGGCGAGACAGGCGCGGAGGGCGCGATGGCGGCACTCTCCTCGCTGGGGGGGGCGGGGGGCGAAACGTGGTGGTTGCCGGCACCGTCAGGCGGGGGCTGGCTGCTGTACGCCTTTCGACTTGACGGCGAAGGTCCCCAAGGCGCCCGCGTGGAGTTGGATCGAGCGCTCCAGCGCCTCGGCGCTGCGCGGGAGGAGCCCGGAGCCGAGCGCCTCCTCGTGGGCCGCGTCGGCGAGGACATCGCGCTCCTGCTTGCAGGAACGGGACTCTGGGAGGGGCCACGAGGCCTGCTTGGAGGGGAGCAGGAACCCGACGACGCCGGGGAGCCGCCCGACGCCTGGCAACGGGCACTCGGCGCGTTGCGGCACGGCCAGCTCGCCAGCTCGCTTCGACAATTTGAGGCTGCTCTGGAGCTTGAGCCCCACCGACCGCAGCTTGCCCGGGCCACGGCGGTGGTGGGTCTATTGTCCAACGAGCCTCAACGCGCGGAGTTTGCCGCGCGGCACGGTCTCCTCGCACAGTCAAAGGAGCCGCATCTCGCCTACCTGCTCGCGCTTGCCCTGTACCGTCAAGGGCGGGTGATGGAGGCGAGGGAGGTGGTGGCGGGCAGTGAGGGGCACGTGCAGCTTCTCGCCGCTATCGACGCAGTTGCTCAGGGCCGCGCCGTGCGGGCCTGGTGGCTGGCGCGCGCCGTGCGTGCCCAACCCGCCGCGGAGTGGTTTGTGCGGCCTGTCGTGAGCGGCTGCCGCTTTCTCGCAGGCGCCCTGGTGGTGGCTCGAACGTGCGCGATCTTTGCGCTCGGACTCGGGGCCATGATGGCGCAGGCCGGTGGCACTTGGGGGCTGGCCGCAGCGCTCGTGGGAGTGCTGGCCTTGGCGTTCGGCGAGGTGCGCACGCGGCGCTTGTCTGCGGCTGCTCTGCGAGAGGGCCGCTTTGGCCGGATCCTCCTGTGTCCGCCTGAGCTGCTCCCCTCAGAAACGCAGGCGGCCGCTCACTGAGCGACGCCCACTATGCCGGCAAAAACCGGTAAATGCACTCCGCCACGCAGGCGGGCTTCGCCGCGCCTTCGAGTTCGATGGTGGCCAAGAACGGCGCCTCCAACCATCCGCCGCCGACCTCCTTCACCTCGCCGAGCTTCATCGCCAACCGCCAGCTTGCGTTTTCCTTCATTGGTGAAGGAAAACGGACCTTTCCGCAGCCGTAGTTGATAATCATCTTGAAGCCCTGCAGGTCGAGCAGCTCAAAGAACTGGCCGGCGACGAGCGCGAGCGTGAGGTAGCCGTGGGCGATGGGAGCACCGAACGGGGACTCCTGCGCGATCCGCTCGCGGTCAACGTGAATCCACTGATGATCGCCGGTGGCATCGGCGAACGTGGTGATCTGCGTGAAGGCGAGCGGCTTCCAAGAGGTGGAGCCGAGGTCGGAGCCGGAGAGCGCGAGGAGACCGCTGCCCCCGGCGATGAGAGTCTTTGCCATGGGCGCGCAGCTAACGCGAGGGGCCCGCTCCCGCAGCCATCCCCTCTCGGGCGAGCGCGGGCTGCCGACTCCCGGCAGATGCGTCGCGCATGCCAGCCGACACTTGGTCAGCCAAATCCGGCCTCTCGGCGAAGGTGCGCAGGAGGCGGGTGCGATCGTCGGGAGTTCGTCCGGGGTCTTCCCAGGCCCTCCCCAGCCCATACGCCAGCTCGGACTGATAGATGTCAGCCCGTAGGCCTAACCAGAGGCCCAGACACGAATTAACGTGTTTCAACGTACTGGTCGCCGGATCCGTGCAGTTGTCCAGGAGTCGACGACCGGCGAGGCTGCAGGGCGCGCACTCCGCCTCCATCGCGAGGCGAAGCATGAGACTGTACTCCTCGGACATCGAGCGAGGGCAGAAGGAGAGGGTCAGGCCCACCCCCCGCGACACGGGGAGGCGTTGCTCCTGCGGCAGCGCCTCCCAAAGGCCGACGACCACCTCCGCGGTCGAGCACGGTTCGACCAACCCTTCGCCGTAGCCCGCGAGCTCGTCGGCGGAGAGACCGGTGGGAAGCGGCAGCCTGGCTCGGGAGCGCGCCAACCCGCGCAGGCGGGCCATCAGGCCCTCGGCGAGGGGATGCGACAGCCCGGTAGGAAGCGCTTCGGGGTCGTCGAAGCGGGCCGCGACGGTGGTAACGAAGCCCGCGATGTCCACGGCGGTGACCTCGGCCGAGCGGGCGAGGGGTCGGACCAGCACTTCGCTCAGCGCACCGAGGTTCCCGAGCACCACCACAGCGATGGCAGCGGTGGCGGTGCGGTGCCAGCCTCGGTGCCAAGCCTCCCCGAGCCCCGCCGCCAACAGCAGCGTGAGCAGGAGCATCCACGGAGAGTGGTAGCGGATGTTGTTGACCGGCACGCTGGGCTTCACGAGGAAGATGGGGAAGCTGGTGAACGTGAACGCGAGGGCCCAAGAAAGGGCGAGGCCTACCAGTACTCGCGAACGGCGCCACACGAGCAACGCGCCGCTACACACTGCGGCCAGGCCCAACCACAGCGCGCCGAATAGCAGGGGCTGCCGCAGGGGGAGCCAGGCCCGGGATGCAAAGCCGCCGGGGAGCAAGATCGTGGAGGCGCGATCGCCGATGCGGTCGAGGGTGGGCACCAGCGCCTCGCCGAAGCGGTACCAGCCGGCGTCTCCACCCGCCGCGGGAACGAACAGCGGGGCGGCGCCCAGCAGAAACCCGGCGAACGTGGCCACGGCCGAGCGGCGGCCGGCCAGGAGGCCGAGGGGAAGGAGCACCACTGCCGCGTAGGCACTTGTGCGGGCGAAGTAGACCCCGAATCCGAGGGCGAGCCCCATTAGGAAGGGGCGTCGCCGGGCGTAGGCGAGGAGTGCGAGGAGAACGAAAAGACCGCTCTCTTGGTGGTTGCCCCAGAGCATCAGGGAGAGGTCGAGCGCCCCGATCGGAGGCGCGCAGCACAGGAGCAGCCAAACCCATCCTGCTGCCGCATTCGTGGTTGCCCGGAGCGCAAGAAATCCGGTCACTTGAATGGCCGCGCTCCACACGATCGCAAGAAGCTTCCAGGTCCACAAGTTCTCGCTCAGGCCGAGCAGCGGCGCGCCTGCCAGAGACACCACAGAGCAGCCCCCGCAGAAACTGCGGTACTGCACGGTGGCCATGTCGCCAAGGAACGCCCCCTGCGAGAAGAGCCACGCCGCCGTGGCGTTGTGGGCCTCCTCGCGGTTCACGAACCGTTCGGGACTGCCGGCGAAGCGCCACGCCGCGACTAGGCCGCGGGCCGTAACCGCGGCGGCAAGCAGCCAGGCTTCGCCCCGCCGCATGAACTACTCGGGCTTCTTCCGCGCGGGGCGACGACGCTTGGCCGGCGCCTCGGGGCCCGCTGGAGCGTCTTCGCCTGCGGGCGCCTCAACGGCCGCCGCTTCCGTTTCCAGCGGATCGCTCTCGACCGGGGGGCCGCGCACGATCACGGCGGGCACGAAGTCGTCCACCTCGCCGCCTCCCTCGCTCTCTGCCTCCCGCCCGCGGCTGCGGCTCCGCCCGCCGCGCCGACGCCGCTTCTTGTCACCGCCTTCGTCGAGTTCGCCTTGCCCGGCGGCGTCACCGCCCTCCGAGTGGGCCGCTTGATCGTCTTCCTGTCGGGGCGGCACCACCTCGAAGTCGCCTTGGCCGAACAGCAACTCGAGGGCGTCGGCGGGCAGCTTCACACCCCGCTCGCCGAGAATCTCCAGAGCGCGCTCCTCGAGCAGCGCGTTGAGCTCTTCGGCAGGCGCCGGAGCGGTGATCGGCGAGGTCGGACCGCGGATGGGCTCGCCGTCGGCGTGCAACAGCGCGCCGATCCGGGCCAAGGCGATGAGCACCCCGCGCACGATTTCGCCATCGAGCCCCGCCTGCACGAGGTCTTCCTTCAGGTACTGGACGCAGATTCGGCGCCCCCGCTCCGCACGGTCGTTGCAGGCTGCTTGGAAGTGGGCGAGGACCCGGCGGCGGTCGACGGCCGTGCCGATGTCGATGCCTTCGCCGCTCAGCAGGGTGAGCGCATCACCGGCCGGGCCGGGCAGGAGCGAGCGCTGCGCCAAAATGGGCGGTGCCTCGCGGGGCGCGGCCCGCGGTGGGAGCGAGGCGGGACCGTGCTCGCCGGGCTGAGGGGCCAACTCCACACGCCAGCCACCAGCCCGGTCGTCGCGGCTGAGTACCACGAGCCCCTCGGCCTGCGCCCGCTCCACGAAGCGGGCGAAGGTGCGAAAGCCCATCTCGTGTTCGTTGAACGTAGACAGCTTGCGCTTCATCGACGTCTTCACGATGCTGGCGTGGATGGGCCCCGCTTCGTCGCGGGCGTGGTTTTCGAGGGTCTCGATGAGGAGAGCGTAGGCATCCTCGATCTTGATCTTGTCGGGCACGCGGCCGCCGGGGAGCTCGTCGCCATCTTCCTCCTCCCGCTCCCGCTCGGGCTGCCGGCGCTGTTTTACGAGGCTGTCGTAGAAGAAGAACTCGTCGCACACGTTGGCGAGCAGCCGCGAGGTGCTCCCGCGGGTGCCGATGCCGATCACGTTGCGGTTGAGCTCCTTGAGCCGCTGCACGAGCGGGGTGAAGTCGCTGTCTCCGCTCAGGATCACGAAGGTGTCCACGAACTGTCGGGTGTACGCGAGCTCCATCGCATCGCACACCAGCGCAATGTCTCCACGGTTCTTGTCGCCGTGACCGGTGGCCACGAGCTCCACCATGGTGATGCCCTGCTCGGCGAGCGCGGTGCGGTGGCGGCTCCAGCGGTCCCAGTCGCAGTAGGCGCGCGCGATGAGCACGCGGCCGATGTCTTTGAGGCGGCGCATCACGAGGCGGATGTCGAACTCGCCGAGGCCCTCCTGACGGCTGCCTTTGGCGATGTTGTCGAAGTCGATCAGAACGCAGAGATTGTGGTCCACGGGGTACTCGGCGGGCGGGGGAGGAAAGAAGGGAGAGGCGGGCGGCGGCGGCCCTAACCTGTCGGAGGACCGAACGGGGCCCCGTGTTAGCCGCGCCGCATGTCTACCTTCACGAGTACCGCCCGATACATTGCCGACGACGGGCTTCTGGCGGATGTGAACGCCGCCGTCGTCTTGGGGCGGCCCCTGCTCGTCAAGGGGGAGCCGGGCACCGGGAAGACGATGCTCGCCAGCGCGGTGGCCGAGGCCCTCGACATGCCGTTCTCGGTGTGGTCGATCAAGAGCACCACCAAAGCCATTGAGGGGCTGTACACTTACGACGTGGTGCAGCGGCTGAACGACTCGCGGTTCGGCGGGGGCGACACCAACGACATCTCCCGGTACATCCGCCTCGGAGTGCTGGGCCGTGCCTTCGACGTGGACCGCCGCGAGGTGGTGCTGATTGACGAGGTGGACAAGGCCGACTTGGAGTTCCCGAACGACCTGCTTCGTGAACTCGACGAGATGGAGTTCCACATCCCAGAGACCGGCCGCACGGTCAAGGCGAAGCACCGCCCGGTGGTGATCATCACTAGCAACGCCGAGAAGGAGCTGCCCGACGCCTTCCTGCGCCGCTGTGTCTTTCACTACATCGCGTTTCCCGACCGCGAGCGCATGAAGAAGATCGTGGCCGTTCACCTGCCCGACCTCAACGAGCGGCTCCTGGAAGCGGCGTTCACGCGCTTCTACGGGCTGCGGCGGCTCGACGGATTGCGTAAGAAGCCCTCCACGAGCGAGCTCATCGACTGGCTCACCGTGCTCGTGCGGGCAGGCATCCCGCCGGAGGATGTGGTGGCGAAGTTTCCCTTCCCCGGCATCCTCTTGAAGCAGGAAGCGGACCTCGAGGTCGCGCGGGCGAAGCGCTGATGCTGCTCAACCTGCTGTTCAACCTCCGCAGCCAGGGGCTCAAGATCGGAGCCGGGGAGTGGCTCGCGTTTTTGCGTGGGGTGGAGGGGGGGCTGGCGGGCTCGCTCGACGAACTGTATTTGCTGGCGCGCGCCGTGCTCATCCACACCGAGGCGCACTACGACGTGTACGACGTAGCGTTCACCGCCACCTTCGAGGGCGTGGAGCTTCCCGCGCTGCTGAAGGACGAGTTGGCCCGCTGGCTCGAAGATGCCAAGAAGGCGATGGGCGAGAAGGTGCACCACGACTTCGACAGCCTCGAGGCAATGCGCAAGGAGCTCGAGAAGCGCCTCGCCGAGCAGAAGGAGCGGCACGACGGGGGCGGGCACTGGGTGGGTACCGGGGGCAGCTCTCCGTTCGGCAACTCGGGGCGTGCGGAGCAGGGCATCCGAATCGGCGGTGAGGGAGGCGGGCGGGGGGCCGTGCAAGTGGCCGGAGAGCGGCGGTGGGCCGGCTACCGCACCGACGTTCAGCTCGACGTGCGCGACTTCAAGGTGGCCCTCGCGATGCTACGAAAATTTGGCCGCGAGGGCCAGGAGAAGCTGAACCTCGACGGCACGATCGATCGCACGGCCCGCAACGCCGGCGAGCTGGAGATCGACATGCAGCGGGAGCGGGTGAACCGCGTGAAGCTCGTGCTGATGATGGACACCGGCGGCAGCATGGAGCCCAACGCGGTGTTGGTCAGCCGTCTCTTCACCGCGGCGAAGGCGCTCAAGACCTTCAAGACTTTTGAGGCCTGGCACTTCCACAACTGCCCGTACGGCTGGCTCTACAAGGACTACCGCACCTTTGAACGGGAGCCCACCGCCCAGGTGCTCGAGAGGCTCACGCCCCAGCACCGAGTGGTGTGGGTTGGGGACGCCTCGATGGCTCCCTGGGAGCTGTTCCAAGGAGCCGGATGGGGGGAAGCCGGACCCACCGGGATGCAGTGGCTCCAGCGCTTCGCTCAGCGCTGCCCCTCCAGCATCTGGCTCAACCCCGACCCTCCCCGCTATTGGGACCACCCCACGGTGCGTGCGATCGGTGCGACGATGTCGATGTTTCCGCTCACCGTCGATGGCCTTCGCTCCGGAATGCAGAAGCTCCGCGCCGCGGCGTAACGGCTACTCGCACTCTCGCTGCGACGCGCCGAGCTTCACGCCCTGGTTGCCGAAGGCCACCCACAGCCAGGACGAGTCTTTGTCCTGCACGCACACGCAGGCGTCGGTGCCTCCCTGCCGCATCGCGATGTCGAAGTACATCCAGCCGGCGGCTTCGGAGGAACAGCGCACCGGCGGATGCTCGAGGAGCGGGAGCCCGAGGGCCTGCGACGCGGAGGGTTTTTTGTACGCCTTGAGGATTTCGCTGGGGGTCAACGCGGCCGCAGTACCGACGGCGCCGAGCAGGGCACCGGCGAGGAGCCAGCGGAGGGGGAGTTTTTTCATGGGTGGCGTTCCTGAGTTGGCGGCGGCTAACCCCCGGCGCGGGCCGTGCAATGCCTTCAGGAGCGCTGCGCGTGGCGGCCTGTGTGCTACCCGATCGGCGGGGAGGGGATTAGGGCGGCCGAACTGGGGCGTCGTCAAGCGGTAAGACACGGGCCTTTGACGCCCGCATCCGAAGGTTCGAATCCTTCCGCCCCAACCATTTTGTAAGAGCGAGGCGCGGCAGCCGCCCTTCAGCGCGCGAGCACCGCCCCCAGATGCGCGGCCAGCTCCGCCGTCAGTTTCCCGCGCCCCTCGACCGTCACGTGCACGTCGTCCGTGTACTCGCCTGACGGCGCCGTGGGTGTGAAGACCGGCACCTGAAGCTTGCCGAGGAGTTCGATGGCGCTGTCACGCTGGCGGCGCCGCGAAGCCGCTAGCTCAGCCCCCACATCGGGGTTTCCGGGCAGCTCCGCGAACACCACGGGGGTGCTGGCTGCGCGCGCCGTCTGGACGAAGCGCTCCACGAAGTAGGCGGGTGCGCGCCCCACGGGAACGCGGCGTCCCGGGTAGTGCTTCGTCGGGGGCGGCGGTTGATTCGTGGTGCGCGTTCCCCAAGCCGTCCAGGCCCGATTCGCGAGGTAGGCCCGGTTTCGGTAGAGCAGCGACGCCTTCCGGAGGTAGAGCTCCGACACACACTCGGCTTCGGTGCAGCTCCACCACGCCATCTCGCGGATCGAGCCCGCGTCGGCCAGATCGAGCGACTGCACCTGCCAGAAGTCGGTGGCCGTCTCCAAGTCCGCGACCGAGAACGTCACCACGACCAGCTCCACCAGAGCGGGGTCGAGAACGTTGCGAAGCGCGAGGTACCAGTCGAGCGGCGCTGTCCCGGCCACGGTAAGGCTGTGGACGCGCACGGTAGGACCGAGCGACGCCGCCATCGCGGGCAGGTCGAGGGCTTCCTGGCCGAGGCAACTGCCGAAGACGAGGACGTCGGGATTCACGGGATCGAGG
>CANKOI010000041.1 GCA_947484175.1 Deltaproteobacteria bacterium
CCGAGAAGGCTACCGCTGGCAAGGCCGCAGCTGACAAGGTCACAGCTGACAAGGCCGCAGCTGACAAGGTCACAGCCGACAAGGCGGCAGCTGACAAGGCCACCGCTGAAAAGGCAGCAGCCGACAAGGCGGCAGCTGACAAGGCCACCGCTGAAAAGGCGGCAGCTGACAAGGCAGCAGCTGACAAGGCCACCGCTGACAAGGCAGCCGCGGCCAAAAGCACCGCTCGGGTGGACCCCAAGAAGAAGCTCGACGTGCCTGCCGTGCTGTGTATGGCCGCCGGGGGCGGCATGCTCGCGGCAGGCGGGGTGCTCAATTTCGCGGTGGTGGAGCCAGCCTACGCCGCGATCACCGAGGCGAACGAGGTTCCCGGATCGATGTCCCCGGAGTCAGCCGCCGCTTGGGAAGGACGATTCAGCGTGGGAAGCCAAGGCACGATCGGCCTGCTGGGCGCCGGCGTGGCGTTCCTCGGGGCGGGAGTGGTTCTCCAAGTGCTCGACTCGCCCGTCGTGCTGATGCCGAACGGGGTCGCGATCTCAGGAAGCTGGTAGCGTTACCGGCCACCGCGGCTGGAGTTGGACCAGTTGGCCGTTACGCGCTGTGCCGGCGGCAGCGAGCTGCCGCTGCTCGCCCGACCGCCACGCCTCGGCTGCCCAGACCTGATCGAAGCTGTGCAACGGCAGGGGTCCTCCGGGCCAGTTCGGCCCGCGGACCATCGGCAGCAGCGCCGCGTCGAGCAGGCTCCGAGTGAGGCGAGGCGAGCCGAGCGCGAAGGGAGCATCTACCGCGACGACCACAAGCGACGACTCCAGGGTGTTCGCCGTCGCGTGGAGCGCTGCCCGCGTGTCGGCGAGGTGCCGAGCCCAGCGAGCGACGAGACGAGGGGGCGGCAACCGGGCAGTGAGGATCGGTAGTCGTGTGCCCCCGCGGAGGTGCACAAAGACCGCGCCCAGCTCCGCGCCCGGCGCGGGCCGGTCGAGCCAGTGGTCAGAGGGACCGCAGGTATCGAACACGCCATTCGCGAAGACCCAGGTTGGCTCTCGGTCACCCCCCAACTGCACGGAGGCGCCGCCCACTGCAGCCCTCAACGCGTCGACTTCTCCACCGCTGAGGTGCGCTCGCAGGATCACGACGTCGGGCGCCGCATCGGCGATCGCTGTGAGCACCTCGGCGCCGACGGCGCCCGGCGTCCAACTTAGGACTCTGACCGGTGCGCTCGGCAACTCCAGTGCCCGTGCGCACTTCCGCAACCGGCTCGCGAACGGCGCCTCGTCCATTCCCACCGGCTCCGCTGGGGACTGCGGAATGCGAGCGCCGAGCGCGGCCGACGCGCACCCGCAGAGCAACGCCACCGCGAGACCCGGGGCCCCCTTGGTGTACGCGGCCCATCCCCCCCACAACGCCAGCACCCACAGGAAGGGCTCGGCCAGGAGGAAGAGCGTGGCCACCAAGCTGGAATCGCCCAGCCACCCCACGGCCGCCCCGGCCAGCGCCAACATCGGCACCAGCAACAATCTCGGGTGGGGCCGCAGAACACGCATAGGCGTCATCGCGCGATGGGGCGGTACTTGATCCGGTGCGGCTGGTCGGCCTCGGCGCCCAGCCGGCGCCGGCGGTCGGCCTCATAGTCCTCGTAGTTTCCCTCGAACCAAACCACGCGACTATTTCCCTCAAACGCCAGTATATGTGTGGCAATTCGGTCCAGAAACCAGCGATCGTGGCTGGTCACCAACACGCACCCACCGAAGCCGAGCATCGCGTCCTCGAGCGAACGAAGCGTGTCCACATCCAGATCGTTGGTGGGCTCGTCGAGCAGCACCACGTTCCCGCCGCTTTGAAGCATCGTGGCCAACTGCAGACGGTTGCGCTCTCCCCCGGAGAGGGTGCCCACCTTCTGCTGCTGGTCGGCGCCTTTGAAGTTGAAGGCTCCGCAGTAGGCGCGTGCGTGGATTTCACGCCCGCCGACCTTGATGATGTCGTGCCCACCACCCACGACCTCGAACACGGTCTTGTTGGGATCGAAGTTGCGAACTTGATCGACGTAGCTCAACTTCACCGTGTCCCCGACTTCCATCTGGCCGCCGTCGGCCGACTCCTGCCCGGTGATGAGCCTGAACAGCGTGGTCTTACCTGCACCGTTCGGGCCGATCACGCCGACGATCCCGCCGCGCGGGAGGTCGAATTCCACGTTCTCAAACAGGATGCGGTCGCCGTAGGCTTTCGTGAGTCCCTTGGCGCGAACCACGACGTTGCCGATGCGTGGACCAGGGGGAATGACGATGTCCGCCTTTCCACGCCGCTCCTCGGGCTCCGAACTCAACAGGTCCTCGTACGCCGCGATGCGCGCCTTGCTCTTGGCCTGCCGCGCGCGCGGAGACATCCGAATCCACTCCAACTCCCGCTCCAGCGTTTTCGCCCGAGCACCGGCCTGCTTTTCCTCCTGCTCCAGCCGCTTCGACTTCTGTTCCAGCCAGCTGGTGTAGTTGCCCTCCCACGGAATGCCGTGCCCCTGGTCGAGCTCGAGAATCCAGCCGGCCACGTTGTCTAGGAAGTACCGATCATGGGTGATGGCCACGACGGTGCCTGGGTATTCCTTCAGTGTCCGCTCCAGCCAAGCTACACTCTCGGCGTCGAGATGGTTGGTGGGCTCGTCGAGCAGCAGCATGTCCGTGGGCTGGAGAAGGAGCTTGCAGAGCGCCACGCGCCGACGCTCGCCTCCTGACAACACCGCGATCTTCTGGTCGGCAGGGGGCACGCGGAGTGCGTCCATCGCCACTTCGAGGCGGCGGTCGAGTTCCCAGGCATTGGTCGCGTCGATCTTGTCCTGAAGCTCCGCCTGCTCCTCGAGAAGCTTGTCGAAGTCGGCATTCTCGTCGCCCATCGCGTTGGAGACCTCTTCGTACCGAACGAGCAGCGCACGGACGTCGGCAACGGCCTCCTCGATCTCCTCGATCACGGTCTTGGTGTCGTCGAGCTCGGGCTCCTGCCGGAGGTACCCGATTCGGGTGCCGGCCGCGGCCCACGCCTCGCCCGTGTATTCGTCGTCCCGCCCCGCCATGATCCGGAGCAGCGTGCTCTTTCCCGCTCCATTTCCGCCCAAGACGCCGATCTTGGCTCCCGGATAGAAGGAGAGCCAGATGCCCTTCAGCACGTCGCGCCCACCCGGCCACGCCTTGCGGAGGTTCTTCATCACGTAGATGTACTGGTGCGCCATTCGGTCCTCGAGGGGTACGAGCGTCGCGCGGGTAACCGGTCTCGAAGGCACCCACCGGCCGCGGAGTGACAACTCTCGACCCCCCAATTCGCCGATCGGACGATACAAGGCGGGCCACATCGCTCACCAACCGGTTAGCGGCCCGGCCTCACGATTTTGGAGTCCCTCATGCTCATTCTCGCCCTGACCCTGTTCGGCTGCGCCCAGAAGGCCGATGTCGACGCACTGGAAGCCCGCCTCAAGACTCTCGAGGAGAAGGTTGAGGCTCAAGCGGCCCGCAGCCCCGCCCCCCCCGCACCGGCCGACCCCGTCAAGGAAACCGCCGCCAACGCAGTGATGAAGGAGGCCACTGAGGCCCTGAAACTCAACGACTTCGTCACCGCGAAGGCACGCCTGTCCGCGCTGAAAGCCGACTTCCCCACCACCAAGGCTGGCAAGGCCGCCGACCGGATGCTCCGTGAAGTGGGCCTCGTGGGCGAGCCCGCCGCGCCGATCGAAGTCGAGAAGTGGTACCAAGGCAAGGCTACTTACGCCGACGCGCCGGTCACCTTGCTCGTCTTCTGGGAAATCTGGTGCCCGCACTGCAAGCGCGAGATGCCGGAGCTGGCGAAGCGGGAGGCCGACCTCAAGAAGAAGGGCGTTCAGATCATCGGCTTCACCAAGGTGACCAAATCGGCCACCGAGGAGTCTGTGGCTGCCTTCATCAAGGACGAGGGCATCAAGTTCCCGATGGCGAAGGAGAAGGACGCAACGATGTCCACCGGCTTCAACGTGTCGGGCATCCCGGCCGCGGCGCTCGTCAAGAACGGCAAGGTCATCTGGCGCGGCCACCCAGGCAAGCTCGACGACGCGACGATCGACAAGCTGATCAACGGATAGGCGCTTCTCGCGACCGCAGGGCCGCACGCCACCGTTGCGCCTCCGCTTGTGCCTCGCCCCGCGGCGTACGCACAGCCACCCCTTCCCCACAACAACGGGGCGGAGGCCGGGCCGAAGCGGGAGAGCACCCTCCAAGCTACATCGCGGCGATGGATCTAGCCCCCGCCCACGCCGCGGTGATCGCACGCCCGAGGGACGATGCACCCCGCGCACGTTTCGCCGACGTGGTTGCGCAGGCCGAGCCCGAAACGGCCACCTTCATCCGTGCCCAACTGGACATCGCCTCACGGCGGCGACAGAGCGGCCGACGCGACCGGGCGATCGAGATGGCCGCACACCGCTGCGCGGTTGCGCCCGCCTCGCACGACGCCCGCGGAGTTCACGCGCTGCGCCGACTGCTCCACGGCAGCCTGCCCGAGTGGGCGCAACGGATCGGCTACGGGCGCGGCTTCGCAGAGCGGGTGGTCGTCGATGCCGCTTGGTTCGCCGCGGGTGGCGCCGAACTGACCGCCCTCGCACCGGTCCTCGATGTGAGCGTGTTCAACTCCCCGTGCGACCCGGTGGAACTCTTCAACGCGCAGGCCTGGTCCCACGTGCGCAGCCTGCGTTTCCTCGGCCCCACCCTGCAGCTACGGTCGCTCCATGCGCTGGTTCGTTCCCCCTTCCTGAGCAGGCTAGCGGTGCTCGATGTGTCCTTTGCAGGCTTGCCGGAGGAAGCGATCCACCTGATCGCCTCATCTGCGGCGCTCCCTGGGCTCCGCTACGTGCTGGCGCAGCACAACGCCTTTCCCGACATCAACCGGAGCGTGGATGAGCAGGATGGGGCCCGCTACGGTGAACGCAACAGCGCCTTCGCCGAGGACCTCGCCCTGCGGTACGGCCCCCTCCCTTGGCTGAACGGCATACCCTCGGAGTTGGAACCCGAATCAGAGTCGTTCAAGTAGACGGACAGCCCCAATGAGTCCCCCACCGCAACCACAGCCCCCGCTCGCACGAGTGGCCGAGGAGGTGCAGGAGCTCCTCATCCGCCACATCGAGGCCAACACCGCCGACGAGGATGCGCGTCGGGAAGCGGAGCGCGATGCCCGCGTTGCCGCCGCGCTGAAGGAGCTGGCGGATGAGGGAAAGTTACCGCCAAAAAGAGAGTAACGACCTACGGAGCGGGCGCGGGCCTGACCCCAAGCACCGTGACTCTGCACGGCAACGGGTGCAGCACCTGGGTGACCCGGTCGGCCGCCACCCGCAGCGCTTCGATGGAGTCGGCGCCGCGTGCCGACAGCATCAGCTCTCGGCTGTTCACGCTCTCCACCTCCTGCGGCACGCCGTCGATCGTAACCACGAGGCCCTCCTCCGGCAGTTCGGCATCGAGGGTGAACAACGACACGGCGGAACCAGTCAGGCTGAGCTGCACGCCGCCGCGTTCCACGGCCACGCGCAGCGGCGCGCCACCTGCACTCGCCGCGAAGGCGCCGGGCGCCGCGAGGGCGGCGGGCACGGCCTCGTCGCCAGGAGCGCCGGCGAGCTGGAGGCGGAGAGTGCTCCCCGTCCATGAGCCCGGCAGGCCGTAGGCCGCGATTCGGTCGCTGATTGCAGCGGCGGCACAGTCGCTGGAGAATTCGACGTCGACGCTCGCCCCCTTCGCCGCCCCCGAGGTGTTCATCACGGTCACGAGCCACGCGACCGCCGCCAGGAGCATCCCGCCGCCGAACACCACGGGCACGAGCAACATCGCCGAGCGTGGATCACGCGCCTGCGAGGCCACCGGGGCGCTCACGCCGGCACCGGCCAATCGACCGCCGTGTAAGGTTCGTATCCGAGCACATCGCGTGCGCGCCGCCCATCGAGCACGCCGCTGTAATGGAAGCGGCGCCGGTTCATGCCGTAGCTGAAGTCATGACCCCGCAGCTGCCGCCGCCAGCGGTAGAACGGGGTCATCCACGCGCCAGGCACCGGAATCGCGGGACGCCCCCAGCGCCGGATGCAGACGCCCAGCGGCAACGTGTCGTAGCCGGGGATGTTGAACACACCCTGCTCCGAACCATGAACCGCGGCAGAGAGCGCACGCACAACGTCGCTGAGGCTCAGCAGGTTGAGCATGGGGTCGTAGCCCATCGGGCGGAGGCACACGGGGGAGGCGAGGTAGTCAAACAGCTGGGAGCCCGCGCCGGGGGCGAGCACCTCGGCGCAACGGAGCACGAGGATGCGGAGCGGCGAGAGGCCCATCCGGACGCAGGCGTGCAAGTCGGCCTCCACGCGGTCGCGGACGTATTGGGGGGCGTTCGGCGAAAGGTTGATCGGATGGTCCTCCCCGATGAGCACCGGGAGGTCGGCCTGCACTTGGTACACCTCGCCGTAGCTGCGAAGCACAAAGGTGCGAATGGTGGGGTGGCGCTCGCAAAGGGCGAGCAGATCGCGGGTGGCGTCCACGTTGGCGCGGTGCACCGCCTTGCCCTGTTCGCGCGCGCTGCCGCCCATCGACGTGTGCACGACGACCTCCACGCCCAAGTCGCGCGCCGGGCCGAAGAGCAGCTCGCGCACACCCCGCTCCCGCGTGAGGTCGACTGACAAGTAAGTGAGGCGTCGCTCGTCGTTAAAGGGCAGCGCCTCCTCGATCGGCCGAGCACCGACGGCGAGCACGTGCCCCACCTCGGGATCGGCAAGGAGGGCGCGCACGAGCCGCTCACCAACAGGAGCGTCGGCCCCGGTCACCAGCACGCCGCGCGTCACGCGAAGATCCCCTGTCGCTGCGCCAGCCCCGCATCGAGCAGCGCCTGCACCGCAGCCTTCACGCGCGCCGCCGCCTCCCGAACGGCTGCCGGGTCGTCGGCATGTTCGGGCCGATAGTCCCGATCGGTGCGGATCGGCTCGCCGTAGTGGATGTGGTAGCGCACCGGAAGCGGCAGCGGCGTGAGCGTGACAGGGATGAAAGGAAGACCTGCGAGCTGGATCGGGATGCGCCCGATCTGAGGCATCTGTTCCTCCGGCCCCACGATGCCCACCGGAATCACCGGCGCGCCGTGCCGGATCGCGAGCTCCACGTGCCCCATGCGCCACTCCTGGAGCTTGTACCGATCCCGGAAGTTCTTGGCGACGCCCGGCACCCCCTCGGGAAAGATCATCAACAGCTCACCGGCCTCCAGCAACACTCGTGCGTTGCCGCGACTGCCGCCCACCATGCCGCCGCGCGCGAACAACGTTCCGAGAAGTGGAATCATCGGCACGAAATGGTCGGCAACGGCGCGGGGCACACGAGCGGGCTGACTGCGGCGGAGGATGTCGAGCCAGAGCATCGCGCCGTCGATCGGAATGGCGCCCGAGTGGTTGGCCGCCAACACCGCCGGGCCGGAGGCGGGAACCGCCTCGGCGCAGCCATACGACGACACCCGAAAGTACCGGTCGTAGAGGGGCGCGAGCACCACCTCGCCGAAGGCGACCACCTCAGGATGCAGGCCGAAGGCGTCATAGCCGTGGCCAGCATCACGGAAGCGCAGGCTCTTCAGCCGCTCGCGTGCCTCGGGCGAGAGACCCGCGGCGGCCACGAGCCGAGCGATGTCGAGCGAGAGCGACATGGCCGGCGGCTATCACGAACGCCTTCCGTTTCGCCGGACGTTCCAGCTAGGGTGCGGTCGCCGCTCGACCCTTCACGCTACGCGATCACCGCAAACCGAGCACTTCTTGCGATCGCCCCGATAGGTGCTGGCCTTCGCTCGCTGACATCCGGCGTGAAAAACCTTGCCGCACACATGAACGCAGTCCGCGCGCACGGAGGGGTCTACCGGCTGGCCGCAGATGGCGCAGGGCACCACTTCCACGACCTTCGCCTGCTCCTCGACGACCTGCACCGCTCGCGGCGGCAGCGGCTCCACGGCGCCCCACCACGCGAGCCAGCCCACGAAAACTCCTACGACCCCCAGCACAAAGCCGGGCAACGCACCCGCGTACACGTCCCAAAAGCTGGCTTCGTTCACGATCACCGGAGTCAGGAACGCCACAAAGGTGATGCTGACGGCGAGGAAGAGCGCGGTGACACCCACCCGCACGCGACTCGCGGAGCCGCCCCACGCGTGGCGCGCCAACGACGCGCAGAGCAGCCCCAACGCGAGCCCCGGCGCCGTAGTGATGAGCCAGCCCCGGCTGACCGTGAGCGAAACCCCCCAACACACGGCCCACACCGTCACCCCGGCGAGGCTGCCGAACATCATGAACCAGCCAGCGCCCGCGTAGTCGTGCGTTTCCGGGTAGTCCGGCGACTGTTCCACCACCCCCGAGCCGGCGGGCGGCTCGGGCAGGAGGTACACCAGCTCGCCGTTCACCACGCCAAGCTCGTCGAGACGCTCGTCGTCCTGCAGGAGGCGACCGCGGGCGCGCAGGTAGTAAAGGCGCCGTCGGCCGTCGGCCCAGTGGGCCTCGAGCCCAGCGTCGCGCGCCACGCGCTGCGTAAGGTCTCGGGCGGGCAGGTAGGTAGGCACCTGCAGATCGAGCGTAAAACTCTTCAGGTCGATCACCTGCACCCGGAGCTGTACGACCGTTCCGCTTTCCACCGCCCTCAGCCCCCGATGGCCAGCACGAGGTTCTGGATGGCGTCGGTCGCCACAATCTTGTACTCCACCTCCACCTTGATGCTGCCCGACGGCTCGGCGTCGGCGGTCACCCGCAACACGCGAATGCGGTTCTCCCAGCGCGCAAGGGCCTCCTCGACGTGGTGCGCCACGATGGCGCTGGTGTTGCGCGTGTTCGGGGCGAACATCAATTCGTGGATGCGGCAGCCAAAGGCCGGGAGCATCTGACGCTCGCCCGGCTTGGTGCCGAGGATGATCGTAATGTTCTGACGGATGTTCTCCTCGAACTCCGAAACGGCCACGGACCCCGTGGCGGAGCTGAACCCGAAGGGAAACGCCCAGCCCCGACCGAGAATCTCACGCGGATTCTTACGCATTCCCAAAGCATAGCCCAACCGGAATGGCCGGGCGCGCCTGAGGGCTTGTCACCAGCCCCATGCGTGGTAGAACGCGAACGACCTCTGGAGTCCCATGCGCCACCTTCTCCTCGCCGCAGCGTCGCTTTGCGCCTGCATCCTCTTGTTCCCCGGCGCGCACGCGGCCGACCCCGTCGTGCTCAAGGTGGCCACCGTGGCGCCCGAGGGCACCCCGTGGAGTGATGGCCTCGCCCAGTTCAAGACCCTCGTCGAGAGCAAAAGCGGCGGTTCCATCAAGGTGAAGCTCTTCCTTGGCGGCATTCTCGGCGACGAGAACGAAACCGTGCAGCAAACCCAGCGCGGCCAACTTCAGGGCGTTGCTGCCAGCACAGGCGCGATCGCCTCGCTGGTGCCGGAAGTCAACGTGCTGGAGCTCCCCTTTCTCTTCCGCACCGCGACCGAAGCGGACAAGGTGCTCGATGGCGCCGCGATGCCCGTGTTGGAAAAGTCCTTCCGCGCGCGCGGCCTCGTACTCGGCTTCTGGTCGGAGAACGGCTACCGCAGCTTCGGCACCAGCTTCGGCTTCATCAAGAGTCCGGCCGACCTCAAGGGGCGCAAGATGCGCTCTCAGGAGAACCCGGTGCACCTTGAGATGTACAAGGCGCTCGGGGCCTCGCCGGTGCCCATCCCCACCACTGAGGTGCTCACCTCGCTGCAGACCGGCGTGATCCAGGGCTACGACCAGACCCCGCTCTACGCGTCGGCTGGCCAGTGGCTCACCGCGACGAAGTTCTACACCCTCACCAACCACATCTACCAGCCAGCCGCGATCGTCTTCAACAAGACCTTCTTCGACGGGCTCTCTGCCGAAAACCAAAAGGTGCTGCTCTCCGCCCGCGCCGATCTCGTGCCCAAGATGCGCCGCGAGATTCGCGCGCTCAACCCCATCCTGCTCGAGAACTTCCCGTTGATGGGCGTGAAGCTGTACACCCCGACCGCAGCCGAACTGGGGTCGTTTGAGGCGCCGGCAAAGGTGGCCCGCGACGCCTACATGGCGAAGGCCAGCCCCGGCGAGAAGGAGCTGTACAAGCTGATCGGCGCTGAGCTCGGAAAGATTCGCTCCGGGAAGTAGGGTAGACTCGGGCTCCTTCGGAGCGCGGCATGATCGACACCCTCGACAGGGTAGACGGATGGATCTACCGATTTGAGCGGTGGGCCGTAGCGGCCATGCTCGCCGTCATGGGCTCTGTCGTGTTCCTCGACGTGGTGTACCGGGTGAGCGCCACCACCGACTCGCCTCTGGTGCCCGATAGCCTAGAAGCGAGCCTGGGCTCGGCGGCCGCGCCGGTATGGGGCGGCCTCATCTTCGCGGTTCTCGGCGTGCTGGCCTTCCGCACGCGCGGTTCGGAAGGGGCGGCCCCGAAGGGATTGGCGGTCGGCGCCGCCTTCGGCGTGCTCCTCTTCGCGTACATCAAACTCCTTCCCAACGGCATCGTGTGGAGCCAGACGCTGGCGCTCTCCCTCACGCTGTGGATGGGCATGACCGGCGCGTGCATCGCGGCGTACCAGCGCCGCCACCTCGCGCTCGACGTCGGTAGCAAGCTGTGGCCGCCGTCGCTGGCCCCGAAGGTGTCTGCGTTGGGGCACTTCGTCACCGCGGCGTTCTGCCTCCTCGTGGTGGTTCTCGGCATCCTCTCGGTGTTCGGCTCGGGTTCGGGTGAGGCCCGCATCCCCGGCCACCTCGACAGTTGGGTGGACTCGGAGTTCGCAAGCGGCACGATGACCGGCACCTTCATCCCCAAGTGGGTGGTGATGCTCTCGATCCCCGTGGGCATGCTCGTGCTCAGCTTCCGTTTCGCGCTGCAGGGCATCAAGGTGTGGACAGGGCGTGAAGCGCTCGGGGGCGACGACACGCTGAGGCAACTCGGCCTCGAAGAGGAGGTGGCCTCATGAGCGGTATCCTTCTGCTGTTGGCCATCGTGGTGCTGGCGCTTTTGGGAAGTCGGCTGTTCGTGGTGGTGGGCGTGGCCACGGCCCTCTGTTTCATGCTGTGGGTAGACGGCACCGGCTCCACCCTCGACCAACTGGGCCGCATCGTCACGAAGATGGAGTCTCTGTCGACGAAGAACGTTTTCCTCTCGATCCCGTTCTTCATCACGGCCGGCAGCATCATGACGAAGGGAGGCATCGCGGAGCGCCTCACTGAGCTCGCGCGCGAGCTGGTGGGCTGGTTGCCCGGCGGTCTCGCCGTGGCGAGCATCGTGGCGTGCATCGTTTTCGCGGCGATCTCCGGCAGCTCCCCTGTCACGCTGGTGGCGGTCGGTGCGGTGATGTTCCCGGCGCTCTTGGACAGCGGCTACCCCAAGAACTTCGCCATCGGCATCCTCACCTCCGCCGGCTCCTTAGGCTGCATGATCCCGCCGGCCATCGCGATGTTGGTGTACGCGATCAGCGTGCAGGGTACGGCCGCGGTCGACCCCGCAAATCTCTTCTTCGCCGGGCTCGTGCCCGCCCTGTTCATCGCGGGGCTCCTGTCGCTCTACGCCGTGTTTGTCGGGCTCAGTGTGCCCGGCTCGCGTAAGCCTTTCAACGGCAAGCGGTTGTGGGTCGCGCTCAAAGGCGCGGCCTGGGCCCTTACGCTCCCGGTGCTGGTGCTGGGCGGAATCTACGGCGGCGTGTTCACCCCCACGGAGGCAGGCGCCGTGGCCCTCGCCGCCGCAGTGGTGATCTCGGTGTTCGTGCACGCCGATGTCGCGCTGGCCAAGCTGCCGGGCATCCTCGTCGAAGCCGCCACGCTGATCGGCAGCCTGATCCTCATCGTGGTGCTCGCGTTCGGCCTGAACGACTTTCTCGCGGAGATGGAGGCCCCGGAGCGCATCCGCGCGTGGGTGGAGGCCGCAAAGATGCCGACGTGGCAGTTCATGCTCTTCACCAACCTCATCCTCATCGTGCTTGGCGCCTTGATGGACAGCATCTCGGCCACGCTGGTGTTCGCCCCGATCCTCGCGCCGGTGGCGATCAACCACTACGGCATCGACCCCATCCACTTCGGCGTGGTTTTCGTGGTGAACATGGAGATCGGCTACCTCGCGCCGCCCGTGGCCACGAACCTCTTCGTAGCGGCGGCGTTGTTCCGGCAGCCGTTCGGCACCGTGGCCAAGGCCATCCTGCCCACGCTGGCCATCATCTGCGGGGCGCTCCTCATCCTGATCTACGTGCCCACGCTCTCGCTCGGTCCTCTCGCCCTGCGAGACGGTGGCCCCGTGTACTCGGCTTTCCCGTGGGACGGGAAGGCCGTCGCCGCCGAGGTGGAGGCCGCTCCGGCCGGGCCGCCGAAGCCGCTCACCCTCGAAGAGATGATGCGGAAGGCGAAGGAGCAGGGCGCGGCCGCAGGAGAAGTGCCCGCAGCAGGGGCGGCGGAACCGGCGGCAGTCGAAGGGGCGGCGCCGGCGGAGGCGGCGGCGGAACCGGCGCCCTGACGGCCCCCTACCCCCCGCCGAACGTCCCCCGGAGCTGAAGCCCCACCCTTGAGATCGTGCCGCTGTAGGTGCCGTTGCTGTGCGGGTACCGCCAGCGATCGCTCACCGACTCGACGTCCAGCGTATTGGAATATCCGCTGTCGGTGACCACTCGTTCGCCCACGAAGTGTTGCGTGAACGACAGCCCCACCTCGAAGAACTTCACCGGTTTGAACGCGACCAGCCCGGAAACCAAGTGTTCGTCGGCGTCCCAGTTGTTCGTGGAGAGGGCCACATCGGGCACGGCGTGGTGGTCGAACCAATAACGCCCACCGAAGGTCCACTGGTTGCCGACCTTCACCTTGCCGTCTACCGCCACCCAGAACGTGTCTTCGTTCTCGCGTGCCCAGTCCCTCGTTTGCTCCACGAGCGCTTTCGCTTCGGTGGTAGCGGTCTCGCTCGCACCCGCAACGTCCGTGTTGGAGATCTTGATGTGGAAGTCGTCGTACTGGCTCCACTGCACCCACCCACCCATCACTTCGAGGCGCAGCGGCTCCACGGGCTTGAACATCACGCCGCCGTGAACGCGCCGGGGCAGCGTGTAGCCGACGTAGCCTTCGCCGGTCACGCGGGTGTTGCACACGCCGTGGGAGCTGGCGATGGCTCGACCGAGCCCGTCGGTGTCGGGCGGGCACTCGAAGTCGATGATCACCTCGCCGGTGTTTTCGATCTCGGCGGAGTGAACGTACGTGACGCCGATGGCGAACCGGTCGCTGGGGTGTACCAGGATGCCGGCCGCGAAGGAGAAGGCGTCCGCCGTGAGCTCTCCCTTGCCGCCGATGCCGCCCTCTTCGCCGCCGAAGTCGAGATGCGCGCTGTAGGCGGGATCTTCGAGGCTGTCGTTGGTGTAGCCGAGCGAGTCGGCGATGGCCTGACCGCTGTTCTCCCGCACAGCCTGGTACAGGTCGGGCATGGTGTCCTGGTCGACCTCGGCGGCCCACGTGCTGTGCACCACCGCCCCTGTCACCCCGATGCTCACGATGTTCTGCACGTCGTAGGCCACGCCCGCCCCGATCCACATCGCCTTGGAGTCGCCGTCGATCATGGCGTAGTGGCCGCTGCCGGGTGGGGTGGTCTCCATCCCGCCCCGGATGAACGGAAGCGCGAACACGAGGCCCACGCCGAGGTTGCCGGGGCCCACCTTGCCCACATCGGAGGCCAGGCCGAGAAAGGGGGGCGCGCCGCTCAGGTGGTACACGTCGGCGCCCCCGTTGGGGTCGGACCGTTCGAAGTTGATGGTGGCGTCTTCGTAGGCCAGCTCCAGATCGAGGCGGGTGCCTTGGCCCACCGCAAACCCTGCTGGATTCCACCATCCTGCGGTGCCATCGGTGCTGGTGGGCGAGCCCCACGGCCCCCCGATCTCGAGGTTGTCGAGCGAAGCGGCCGACGCGAGCGAAAGGAAGATGAGCATCCCCCCGGGCTAACCCGGCGCCAAGAATCCCGACTCCATTAGACTCCGCCCATGCCGCCACGCCCCCGAGAAACCCTCCAACTCGAACTACTCCTCGCCGTTTCTCCCGCTTCGTTGTGGAAGATGTGGCTGGATCCCGTTCACCATGGCCGCTTCACCGACGGAGCGGAGGCGATCGTGAACGACCGGGAGGGCGAGATGTACAGCTGCTGGAATGGCTACATCGAGGGTCGTAACCTGCGACTGGAGCCAGGCCTACGCATCCTCCAGAGCTGGCGCACCGCCGACTTTGCCGCCACCGACGCGGACAGTGTGCTCGATCTGACTTTCGAGGCGCACGAGGCGGGGACTCGACTCCACCTGAAGCACAGCGATCTCCCCTTCGAAACGGGCGCGACGTATCGAAAGGGCTGGGAGGAGCATTATTTCGTGCACATGCGCTCGCTGTTTCCGGCCTAGCGCCACGCCTCCCACTCCGGCGGCATCCACCCGCGGCCCGCGTAGATCAGGTTGGGGTCGATGCTCGACCCCGACGACCCGAAGGACTCGCTGTTGTAGCCCACGCCGTCGGTGCTGCTCTGGGTGGACCAGTACTCCACCCCCACGATCTCTCCGCCCGCCTTCACCCAGTCGATGAACACGACGTTGTGGCCACTCCCGCTGTGGCGCCAGAATTGGAGGAAATCGCCGGGAAGGAGTTTTGAGGGGTCGGTGATCTCCTCGCCCACGCCGTAGTTCTCCATCGCCACGCTGGGGCCGGCGCCGTCCACTTCGCGCACGAACCAGTCCACACGAAAGGTGTAGAGATCGTCGACGGAGAGGCCGTTGATCGACCCGTCGCCGCCCGTCGTGCGGTCCACCTCTTCCCACGCGCGCATGTACACCTCCCAGGTGAGCCCTACGCAGTAGCAGCGCCCCTGCGGGTCGCCTTCGGCCACCAGCACGTCCTGGTACCAAATGTCGCGTGTCGTTCCCGCCCAGTCCGAGCCAGAGGGCCAATAGTACCCGTTGCTGCCGTCGGTCGGGTAGGTGGCGAGGTACGTCAACACCAGCTCATTGAAGTTCGACACCGTCGGCGTTTCTTCGGGCTCCACGGTGATCGAGAGGGTGTCGCTCGCTGTGCCGTCGGCCGACTGCGCGGTGATTTCGCGCGCGTAGCCCGTGCCCGAGAAGGAGTAGGTGAGCTGGCCCTCGCCGTCGCCCGTGGTGTCGACCGTGCCGATGGGCCAACCGTCCGCCAACAGCTCGACGCTGGAAATCTCGCTGCCGCTCGCAACGGTGAAGGTCACGGGGTTCGCCACGTTGGCACCGTCGGCCGGGGACGTGATCGACACCCACTCCTCGCCATCGCTCACGCGCACCGTGAGCCCATCCTCGCTGAGCAGGCTCCCCTCGGCATCGTAGCCGGACAGGAGCAGGTCGACTTTCCCTTCCGCCAGGGTGACCACGAACTCCCCTTCGTTCTCCTCCAACTCGTCGACGGCCGCAACGGTGGCGCCGTCGGCCGCGAGAGCAAGGGAGGCGACGCTGCGGCCAGCCCGGTAGCGCACCACAAAGCTCGTGGGCACCGTTTCGCCATTGGTCGGCGACTCCACACGCACAGCGCTGGCGCCCCCGAACTGGTCTGCCCCGCCCGCGTCGGACTCCACGCGCTCCGTCGGCTCTTCAGCGCAGGCGAGGAGGAGAAGCCACATCGAGGTGCGCTAACCGCGTCAAGTTGCACCGTCGCGCCGATAGCCGCCGCCCCCGGTGTCGGCTACCATGCCCGCCATCCGGAGTCCCCGGGCGTCTTCTGCCTGTCGTGCTGCTGCTGGCTGCCTGCGAACTCGACAACAGCCTCGCCTCGGGGAACGAGAAAACCGAAGATTTCGACACGTCGAGCGATTGGCAGCCGCCCGGTACCGAAACGGGCAACGAAGAGCCGACCGATGAAGTGTGCGACGGGTTCGACAACGACGGCGACGGCGAGGTGGACGAAGGCTTCCCCGACACCGACGGCGATGGCCTGCTGGACTGCCTCGACTCGGAGTGCCCCGCGCTCGTCCCGGGCGACGCAGGCACCATCACGATCGACGAGGCCTGCCTCGGGGAGAGCGGCGGCGGGGGCGGCGCCGAGGTGACCGACCCGTGGAATGTGAAGACGAAGTGGACGTTCAGCGCGCCCGCGGCCGACTCGAGCGCCACCAACTCCTATGCGCAGCCGGTCATCGGCAACCTCGACGACGACAACGGCGACGGCACCATCGACGAAGACGACTCCCCCGAGGTGGTGATCAGCGCCTTCGGTTCGCGTGGCTACCTCGTGGCGATCGACGGGGCCACGGGCCGGGAGAAGTGGTCCTACGCCAACACCTCCACGACGGGCGCCGCGCTCATCGCCGACATCGACAGCGATGGCTACCCCGATGTGGTGGGCTACGACCAGTCGGCGCGACCGATCGCCCTGGAAGGCGATGGCACGCTGAAGTGGACGGCTTCCCGCTCGCCCACTAGCACCAGCTACCCGCTCGTGAGCGTTGCCGACCTCGATGGCGACGGCAACCCCGAGGTGATCGCCGACGACCTCGTGCTCAACGGTGAAGACGGCAGCGTGGAGTTCAGCCTGAACAACTCCGTCGCCAACCCCTACCGGATCGCGGCGGTTGCCGACGCCGACCTCGACGGCGATCAGGAAATCTACATGGGCGGCAACGCCTACGACAGCGACGGCAGCCTGCTCTGGTCTACCGGCGAGGCGGGCAGCTACGGCTTCTGGCCCGTGATTGTGCAGGGCGACTCCGACCCGGAGGCCGAGATCGGCTTCGTCGGCGACCAATGGACGCTCTGGGACGACGACGGCACGAACATCTACCGGCGCAACTACGGCAGCACCACCCACCCGGGGCCCCCCTGCGTGGGCGACTTCGACGGTGACGGCGAGAGCGACGTGGCGTGGCCTTCTTACCAAACGCTCGTGGCCTACCACCTCGACGGCAGCGCCATGTGGTCGCAGCCGATCGACGACACCTCCGGCCTGGCGGGGTGCTCAGGCTGGGACGTGAACGGCGACGGTGCTCTGGAGGTGCTCTTCGCCGACCAGACGACGTTCACCATCTTCGACGGCGCAACGGGGGTTGAGAACTACGTCGACAATCAGCATCGGTCCGGCACCGTGTTCGAGTACCCGACCATCGCCGACATGGACGCCGACGGGCACGGAGAGATCGCGTACGTCTCGAATTACGGCGCGCCGTGGGGCGTGCTCAAGGTGATCGAGCACGACGGCGGGGGCTGGCCAGCGGCAGGCAGCACCTGGGCAATCCACGACTTTGCCATCAGCAACGTGAACGCCGACGGCAGCGTTCCCACCTCGCCCGACCCCTATTGGACCAAGTACAACGTGTACCGGTCCCGCATCGCGGCCGACGACCCTTCCACGCCCGACCTCGTCGCATCGATCACCGACGTGTGCGTGTCGGCCAGCGACTGTGTGTACGGCGAGGTGAAGCTGGCGTTCCAGGTTTCGAACCAGGGCGGCGCCGACGTCACCACCGACTTCGTGGTGAAGGTCTACAGCTACGGAACAAGCGACGTAGAGGTGGCCTCGATCACGGTCACCACCGACCTCCTCGCGGGCGAGCGGCTGGTGGGTCAGGAAGTAGACCTGCTGCCCCAGGACGTGGGGGTGTACGGCTTCAAGATCAAGGTGGACGGGACGGACACCGTGACGGAGTGCGACGAACTGAACAACGAAGACGTCTACACCGACGTCTACTGCGAGTAGGCTTGGTCTGGCTGCTGCTGGCGTGCCTCGGGGAGAGCGGCCCCGCGGGCGACGTCGATAGTGGCAGCGCGGGGGCGGATTCTGGGGAGACCGGAGACAGCGCAGCGGACACGGGCGATTCGGGAGGGGCGGACGATTCGGGCGACACCGGCGCCGCCGACGACACCGTTCACGTGGAGGTCACCCGCGGCGACGGACCCTCGCAGGCGCTGGACTGCGGGCAGGACCAACCCGGGCATTTCGATGCCAGCTTCGATGACGCGCTCGGCAACACCGCGGGCCACCTGAGCTGCGCTGGCGAGCTCGGCTCCTTCCTTCTGCAGTGGACCAACGGCCATGCCGGCTCGTGGGCTACCCCCGACGACGGGGTGAGCTTCACCTGGACGGGGAGCGATGCGGTCCCGTGGCGCTACGACTCTGACGGGCTGAGCTCCTGGTCGGTGGCGTTCGCCGAGTACGATCGCACCGACACGCAGACCCTCGCACTCCAAGGCAGCGCGGCGGCGGTGTGGGCGCTGCTCACGGTCGACGCCACGTTCGAGGCCCGTTTGGACTGCACGAACTGCCCGTGATGCCGGCGCGGCGCCTCTACGGCGGGTCGCAGCGGCTGTCCGTCAAGGTGAGCTCCTCGAACAGCCACCCACCCACGCCCGTGAAGCCGGCGTAGGCCGTTCCGCCCACGCCCTCCGGAAGCGCGGCGTCGAGAACCAAGGCGCCGTCGAGCTCCGCGTGCACCGCACCCGCCTCGGCGCTCAGGCGCAGCGTGCCGCCGCCGAAGGGGGCGGGGAGCGAGGCGCAGGCGAGCGGCGTGCCGAAGTCGCCATCGACGACCAGCGCGATCGTGGGCACCTCGCCGCAATCGTTGCCGTCCCCCGCCTCGGTGTCCACCACCACCGCCCATCCGGGCAACCCGGGGCCCTCGCACGCGGCGGCGCCCACCCCGAGCCCGCAGCCATCGGCCCCCAGCCAGCCGTCTGCCCGCGCCGGATCGAGCAGCACGAAAGCGAAGCCAGCGCCGCTCCCGGTCACGGCGAATTCCGCCTCGAAGAGGTCCGCGTCAAAGGTGAGGTAGGCGTCGAACGCCCCTCCCACGCCGGGGCCGAGCGTGGCCGTGGCCGCCGTCTGATCGACCTGCGCGTCGCCCAGCGTGCGCCAGACGTCGGCGGCGAGCGCCTGCACCGTCCACGCCCCGTTCTGGCAGGCGAACATGGAGTTCTCCCCGATGGCTCCGCAGGGGTCGGTGAGCAGCAGCTCCAGCACCACCGGCCCCGGCACTCGCAGCTCGTCGGGCCACTCCGTCTCCACCTTGCCGTCCGCGCCGGGGGCGTCGAGCAGCAGGTGTCCGAGCCGGTTGGAGCGCCACTCCGCGGTGAGCGCTTCCGAGGGACTCTCGGGATCGGAGACCACCGCCGCCAAGGTGAACGCTACCTCCGGGTCGAGCACCTGCCCCTCGTAGGGCGCCGTGATGTACACCACAGGCGGCAGGTTCGCGGTGGCGGAGAGGGGGACCGTGACGATGGGCGTGTCCTTGTCGTCCGTTGTGAGCGTGAGCGTGGCGAGCCCAGCGCTGCCTTCCACCTCCACATTCACAGCCTGCCCCGGCGCAATCGTGGCCGGCATGCTTGGTTCCCGAACCGTCCACCCCTCGCCCGCGACTGCGACCTCAAACAACGTCAACGCCGAGCCGCCGCGGTTCTGGAGCACCACATCGCTGGACTCGGTGCCGCAAACACCCTCGATCGCGACCGCCTCGGGAGCGACCACGAGGTCGCCTGCCTCCGGCGCAGCCGGTTCCGACGCCACCTGAAAATCGATACAGGCGAGGAGCCAGAGCATGCCAGAGCATAGCCGCTCCTTCCCCCGTGCCGCGAATCGTAGCCCACGTTACGCGCTCGCCCGCCAGAGCGCCGCCAATGCCCCAGATCTACGACTCCATCCTCGACGCCATCGGCGAAACCCCGTTGGTGCGCCTGAACTCCGTGGGCCGCGAAACGGGCTGCGAGATCCTCGTGAAGTGCGAGTACCTCAACGCGGGCGGCTCCGTGAAGGACCGAATCGGGCGGAGGATGGTGCTGGAGGCCGAGAAGTCGGGGCGCATCAAGCCCGGCGACACGCTCATCGAGCCCACCAGCGGCAACACCGGTATCGGCATGGCGCTCGCAGCGGCGGTGCGCGGCTACCGCATGGTCATCACGATGCCGGAGAAGATGAGCCGGGAGAAGCAGGTGGTGCTGGAGGCCCTCGGCGCCGAGATCATCCGCACTCCCACCGAGGCGGCGTGGGATGCACCCGAGAGCCACATCGGCGTGGCGAAGCAGCTCCAGAGTGTGCTCCCCAACGCCCACATCCTCAACCAGTATGCCAACCCGGACAACCCGCTCGCGCACTACCACGGCACCGGCCGAGAGATCGTGGAGCAGACGGGCGGGCGCCTCGACTACCTCGTGCTCACCGCGGGCACGGGCGGCACCCTCACCGGCACCGCGCGCCGCGTGAAAGAGGCGATTCCCGGCGTCAAGATCATCGGCGTCGACCCGGTCGGGAGCATCCTGGCCGGCCCCGGCCCCATCGGCAGCTACAAGGTGGAGGGCATCGGCTACGACTTCATTCCCGACGTGCTCGAAACCGGACTGGTGGACGAGTGGATCAAGACGGAGGACCGGCAGAGCTTCCAGATGGCCCGACGCCTGATCCGCAAGGAGGGGCTGCTCGTCGGCGGCAGCGCCGGCTCCGCGGTGTGGGCGGCCGTGGAGATCGCCAAGAAGTACGGTCCGAACAAACGGATCGTCACCCTCGCGGCCGACTCTGTGCGGAACTACATGACGAAGTTCGTCGACGACGGCTGGATGCGTCAGAACGGGTTCTTCGAACGCAGTTGGGAGACGGCGACGGTGGGGGAGCTGTTGCGTGCCCTTCCACGCCATGAGCTCGTCACGACCGGACCCAAGACGACGGTGGCCGACGCCGTGCGGATCATGAAGGCCCGCGGCATCAGCCAGCTCCCGGTGTTGGACGAAGGCCGCCTCGCTGGGATCATCACGGAAACCGACGTGCTCGGAAAGCTGGTGGACGGGCGCGCGAGCCTGCGAAGCAAGGTTGCCGAGGTGATGTTCCGGAACGTTCGGACGGTCCGGGAAGACGATGAGGCCTCGGTGCTCACGTCGCTCTTCGCCGAGGGCCTCGTGGCCGTGGTCGTGGATGCGGACCGCAGTGTGCGCGGAGTGCTCACCAAGCTCGATCTCGTGGACTTCCTCACCCGCGCGCCGGCGACCTGATCGTTAGCGCAGCCTCCGCCCCAGCGCCGCCCCAGCGAGGAGCAGCCCGATCCCCGCGGCACCCGCACCCCCCGAAGCGCAGCCACACGGAAGGTCAGCCGTCATCGGCCCGGGCGGGCAGGAGAGCTGCACGACCGGGGTGTCGTTGAGCGCGACGGCCACCTTGGCGGCGCGCGTCGCGTCCCCCACCACGACCTTCCAGGAGGAGACTCGGCGGTCCGCGCTCCCGGTCTCGTCCCGAAAGCTCACCGTGTCTGCGCCCGTGGAGAAACGCGCCGCGAGATGGGTCGTGGCGGTGTGCTTCACGAGCCACACCCCTTCCGAGAGGCGGAGCAGGCCAAGGGACAGGGGGAGGCTGATCGGGTCGGCGTGGGTGGGCTCCGCCGCGATGTCGATCACCTCCGTGCCCAGGCCTGGGATGGTGCTGATCTGCTCCCCGTCCCAGGGGAAGGTCACCACAAAGGAGTCTGCGCCGGCATCGACGGTCACGGTGAGGTTGGTCACGTCGGACTGGTCGGAGGTGGTGAAGGCGGCCGTGCCGGTGCGCCCGGAGAAGGTCACCTCGAAGGGGGCCACCACCGCCTCGCCGCCGGCCGGCTCCACGGTGCCGTTCGGTGTCACCCGACCGGTCGCAATGTCGACGAGGAGCCAGTTCGCTCCCCGCTCGACACAAGACAGCGCAACGGCCTCCTGAGCGAGCGCATAGGCCTCCCCAGCGTGATCCTTCCCGTAGGCAACCTCGGTCGGGAGGGGGCTCGGGCCGGTGGCGTCACTCACCTCGCCGAGGAGAAGTTCACGCCACGCCTCGTTGAGCAAGTCGGGATCGGCGTCACCGACTTGCTCCGCCGCGGCCAGCTGGTGTCGGGCGCGAACATTGGCGACCAGCACCCCGTCATCGTCCTCCGCAAAGTCTCCGCCTCCCCCCATCCAAGCCCCGAAGTTTTCGGTCTCGGTCGGCTCCCAGGTACCGTCCACCACGGCCGGCAACTCCTCCGAGAGGTCGGCGCCGTGCGCGGCCATGAACTCCCCGATGGTGACGAGGCTGGCACCCGCCTCCTCCTTCGCCACCAACGCCGCCTCCTGCCGCGCGAGCGCTTCCTCGTCGGTGACGAAGTCCGAACCGAGGGTGCAGTCTCGGCCGCCCGTCGCGTAGCCCTCGCCGTCGCCGAAGAAGTCCCAGTCCAGCCGGTACGTGCCCGCATCGTAGCTACCGCCGCCGATGACCACCCGCACCGCGTCGTCGTAGCGCCAGGTTGCCAGCGACGAGTCCGCCCCCCACCACTCTCCCGCGAGGGCCTGGGGGAGCACGGCGGTGTGGTAGCCGAACTCGGGCATGCGCTTCAGCATTCCCTCGCCGAACTGCCCTTCGGCGGCAAAGGCCACGTCGGAGAGCGGCAGATCGTACTCGTCGAAGATTTCAGCCGTCAGCTCCAACGACTTTTGCTGGTCGCGCCACGGATACGCCAACAGCAACTGGTCGCTGAACTGGAAGCTCACGAGCTCCACCTGCCCCGCCTCCGCGAGCGCACGCAGCCGGTCGAGCACCTCCCCGTGCCGGCCCGCCAGAATCTCCACCATGTAGGCCTGCATCTCGATGTTCATGTGCCAGGTGGGGTGCCGCTCCAGCATCGCCAACACCGGCTCAAACGACTCCGCGATGATCTCGTCCTGCACGCTGGCGTCGCCCTCGGTCGACCCAGGGCAATTCTGGATGTTGAAGTGCAGGAGGGAGAGGAGGAATGCGTCCATTCGACGCCTTATGCCGATTGTCGCCCACTACCCGAAAGCAGCAGCGATCTCCGACTCTGAGTGGTTCCAGCCCACGAGGATAGGCACCCCGCCCCGCTCCACGATGGGCCGCTTCAGCAGCATCGGGTCGGACACGAATGCCGCGATCCACGCCTCGTCCGACCACACCTCCCGCTCCGGACCGAGCGCACGGTAGCTGCCGCCGCTCAGGTTCCGCATCGCCCGTGTGCCAAACTTCTGCACCCAGCGCACCACCCGCGCGCGCTCTGGCGGCGCCTGCCGAAGGTCGATGAAGTCAACTTCGCGGCCCGCTTCTCGCAGGGCGGCGAGCGCCTTCTTCACGGTGCCACAGCTCGGAATTCCGTAGACGGTCACGCGCATGGCTTCGCTGTTATCCCGCGCCGGGTTCGTGATGAAAAGTCGCGTGTGGACCGGCGGGCTGCGGCTGGCACGCCGAGTGCATACCCTATGAGCGTGGACGATCCCCTCCACCCGCTGCGCGCCGCCGGCCTCGCCCTCGTGGTGTCGCTGCTGGCCGTGCTGTTGCCCACCCTGGCGCTCGCGGCAGAGGTGGCGCCCCTCCCGACCGCTGCCATCGAACGGGTCGATCCCGCGCTGCGGGCGCTGCTCAGCCCCATCGAGCCCCGCGGCCCCTACCCCGACCGCACCGGCGAGGACGTCCGGGTCGACCTGGTCAGCGCCGAGGTGTGGCTGGAGGGCACCCGACTGGTCGGAAACGTGCGTGGCGTGGGTGTCGAAGAGAACGGGGCCTGGCTCGACCTCGATACCCGTGCGGGGCCGGCGGCCGACCTGCGGTTGGGATTCGGCCGCGGCTGGTCACGCGAGGCCACCCTCGACGGCCGCGGCTCCACGCCCTTCCTCGCCGGACAGCCGCTTCCCGAGGTGCACGACGGGGCCGTCTGGTTCGATATTGACCTCGCCGCCAGCGACCGCTTCGACCCCGATCACGCGGGCGCCGTCGTAGCCGGAGTGAAGTCGTTCGACGGAACGGTGCTCGACGTGGGCCCTGCCGGCTTCCTCGGCGTGGCGCCCCGCGATGCGGAGCGGCTCTTCGAGCTGCTGGAGGCCGAAACCGCGATGGAGGACCCTGACCTCGCCGCTGCCCTCGCCATCGGCTTCGGAACGCTGCGTGCGAAGCTCTCCCCCGAGGCCCAGCCGCTGCTCGATGCGGATGTGCTCGCCTGGTACCGGTACGGCGTTGCTCTCGACAGTTGGCTGGCCAGTCGCGGTGCGGAGTGGAGGTTGGCAGACGCCGGAGCGTTGGGCAAGCTGGTGTGGGCCTGGCCGGCCGCACAGACCGTCGCCTACGGCGCGCTCAGCCTCGCGGGTCAGGCCGAGCTGTTGTCGCCCGAGCGGTACCGGTACCTCATCCCCTCGGTCGCCCAGCTCCACGCGCTGCGAGACCTCGCCGAAGTGGCCCCCACGCCCGGCGCAGCCGCCGACAAGCTCGATGCGGCCATCTGGTCGCGCCTGCGCTACCGCACCAACGATGCGCTGATGTCGGCGCTCTGCAGGGGCAGCAGCCTCCCCCGCTCCACGTGCGACGAGTGGCGCACCGAGCAAGGCCCCGCCGCGATCCTCACCACCGTCGACGGCGTCGCGGTGCCCCGCTCCGAGGGGGTGAGCGCATCCCTCCAGCTGCGCTTGCTCGCCGAGAGGGGCGGCTATGTGGGCGACTGCGCGGTGGCCACGAGCCTCGCCATCTGGCAGCTCCAAGCCCTCGGCATCCCGGCGATCGGCATGGGCTGGGCCGGAACCGACCCCGGCACCCCCACCCACGACGTGCCCCTCTGGCTCGATGGCGACACCTTCCGCGCCACCCAGAGCGGCCCCGGCCGCGACTGGGCGGGCGAGAGCGCCTTCGTCTACGTCACCCTTCCCGGCGTGCATCCCCTCAACGCGTTCCCGTTGGCCCGAGAGCCGAACGGCTGGTCGCGGGGCGGCTCGGTTGCCGGGGGATGGACACAGTTTGCGGAGGTGCGGCGGATTCTGGCCACGGGCCTGCCCGCGGGCGTAGTGGGCGAGTGGATCCGGGTGCAGGCGAACGGTGGCTGGCCGACGTGGTGACTCCGGACAGTCAAACATGCGGGAGTTGTGTGTGGCGCAAACCCGGCCGCCGGCGCGACCGTTGCCTGCGCCACGGCGGCACCTCCGTGCGAGCGGACACCCCTGCGTGCCCCGCCCACACCCGTGATGCCGACCTCAAGTGTCTGGAGTGCGGCGCCTGCTGCCGCGAGGCCTACCACACCGTGGAGGTGGGGCCCCGCGACCCCTTCGTGCGGCTTCACCCCGAGCTGCTCCACCGCACGGACGGCCGCCTGCAGGTGCTGCGCGCCGGCAACCGCTGTGCCTGCCTCGGTCCCGACTACCGCTGCTCCGCGTACACCGACCGCCCGCGCACCTGCCGCAACTTCGAGCGGGGCGGCGCGAACTGCGTGGACGCACGCCGCCGTGTGGGGCTTACGGCTTAGGAACCGGCGGAGCGGGCAACGGCGCGGGAGGGGGCGCTGCCGCATCGAGGTCGTCGGCGTTCTTCTCCCACGTTTCGAGCATGCGCCCCTCGCGGCCCCGCGTGGGACCGCCAAATCGGTAGCTGAGCTCCCACGTGTTCAGGATCCAGGCACCCGGAATGCTCGAGAGCCCCGCCCCCACCCGCGCCTCCCAATTCTCCCAGGTGAATTGCCAGGCAACGCTGGCCATTCCCGCCTCGAAGGGGTTCACGAAGCCATCGAGCTCCATGGCGTCCTCGAGCCCGAGGAAGCTGGGCACGAAGAGGGCTTCGTCGCGGTCCAGTTTGGAGTGGATTGTTCCCGAGGCCTGGAACACGATTGCATCTCGACGGTTGAAGCGGATGTCGGCCGCGAGGCGCGCGTTCACCGTTTGCACCTTCAGTTGGGAGCCGCCGTGATCAGGAACGGCCTCGGCACCGCTGTCGAGGAACCACAGGAGCTGGTCGATGGTGTCGAGCGAGATGTCGCCCGAAATCTCGCCGCTGGTGTAGCTGGCGCCGAGGTGAAGCCCGAGGGGCGGCGCCGCTTGGTACGAGAAGATGCCGCCGCCCGTGAGCAAGGTGGCGTCGAAGTCGGAGCGGACGAGGCGGTCGTATTCCACCCACCCGGCAAGGTCCCACGGGCCCTTTTCGGTGACGTGTACCTTGGCCTGAACGTTGGGGATGCCCAGCACGTCGAGGAGCACCGAGGTGCCTGCCTGCACGTGGGGGATAATGCCCACCGTGATGTTGCTCACGCCGAGCTTCACCTCCCCGAATTCAAGGGTGTACGCGGTAAAGTCGACCTGCGCGCGCGGGTGGGCGGGGAGATGGAAGGGGCTCGGCTTGAGCCGCCGCAGCTCTTTCTTGTCGATCGTGGGCGCGCGCACGGCCGTAGAGAGGTCGGGAGGGGGGAGCGGCGCAGCGGGTGCCGGCTCGGCAGGGGTGCCGGGGGCCGGCTCGGCGGGGGCGCCGGGGGCCGGCTCGGCGGGGGCGCCGGGGGCCGGCTCGGCCGGAGAGTCGGACTCCTCCGCCGCGCGGGCGAGCGAGCCGAAGAGCACGAGGGGAAGGATGCACGACATAGGGATGGACCGGACGTATCGTTGCACACTACAAGGGGCCATGGCTCGGATGCACGCCCGCCGGCGCGCGAGCGGATGGCGAACCGCTCCCGAGGGGTATAGATTATCGACCGTTCGCCAACGTGGCTTTTTCTACCCCTCCCTCGAGGAGCCTGACCATGACCCCCCTCCGCTCGGCTGCGGCCGCCGCTCTCCTCCTGTTCCTCCCTTCGACCGCCTTCGCCGGCATGAAGCTCGACACCTCGATCGCTAAACCCAAAGTGGGGTTCAAGGCCAACGGCGAGCCCGGCGCGCTCGACATCGACGCCAAGACCGAGGCGCTGACTGTCGCCGACGACGGCACGAACCTCACGTTCACCGTGGACATGAACACCGTGAAGACGGGGATCGACCTCCGCGACGAACACCTGCGCTCCAAGTTCCTCCACACCGAAACGCACCCCCACGCGGTGCTCTCCTTCGCCAAGGCCGCCATCGCCTGGCCCACCGAGGTGGGCCAGAAGGCGAACGGCACCCTCGAAGCTCAATTCACCGCGAAGAGCATCACCAAACCCATAAAGATGACCTACGAAGTACAGAAGACGAAGCAGGGTTGGAAGTGCACCGGCAGCTTTGACTACAACACCAACGACCACGGCATCGAGGTTCCGAACTACCTCGGAATCACGGTCGATGCGAAACAGTCGGCCAAAGCCGTGCTGTACTTGGTCGACGCCCCTTGAGGACCGGACTTGGTGCGCTGTTCCTGTTGATCGTCGGGCTCTTCGCGAAGCCTGCGCTCGCATATCCATTCATGATCGGCCACGGCTACACCGCTTGCGCCCAGTGCCACACCGACCCTTCGGGGGGCAGCGCGCTCACCGATTACGGTCGAGGCCAGGCCGAGATTTTCATGCGAACGACCTACGGGGCGGGCGTCGAAGACCCGGGCCCGATCAAGGACTTCGCCTTCGGCGTTCCGCTGCCGAAGCAGCTCCAGCTTCAGGGCGACGTGCGCGGCCTCTTCATCCCGCAGCCGGGCAACTTCCGCTTCTTGTTGATGCAGGCCGACATGCGGGCCCACGTGAACCTCTCGGGGGTTCGGGCCTATGGCAGCCTCGGCTATGTGAGTGAAGGCGCCGACCTCGCTTGGTTGACGAACAATGCCACCGGCGGCAACGTCGTCTCGCGCGAGCACTGGCTCGGCTACGACGTGGCGAAGGGCACGCTGCTGCGTGCCGGGCGGCTGTCGTTGCCGTACGGCATCCGCACGGAGGAACACATCCTCTTCGCGCGCACGGCCACGCGCACCACCAGCAACGACGATCAGCAACTGGGGCTCGACGCCACCTACACCCGCGGCAAGATTCGCGCGGAGCTGATGGGCATCGCGGGCAACCTGCAGATCGCACCGGACGACTACCGGGAGCGCGGCTACTCGCTGCTGTTCGCGGTTGCCGCGTCCAATACGATGGAGGTGGGCGTGTCGTCGCTGGTGACCAGCGCAGAGCTCGACATCGACTACGCGGCCCCGCGGCTTCGCCAAGCGCACGGCGCGTTCGCTCGGTACGCGCCGCTCGAGGCCGTGCGGCTGCTCGCGGAGGTCAACGCCACCGTGTCAGAGCTCGACGACAACCCCGCGCAGCTCGGCACCGTCGGCTTCTTGCAGGTGGATACCGAGCCCACGCGGGGCCTCCACCTCCGAGGTACCGGAGAGTGGTGCGACAACGACCACGCCGACACCGACGCTACCACGCTCCGCGGCACCTTCACCGCACTCTGGTTCTTCGCCCCCCACGTAGACCTGAGGGCCGACGTGATGTACGGCACCCTCTACTGCACCCCCGGCGCGGAGCCCCAGCCGATGGCGCTGGCCCAGCTCCACGCCTATCTATGAGGCCACCATGGGCGCCCTCCTGAGCATCGGCCTCGCGTTCGCCACTTCCAGCTTTCCGGGGGAAGCGAACACCCACCTCGGCATGGAGTGCTTCGCCACCTGCCTGCTCTGCCACACCTCCCCTGCCGGCGGCACCGGCACCGCAACGCAGCCCTTCGCGCTGTCGCTCGTCGCCGAAGGGCTCGTCACGAGTGATCCCACGACCCTCGGCGTCGCGCTCGATGCGCTCTTGGCCCAGGGCGCCGCGGCGGACGTAGATGGGGACGGGCAGAACGACGTGGAGCAGCTCGCCGCGGGTGAGAACCCCAATCCCGACGGTACGGACTTCTGCCCCGTAGACGGCGGCGAGGCCCCGCCGCCCATCGAGCGCGGCTGCTTCGGCGGTAGCACCGCCCTCGTCGTCGGGCTCGCCGTAGGCGCGCTGCGCTGGCGCCGCCTGCGCCGCTGAGCAGGCAGCAGCACGTTAGCAGCGCTCGCTTGTCCGAGACCGATCCGCGCCTGAGGCCAACCGACAGCGTCGTTGCCATCGGCAACTTCGACGGCGTGCACCTCGGCCATCGGGCGCTCCTCGACGAGTTGTTCGCTACCGGGAGGCGGCTCGGCGCCATCCCCGTCGTCTACACCTTCGATCCGGCTCCCACAGCGGTCGTGGCGCCCCAGCGCCATCAGGCCCGGCTCCAGACGCTGCCGAATCGTGTGGCGCGGCTCCAGGAAGCGGGCGTGGCGCGGGTGGAGGTCGAGCCGTTCACCGCCGCTTTCGCTGCGCTGCCCGCCGAGGCCTTTGTCACCCGCGTGCTCATCGAACGGCTCGGGGCCCGAGCCCTCGTCGTGGGTCACGACTTCCGCTTCGGCACCATGCGGTCGGGCGACGTCGCGCTCATCCGTCGCATGGCGCCCACCTTGGAACTGGTCGAGGTGCCGGCGGTGGAGTTGCACGGAGATCCCGTGTCGAGCTCGCGGATCCGGAAGCTCCTCGCGAAGGGGGAGGTTGCGGCGGCCGCCGAATTGCTCGGGAGGCCGTGGTCGTTCAGCGGGCCGGTGGTGAGCGGACAGGCCCGGGGGCGAACGATCGGCTTTCCCACGGCGAACGTGGCCCAGCGCGAGGAGATGGTGGCGGCAGCAGGGGTGTACGCCATTCGCGCAACCCTTCCCGACGGGCGGGTGATCCCCGGTGTGGCGAATCTGGGTACCCGGCCCACGGTGGGGGGCACGGAGCGCTCGGCAGAGGCCCATCTGTTCGACTTCGACGCCGATCTCTACGGTCAGGTGCTCGAGATTTCTCTGGTGGCCCGCCTCCGTGACGAACGGGCGTTTGCGTCGATCGCTGAGCTCACCAACCAGATCCGACTCGACGCGGCGGCAGCCCGCGCGAGGTTGGCATGATCACCGGCCGTACCCGAGTCTTCGCGTTGGTCGGGCACCCCATCCGCCACAGCCTCTCCCCGGCGATGCACAACGAGCTGTTTCGCCGCCTCGGCATCGACGCCGTCTACGTAGCGCTCGACGCCCCACCCGAGCGCGCCGCCCAGGTGGGCGAGGCGATTCGGTCGCTCGGGCTCGCCGGCTGCAACCTCACCGTGCCCTTCAAGGAGGCCGTGATTCCCTCGCTCGATGGCCTGTCGGAGGCGGCGGCATGCGCAGGTGCGGTGAATGTGGTGGTGGTGGACGACGGACGGCTGGTGGGCCACAACACCGACGGCGCCGGCTACCTCGCGGCCCTGCGAGAGGAGTTGGGCGTGGACGTTGCCGGCCGCCGGTGCGCGGTGCTCGGCGCGGGCGGCACCGGCCGAGCCATCGCGGCCGCGCTGGCCGGGGCGGGTGTCGCCGAAGTGAGGCTCTTCAATCGCACCCTCCGCCGCGCCGAGGCTGCCGTGGACACTCTCGCGGCCCGGTTCCCCGCCCTCCGGGTGAGTGCCGCGCCGCTCTCCCCCGACGCCTTCGCCGCCGAGCCCTGGAATCTCGTGGTGAACTGCCTGTCCGGTCCCGGCCTGCCCAGCCTCCACGGGTTCAGCGTCACGCACCTGCCGCGCGGCCCGGAAGGCGCCGTGTGGACCGACGCCAACTACTGGCTGAGCGACCCCCCGCTCCTCGCGGCCTGCGCTGCGCATGGGGTACGCATCCAGCGCGGGATCGGCATGCTGATGCATCAGGGAGCCCGGTCTTTCGAGCTTTTTTCGGGCCGATCGGTGAGCGCCGACACGATCCGTGGCGTGCTCGACATCGGCGGCTGGTAGACTGCGCGTCGCGTGCTCGGCCAAGCCCCCTACGTTCTGTTCTCGTTGCTCTTCGGGGCAGCCATGTTCGGCATCATGCGGGCCCTCATCCCGCGCGACCTCGCCGCCGCCGCCGCCGCGGGCGCCCTGCCGGGTGGTGCCGAGGGTGCCAAAGAAGCCGTGCTGGTGCATGCGCTGCGCCCCTTCTACGCGCTGTTTCTGGCCCCTGCGCGCGCCCTCGCCGTGCCCCCCTACCGCGCACGCATCGACCGCCAGTTCGTGGCCGCAGGGATGACCGGACTGATGAGCCCGGACGAGTTCATCGCCTACAAGATCGCGATGGGGGTCTTCTTCACGTCGATGTTTGGCGTCTTGCTTGGCTACGTGATCCTCGGGTTTTCCGTGCCGGTGCCGGTCTTCCTGTTGCTCTTCGTGCTCGGCACCTTCTTTCCCGATGTGTGGCTCTCGGGGCTCGTGAGCCAGCGGCAGCTGCTCATCCGGCGGGCGCTCCCCTACGTGATGGACCTGCTCACGCTCTCGGTCGAGGCGGGGCTCGACTTCATCGCGGGAGTGCACAAGGTGTGCGAAAAGGCGCGCCAGGGCCCCTTGGTGGACGAGCTCTCGTTCACGCTGCGGGAGATTCAGGTGGGCGCCACCCGGCAAACCGCCCTCCGCAATCTCGCCACGCGGGTGGACATGCAGGAGATCCGCAGCTTCGCCGCGCTGCTCATTCAGGCCGACATCCTCGGCGCGAGCATCGGCCCGGTGCTTCGTGCGCAGTCCGACCTCTTACGAACGCAGCGCTTTCAAGCGGCGGAACGCGCCGGTGCGTACGCTGCCACCAAGCTGCTCTTCCCCCTGATCCTCTTCATCATGCCGGCGGTGTTCATCGTGATCTTTGGCCCGATCGCCCTGAACTTCATCTACGGCGATGCGGTGGTCGGTGGCTGAGGTGCGCGTGGTGAACGCCGAACGCAGCCATGTGCTCGCCGAACGGGCGCGGGTGGCGAGCGGGGCGTGGGAGAGGGCGGTGGGCCTGCTCGGCTCCGCAAACGCAGGCGGGGGCTTGTTCATCGAGCCCTGCAGCTCCATCCACACCTGCTTCATGCGTTTTCCCATCGACGTGCTGTTCCTCGATGTCGACGACACCGTACTCGCAGTGTACAGCGCGTTCCCAGCGTGGCGGTTCACGCGCTGGGTGCGCGGCGCGCGGCGCGTTCTCGAACTGGATGCCGGCGCCGCCGGTCCCACCGCGGTCGGCGACCGCTTGGAGTGCCAGCCATGCGCTTCGTAGTCATCCGAGGTCCCGAACCGGCGGGCCCCTTTGAGCTGGTTCCCGGACCCAACGTCTTGGGGCGGGATCCGGCGGCCGACATCCGACTGCCGAGCAAGCGAGTGTCCCGGCGGCACGCGGTGGCCGTCATGGGCACGGACAGCGTGCTGGTTCGGGACATGGACAGCGCCAACGGCCTTGTGGACGAGTCGGGCCGACGTCAGAGCGAGATCGTGGTTCGGCCCGGACAGCGGGTTCAGGTGGGCGACTTCGTCTTGCGCCTCGAAGGAGTCGCCACGGGCGACCTCGAGCTCGATCTCGACGATCCCCTCACCGCAGAAGACGACCTCCTGCTCGACAACGACCACGAAGACACCCCGCTGCCTCGGGGGCCGATGCCGGTGATGCGCCCCTCGGGGGGCGCCCGAGTCGTGCCCGACCCGGGCCGCGTCACCATCGACGCCCATTCGTTTCCGGCCGGCGCGCCGGCACCCAAGCCCGCGCCGCCGAAGCCCGCCGTCGCGGCCGCGCCGCTGCTCCAAGAGCACCCCACCGCAGAGACCTCTGCACGAATGCCGCCGCCGGTGCTCCCCTTCGGCCCCGCCACCGGCAGCTTCGGCGGGTTCGTCGCGCACGCCCCCGCCCCCGCGTCGGCGCCGCCGCCGCGCGCCCCTACCCTCCCGGTCGACGACCGCACCCCCCTGTCCACCCCCACCCCCCGCGCCGCTCCGCCCCCCCAGCCGCCCCCCGAGGCGCCGCCGCTCCACGCTCGGTACCAGGACGACCCGCACACCGCCTCCGACACCGGCCAGCGAGCCAGCACGCGCATTCCCGCGTTGCGTCGCGGAGGGGGCGAGTCGCCCGCCGTGGGCGGCCCCCCGTGGCTGGCGCAGGCAGCCGGGGTGCTGCTCCTCGCAGGCAGCATCGTGGTCTGCGCTCCGCTCGGCGGGCTCGGCGCCCAGCTCGGCAATGCCTCCGCCGTGGCCGAGGAGCTGAGCCTGCAGCGCGGGGAAGCGCTCGCGGAGGGCCTCGCCAACCGAAATGGCGACCCGCTGGCCGCGCAGCGGTACATCAGCCTCGACACCGCCTCTGTCCTTCAGGCTGCGGGGGTACGTCAGGCGGCGCTCACCGACCTGAACGGCACCGTGGTGGCCCCCCCCGAGCGCGCCCGCCAGAGCCTTGCGCGCAGCCCCGGCTGGGCCGCCGCCGCCGCCACCGGGAGCGGCTCGCGGGTGGAGGGGGCCGACGGCACCTGGGAGATCCTCGCGCCCGTGCGGGGCGAGGCCGCAACGGGGTCGGGCGCTCGCAAGATCGTGGGCTGGGCCTGGCTGGTGTACGACCCGGATGTGGCGGCCGACAGCGCCACCAGCCCGCTGTTGCGGGCCTTCGCCGCGTTCATGGTGGTGCTCGGCGCTGCCGGCGTTCTCGTGGCGGGCGCTTGGTGGCTGGTGCTCCGACCCCTCGCAGCGCTTCGCGACGAAACCGAGCATGCACTACACGATCACGTCGACCGGGTGGTGCCCGCCATCCGCTGGGGTGCTCTTGAAGACCTCGCGAGCAGCATCAACCGGGTGCTCCTGCGGGCGCGCGACCGGTAGCTGCTGGCGCCCCTTCGGGGCGCGGCATAGCCTCGGGCGATGCCAGTACCCCCCGATTCAAACGGCGCTTGGACGCTGGTCACCTTCACCGATGACCCCGCGTTGCTGGCCACCTTGGCCGACCTCCACGGCCGCACCCCCAACGTTCGACTGGTCGCCGTGGTCTCGGCTCCCGTGGCCGAAGTCGGAGACCTCGTCGTGCTCATCGACGAGGGGGCGCGACTGGCCCGCCAGCTCGGGGTGTCGCGCCCGCACAGCCTGATGCTCGACGGCCGCGGCACGGTCATCCAAACCTGGTCCTCCTTCCCGGAGGCGGAGGTCCTCTCGTTGTACGGGAGTCGGCCTGCCCTACCGAGCGCGGTACCGCCGTGGCTCTTTCCGGTGCTCGCGGCGGTCGTGCTCGTCGCCGCCCTCGGGGCTTGGGCGTATACCCGCGCGCCCGCCGCTGCCCTGCCGCCGGCCCCTCAGGCGCTCGCCGCGCCTGCGGTGGGCCCAGCGGCCTCCCCGCCAGAAGCGATCGCGCCGCTAGAGGCAGTCGTAGGCGAAGCCCCCCTCGCCGAAAACGCTCCGCCCGGCCTCGAGGGGAAGCGCGGCAAGGGCGGCAAGGGCAAGGGTGGCGCCGCCATGGTCGCCGGCTGGGGCATCGCGCCTCGTGATCAGGTTGCGGCCGTCGCCTTCGACGAAGGCGGCACCCTCAAACTGGTCGCACTCCCCGGAGAGGAAGTCACCGCCTGTCGCCCCCCGATGCCGCTCAAGGCTCCCGTCACCGTGTCGGCCGAGTGGAAGTTGGTCGGCTTCACGGGCAAGCCCGTACGCGCGGCGGTGCGGCTGAGCGACGCCGCCGGGAAGCCGGTGAAAGGCCCCACGGGGCGCGTTGTGGTGGCGCGTGGCAAGGGCAGCGCCGACTGGATGGCCATCTCAGCGGAGGTGAAGCCGGTACCCGGTGCTACGCAGGGGCGCCTCTGCCTCGATCTCGACCCCGGCGTCGGCACGGTTTCCATCCGGAAAGTGGTGCCGTAGCGGTGGCGCGTCGAGCTGCACGATTGCTCGCGCTGTTCTCCGTGCTTCACGCTGCGATCCTGCTGCTGCCTGCGTTCTCTTGGCCGCTGTGGCTGGCCCGATTCGCAGCACTCGAAACGTCGCTTGCCGCCTTCGCCACCGGCCTTTTGGCGGTGCTGCTCACGCGCGAGCGGTGGGTGAGCGTGGCGGGCGCGGTGGCCCTCGTGGTCGGCGTGACTCCGGCGCTGAGCGTCATCCCCGAGTACCTGCGTAACGATCAGCGATTTTCCCTCGTCAGCTGGCTCACCGGCGGGCCGACAGGCAGACCATCGGTAAAACTTGATGTGCCGATGGGAGCCACCGTCTCCGCCGACATCTGGGAGGGCGCTGGGCCCGGGCCGCACCCCGCCGTCTTCGTGGTGCACGGCGGAAGTTGGCGGTCGGGGGACAAAGGAGAGGTGCCGCATGTGTCGGCAGCCATGGCCGAGGCCGGGTACACCGTGTTCGATGTCCGTTACCGCCTCGCCGGCGATGACCCCTGGCCCACCGGCACCACCGACATCCGGTGCGCCCTCGCGGCCGCCGCCGCCGAGTCGGCCCGTTTCAACGTCGACCCTGCCCGCTTCGCGGTGCTCGGCCGCAGCGCCGGGGGCCAGCTCGCGCTCGACGCCGCCTGGACAGCCGGCCCCGCCTGCGGCCAGCCGGTACCAGCCCTGCGCGCGGTGATCTCGATCTACGGGGTCACCGACCTCGAATGGGCGCACGACAACCCCTACGAGCCCGACGTTGTCGATGGCGTAGCGGCCACCGAGCTCTACATGGGCGGCCCGCCCGCTGCCGCGCGCGAGCGGTACGACCGCGCTTCGCCGCTCTTCCGCGCCCGCGCCGACCGCCCTCCCACGCTGCTGATCCACGGCCTCTGGGAACAGTGCGTGCGCCCCGAGAACACTACTCGCCTCGCGGAGGCACTCGAAAGCCGCGGCGCCACCGTGCGCATGCTGCTGATCCCCTTCGCCGAGCACGGCTTCGACATCCGGCCCGGCGGCATCGGCGAGCAGCTCTCTCGGGGCGTGCTGCTCGACTTCCTCGCCGAACATCTCGCGGCCGGCTGAACCCCTGCCCCCCAAAGTTCTCCTCGTCTACGCCAATCCCGCGGTCACGGCCTCGCCCGTGCCCCCCTACGGCGCCGAGCGGATCGCGCAGGCCTTCCGGATGGCGGGCTGCGAAGCCCGGGTGTTCTCGCCCTGGCTCGAACTGCACGCGCTGCCCGCGTTCCGTGCCGCCCTCGCGGCGTGGCCCCCCGATCTGGTCGCGTTCTCCGTTCGCAACCTCGACGACGCCTTGGTGGTGCGCGGCGCCACCGGTTCCGACGACCTCGATACCACCTTCTACTTGCCCGCGATCCGCCCGCTCGTCGCGCTGGCGCGCGCCCGCGGGCTCCCCACCCTCCTTGGCGGCGCCGGCTACTCGGCCTGCCCTGAGGGCACGCTGTCCTGGCTCGGCGCCGACGCCGGCATCGAGGGCGCCGCCGACGACCTCGCCTGGCGGCTCGGCCGCGGGCTCGCGCAAGGGCTCCCCTTCCCCGAAGCCCTCCCCGACGACTCGCGGGTGCGGCGCCGCGGTCGCCGCCGCGCCGCGGCTACGCCCCCCGCTCGGCCGACCGCCACCCCCTTTCGCCAAGCGCCCGGCCCCACCCCCCGCGACGGCGCCTGGATCACCCTCGCCCGCCACCGCGCCGGCCGCGTGCCGGTCGCGCTGAGCGCCGGCTGCGACCGGCGGTGCAGCTTCTGCGTGGAGGGTGCCTTCGCGGGCGGCGTGGTGCGCCCGCGGGCCATCGACGAGGTCGTCGGCGAGATCCGTCTCCTCCGAGGGGCGGGAGTGCGCCGCATCTGGCTCGCCGCGAGCGAACTGAACGTGCCCGACGCGCGCCATGCCACCGCGGTGCTCCGTGCGCTCGCAGCGGAGCGCCTCGACGTGGAGGTGTCCGGCTTCCTCCAGCCCGCCCCGGTTGACGACGCCCTGCTCGACGCGCTCCAAGACCTCGGCACCGACCCCAGCACGCTCAGCTACGAGTTCGGCCACCTCGACGA